>JALZMX010000314.1 GCA_030857985.1 Actinomycetota bacterium | reverse complement strand
CCTCGTACGGCTGCCCGCCCCCGCCGAACTCCTCCGGGTAGGGCAGGCCGAGAACGCCGGCCCGGCCGAGGGTTCGGAACACCTCGCGCGGGAATCGGCCGGCCCTTTCATGTTCGGCCGCGACCGGCGCGAGCTCGCGGTCGGCGAGTGCGCCGACGAGCCCGAGGAGGTCAACGGCCTCGGGCGTCGGCAGCAGACGGTGTACGGGCACGTTCCTCCTCGGTGTCCCAGGATAAAGGCCGCACCCAGAGCCGCAGGAGAGGAGGGGGAGTCGGCATGACACATCGCTGAGCTGCCAACCCTCTCGTCCGGTCGGGCGAGCCCTCCACCGGTTTCGTGGTCCACGGACTCCACGCCTCGTCGTAGCTCGGCATCTGTCCCGGACGGTCCGGCGCCCGCGCGTGTGACACCCGCTGTCCATGGAGTCCTCGGTCGAACAGGACCTGCCGGCTTGGTGCCGGCTCACCGGCAACCAGCTCGCCCCCTGAAGTCGCTGCTGTCCGCCGTCGACGTCGGGACGCTGATGCTGGAGCTGTGCACCCCCCCGCGCAGGCGAGATCGACGTTCTGGCGGACCTTCCCGAGGACCGGCTGTCTCGACACCGGAAGGCCGCGCTGTCGGCGTAACTCTTGCTCCGGGTGGTACACCGTCATCAGATCGGCGATCAGCACACCGGCAGGTCAGGAACCGTTCAGCACCATGGCCGCGCCGATCAGCACGTGCGGGAACCACAGGACGATGAAACTCAGGGTCAAGAGTGCCCAGAGACCGCGCCCACCCGTCCGGCGAATCGCCACACCAGCGACGGCGAGAAGGATCGCGTAGGCGATCCAGTCGAATCCGACCGTGACCTGGTAGGCGCGCTCGGCATCGCCGAAGGGATAGCGCTCGTCCACCGTGTAGGGGCCTGCCGTGAGGCGCATCGATTGCGCGAAGACCAATCCGATCAGGCCGGTGACGGTGACGTTCGCCCAGTAGAGTCGCCAACCCCAGCGCCTGGCTCTCGGTCCGGAGGCGCGTGTCGCGGCGTGCTCGGGGGTCGGGGACTGGGTGACGGCGCTCGTGGGCATCGCTGTTCTCCTTGGCTCGGCGGCTGCACGGAACCTACGAGGCGTCACCATGGCCGGGCATCAGGGTCAGCCCCGATTTCAGGGTCAACCCCGTAGCCGATTGATGGAGACGGGGCCACCATCAGCACCATGGGACCGACCGTGCTGATCGTCGACGATCACCCCGGCTTCCGCAGCATGGCTCGTCGCCTGCTGCAGGAGGGGGGGTTCGACGTGGTCGGTGAGGCGGCCGACGGTGCTACCGCCCTGGCCGCGGTGCTGACTCTGACACCGCAGCTGGTGCTGCTCGACATCCAACTGCCCGACATGGACGGGTTCGCGGTCGCCGAGGCCCTGGCCGTCGTTGGGTCCCGACCCGTCGTCGTACTCACCTCCAGCCGCAGTGCCACGGACTACGGGTCGCGGCTCACCCGGAGCCCGACCGGCGGTTTCCTGGCCAAGGCCGATCTCAACGGACGGTTGCTCGCGCAGCTCTACGAGGCCGGCCGATGAGCAGTCGGTGGCGAGCGGGCTTGATCGCACTCACGACCGCCCTCGTGGCCGGCTCGGTGGGGCCAGCCGTCGCCAGGGGCGTCGAGCCCGTCGTCGCCGGCCGGGAGCTCCTTGCCGGACTGCTGTTCGTCGTGGCCGGCCTCGGCACCTCGGCCCGGCGACCCGACAGCGTCACCGGGATCCTGATGATCGCCGCAGGCATGGTGTGGTTGGCGGCCCGCTGCTTTCTGTGGGTCGGCACGACCGCGCTCGGGTTCACGATCGGCTTGGTCCTGGTCTTCGTTCCCATCGCCTTGGTCGTCCACATGGCGGTTGCCTTTCCCAGCGGTCGTCTGTCCTCTCGGGTCGAACGCCTGATCGTCATCAGCGCCTACGTCGTCATCGTCTCGGGCGTCGCCCTCGTGGACCTCGACGGATGCCGCGACTGCCCCACCAACCTGTTCGCCGTCGACGACGCGAACGGACTCGGTCAGGTCCTCGGCGTCGCGATCAAGGTCGCCACCTTGACGGGGATCGTCGCCGTGACCCTCGTGCTGGCAGCTCACTGGCGGCGAGGGACATCCGCCGCCCGGCGCACCCTCGTCCCGGTGCTGCCGACGACATGGGTGTACGGGGCGGTGTCGGCGGCGCAGATCCTCGAAGAGCTCGGGACGCCATGGCGAGTCGGCGAAGGCTGGAACCTCGTCGAGGAGGTCAGCTTCCTGGCCATCCCGCTCGCTTTCCTCGCCGGGATGCTGCGCAGCCGCTTGGCGGGAGGTGGCGTCGGTACGTTGGTGGTCGAGCTGAGGAAGGCACCGGCTCGCGGCGAGTTGCGGGCTGCGGTCGCCAAGGCGTTGCGCGATCCCGCCGTCGAACTCGCTTCCTGGGACTCTGACTCGGGTGGCTACCGGGACGCCGAGGGACATCCCGTGACGCTTCCGCCGCACGATGATCGACTGGCCGTGACGACGATCGAACGGGCCGGCCAGCCGGTGGGCGCGCTCGTTCACGACCGGGCCGTGCTCGAGGAGCCGGCGTTGCTCGACGCGGTCTGCGCGGCCGCCGGTCTCGCCCTCGAGAACCACCGCCTCCACGCCGAGGTCACGAACCGGTTGGAGGAGGTGCGCGCCTCCCGTGCCCGGATCGTGGAAGTAGGTGACGCGGCGCGGCGCCGGGTGGAGCGCAACCTGCACGACGGCGCCCAACAGCGGTTGGTCACCCTGTCCCTGGCGCTGCGTCTGGCTCGGTCTCGGTTGGGAACGGCGGCTCACCCTGGTGTCAGCGACCTGCTCGCTGAAGCCGCCGACGAGCTCAGCGCCGCCCTGCACGAGCTGCGCGAACTCGCTGCCGGACTGCACCCGCCGATCCTCACCGAGGAGGGCCTTGTCGCAGCCGTGGAGTCGCTCGCCGAGCGCTCGCCGATGCCCGTGCGCCTGGAGCTCGATGCCCCGGTTCGCCTGGCCGCCCCGGTGGAAGCAGCTGCCTACTTCGTTGTCTCCGAGGCGTTGGCGAATGTGGCCAAGCACGCCCATGCTTCGCAGGTCTTGGTCCGAGCCGTCCGTACGGCGCAGGGGCTCGCGGTGGAGGTGACCGACGACGGCGTCGGGGGCGCCCTCGTCCGCACCGGATCCGGCCTGGAGGGCCTGCGGGATCGGGTGGAGGCCCTCGGAGGCCGCCTGAGTCTGTGCAGCGAGGCAGGGCAGGGCACCAGTGTGATCGCCCACCTCCCATGCGGGTGATCCTGGCGGACGACGCCGCCCTGGTGCGCCAGGGAGTGGCCCGCCTGCTCGAGGACGAAGGGTTCGAGGTGCTGGCCCAGCTGGACACAGCTGACGAGCTGCTCGACCGGGTCACCGAGCTGCGCCCCGACGTCACCATCGTCGACGTACGTATGCCGCCGACCCACACCGTCGAAGGTCTGCGGGCAGCCGTGGCGATCAAACAGGCTCACCCTCAGGTGGGGGTGGTCGTGCTCTCGCAGCACCTCGAGACACGTTACGCGCTGCAACTTCTTTCCGGTGGAGGCGGCGGCGTGGGGTACCTGCTCAAGGAGCGGGTCGCCGACATCGCCGAGTTCGCCGACGCGGTGCGCCGCGTCGCCGGCGGGGGCTCCGCGGTGGACCCGGAGGTGGTCAGCCGGCTGATGGGAGGCCCTCGGCGGCCCACCCCTGTAGAGCCGCTGTCGCCTCGGGAGCGGGAGGTGGTCGCGCTGATGGCCGAAGGGCGCTCCAACCACGCCATCGCACAGCAACTCTTCATCCATCCCAAGAC
>JALZMX010000248.1 GCA_030857985.1 Actinomycetota bacterium | reverse complement strand
CAGATCGCGACCGGCTGCCCGTTCTGCCGGGTGATGCTCTCGGACGGGTTGACCGCCAAGCAGGCCGACGGCGAGGCGCGCGACGAGGTCGAGGTGCTCGACGTCGCCCAGCTCCTCCTCGCCTCGGTGCGGCGTGAGGACCCAGCAACCCCACCCCTCCCAACCCCCTCCTCGTGACGCGTCAAAGTTTTTGCCCGGTTGACACGACGTCATGATGGTGTCATGGTGGTGCGCATGGACACCACGCCGTACCTCGAGGACCTACGCGCTGACCTGATCTCGACCGCCTCGGTTGGTGGCGACGACGTCGCGGCGGCCGCCGAACGGCTCGTGCTCGCCCTCCAGCCGGCACTGCGCATGGTGCTGCTCGAGGCGTTGTCGGATGCGGCCGCCGAGATCAGCCAGCAACTCGAGGGCGGCTCGGTCGAGGTCCGGCTCAAGGGCCGCGAGCCGCAGTTCGTCGTCACCGCACCACCACCGCCGACGCCGGAGACTCCGGCCGAACCGGAAGGCGATGAAGAGTACGACGAGGACGGCCCCGTCGCCCGGATCACCCTCCGCCTGCCGGATGCGCTCAAGCAGCGGGCCGAGGAACTCGCCGGGCGGCGTGGACAGTCGCTGAACACCTGGCTCGTCGCCGCCGTCCGGGCGGCCACCCGCGAGCGCGCCATCAACGTCGACATCGATCTCAGCTCGGTCCCGTTCGGCTCCGCCCCCGGTCGCAACCGTCGGGGCCCGGGTCAACACGTGACCGGCTGGGCCCGCTAGGAGGAGAGACCGTGCATACCTTCGACACCCCCACACCACCGCAGCTGACGATCGAGTTTCGCTCAGGTGACATCACAATCGACGCCCGCGACGTCACCGAGACGTCAGTCGAGTTGTCGGGCCGCCGCGACGACGAGGATAGCCGGGCGATGGTCGCCGACACGATCATCGAGCAGCGCGGCGAGGCGCTCGTCGTCTTCGTGCCGAAGCGGTCGTTCGCCAGCTCTGGCCGCGACCCCGAGCTGCGCCTGCACGTGACTGCACCCACGCACACCAGGCTGGCGGTCAAGAGCGGCTCCGCCGACCTGCAGGCCCGCGGCACCTTCGGGGACAGTCGGGTCGACTCCGGTTCCGGTGACGTTGCCCTCGACCACCTCGACGGGCCGAGCCGGGTCCGGACCGGAAGCGGTGACGTCGAGGTCGAGCGGGCGAGCGCCGAGCTCCACCTGCAGACCGGTTCCGGGGACATCCGGATCGCGAGGTTGGAGGCCGCCGCGAAGGTCCAGAGCGGCTCCGGCGACGTGCGGGTCGACGCCGCCGAGCGCGGCCTTGTCATCCAGACCGGCAGCGGGGACATCTCTGTCGGCCAAGCCGATGACGACGTCAAGGCTCAGACCGGTTCCGGAGACGTACATCTCGGCAGTGTCCGGAAGGGCAACGTGCAGGCCCAGGGTGCGTCCGGTGACATCCACGTCGGCGTCGTGCCAGGGACCGCCGCCTGGCTCGACGTGAAGACCCTGACCGGGCGGGTCGAGAGCGACCTCGAGTCGTCGGACGTCCCCGATGACGAAGAGCAGCGGGTCCGGCTCAAGCTCAACACGGTCAGCGGCGACATCGCGGTGGTGAGGTCATGAGCGAGTACTTCACCGAAGACCTTGCCCTGCTGCGGACCCGGGATGCAAGCGCCACCACCACCACCCGCCACGTGCCGCCCCGGCCTCCGCACGAGCACCGGCGCCATGTCGCCAGCGCACTGCGGCGCCTCGCCGACCGCATCGACGGCTGACCGCCTGTCGGCGGCGTCAGGTCTCGGTGCGGTGGAAGTTCAGGTGCGACCGGGACGGGGTCGGCCCGCGTTGGCCCTGGTAGCGCGAGCCGTGCCGGGCTGACCCGTACGGGTGCTCCGCTGGTGAGCTCAGCCGGAAGAAGCACAGTTGACCGATCTTCATCCCGGGCCACAGCTTGATCGGCAGCGTGGCGGCGTTGGACAGCTCCAGCGTCACGTGACCGGAGAAACCTGGATCGATGAATCCGGCCGTGGAGTGGGTGAGCAGCCCGAGTCGGCCCAGCGACGACTTGCCTTCGAGTCTGGCGGCGATGTCGTCGGGCAGACCGACGGCCTCGTACGTCGAGCCGAGCACGAACTCGCCTGGATGCAGGATGAACGGCTCGTCGGCGACCGGCTCCACCGCCCGGGTGAGGTCCGGCTGGTCCGCGGCCGGGTCGATGTGCGGGTAGCGGTGGTTCTCGAACACGCGGAAGAACCGGTCGAGACGGATGTCGACGCTCGACGGCTGCACCATGTCCGAGAGGTAGGGGTCGAGCACGACCCGGCCCAGGTCGACCTCGGCCCGGATGTCGCGGTCAGAGAGCAGCACGCACGCAACTTACCGAAACGGCTGCTCAGCTGCGGCGGTCGTCCGGGTCCCGACGGTCGCCGCGCTCCCGGCGGTCGCCTCGGTCTCGGCGGTCGTAGCGATCGCGGCGGTCATCGCCGACGCGGCGATCGTCGCTGTCCCTGTCCGCGTCTGGGTCGACGTCGTCGGCCTTGGAGAGCCGTTCGTCGGCCTCGCCTCGAGCGCTGCGCGCGTCCCTCGCCCGCTCCGCTGCGTCGGCCTCGAGCCGAGCCGCCTCCGCCGCCTTGGCGTCGGCATCGGCCTGAGCCTGATGGGCTCTCGCGTCGACCTGTGCGGCGTCGGCCTCCCGCTCATCGGCTTGGCGCGAGGTCGCGGCAGCGTCCTTGCGCATGTCCCGCGCCTCCGTGCGGTGCTGCTCCTCACGCTGCTTTCCGCCCCGCTTCGCCATCATCGCAACCACCGCGATGACGACCAGTACGGCGATCACGACCAGCACGATCCACCAGATGTTGGAACTGTCCATCTGAGAAGTCTCCCTCCTCGGTCGAGCAACTTCGCCCCACGTCGCCCGGTGCCCGATGGCGTCTGCCCGCAAACATCGCCAGGTGGCGGCCGGTAGTATCGTGACCGCTCGCCCCGGTGAGAGCCGGGCGCTGCGCGGGTGTAGTTCAATGGCAGAACATCAGCTTCCCAAGCTGACAGTGCGAGTTCGATTCTCGTCACCCGCTCCAGTGTTTGTGCAGTTCAGAGGCGGTTTCGCACTTTGGTCGAGTGACCGCCAGTGTTCATTATGTACCCCTCATGACATGTCGTTAGGTCACGGCTAGCCCTAATGCGGGGCCGCCGGGCGCTGGCCAGGGACGCCCACGGCGAGGAGCGGTCTGGGGCTGGGGCATCAGAAGTCGACCCGCATCACGACACGCCGCAGTGTCGGACGGCTGACCTCCGTGAAGCCGGCGTCGGCGAACACGCCTTCGGTGCCGACGTGGAGCTCCTCCAGGATCACGTTCTTCGTGGTCATTGGATAGCCCTCGATGGCGCGGGCGCCGCCCTCGCGGGCGAAGTCCACCGCGGCGCGCGCGAGTGCCCGACTGACGCCGCGCTTCCGAAAGCCCACGCGGGTGAAGATGCAGGTCACGGCCCAGACGCTGTCGTCGGCCTTGTCCTCCGCGCGACCCGCCCAGGGGACGCGGGTGTTGCGCAGCAGGCCCGCGTAGGCGGTGCGAGGCTCGATCGCGCACCAGCCGACGGGCTCGCTGTCGAGGTACGCGACGAGGCCGCTGGTCGTGCCCGACTCCCGATGGCCGCAGTCGGTCTGCTGGCGCAGCCGGTAGGCGCGTTCTTCGGCGGGAAACGCGGCAAAGGACTCCCGCGGCCGCAGCTTGTACCGCTGGCACTGGCATCTGGACGCCTCGCCGCGCGTGCCGAAGACCGTCTGCAGGTCTTCCCAGCTCGCCTCGTTGGCGGGCACGACGGAGATTGCAGGTTCCGTTGCCGTCATGTGCACGAGTCTGCAGGACGTTGACGTGGTACGCGATGCTGCTCATCAGGTCCAGCAGCTGGGCGTGGAGCGAGTGGAAGGCGCCCCGGCTCGGGCGTCGTCCCTCCTGTTAGCGTCTCTGGTCGAGAACACCCGATCATGTGGCTTCCACCCAGAGGGGACCCATGGACATCATCCTCATTCCCGGTCTCTGGCTTCACGGCTCCTCCTGGAATGCCGTCATCCCTGCCCTCGAAGGGGCCGGCAACCGGGTGCGTGCCCTGACCCTGCCCGGGATGGAGAGCAAGGACGCCGACCGCTCCAGCATCACCCTGGCCGACCACGTGGACGCGGTGGTCTCCGCGATCGAGAATGCCGACGGGCCGGTGCTCCTGGTGGGCCACTCGGCGGGCAGCGGGATCGGCCACGCCGCGGTGGATGCCCGGCCGGACCGGGTCGCTCGGGCGGTGTACGTCGGCGGCTTCCCCACTCCTGATGGCAGCGCGCTGCTCGAGGGCCTCCCAGCGCACGGCGGCGAGGTCGCTATGCCGGACTGGGCCGACGTGGGCGAGGAAGCGAACGTCGCCGACTTCGACGAGGAGTTGCTAGCGCGGTTCTATGACGACGCGATCCCTGCCCCCGAGCAGGTCCTCACCACCCCGCTGCGGCTGCGCGACGAGCGGCGGTACGTCGTCCCCGTCACGGCCGTGTGCCCGGAGTACACCGCCGCCGAGCTCCGCGGCTGGGTTGCGGCCGGCGAGGAGCCGGTCAGCGAACTGGCCCGGATCCGTGACGTCGAGTACGTCGACCTGCCGGGCGGCCACTGGCCGCAGCTCACCCAGCCCGACAAGCTGGCCCGCGTCATCCTCGACGCCGCCGACAAGACCAGAGGATGAGCAGTCCGGACTCTGACCGTGACCCAGCGGCGGGTCAGGCCTGCGGCGGACCGATGTTGACCATCCAAGCGATGCCGAACCGGTCCACGCACATGCCGAATTCATCGCCCCACATCTGCTTCTCCAGGGGGACCGACACGGTGCCCCCGTCGGACAGTCGCTCCCAGTAGCTGCGCAACTCGTCGGTTTCGTCCCCGCTCAGACTGACCGCGATGTTGTTCCCAGGGTTGTGTTCCATCCCAGCTGGGGTGTCGGCGCCCATGAGCGCGAATCCGCTGTCGGTCTCGAGCATGCCGTGCATGATCTTGTCGGCGTCCGGGGAGTCCTGTGCGCCGAACTCTCCGAAGGTGTGCAGCGTCAATGCGCCGCCGAGGGCGCTCCGGTAGAACTCCATGGCTTGCCGGGCGTTGCCGGTGAAGCTGATGTACGGGTTGAGGCGAGAGGCCACAGGGTGCTCCTTGGTCGAGACCGGGTCAGGTCCACGGTCGTGACGGATCACGCCGTCAACGACGTGCTCCGGTGGCAGCACTCTAGGCGGTGAGTACTGCCGGTGTCATGGCCTCGCTTTCCGTTTCGGAGGGGTGCCAGCAACTGGCCGCGGTCATCGATCGGGCTCGCGCTGAGCACTCGCAGCTGCGACCCAGCTCGCGGTTGGTGGTTGAGGAGAATTCGTACCCGTGACCACCGCATCGTGTACGAGATCGGGTCCCGGTGTCGACGGCCAGCGGGTCGGCGTCCGGCCGAGCGGTCACCGCAGCATCCGCCCACACCGACGTGCCCGCCGCCGCACCTCCTGACCCCACCGCTCATCGCCTTCAGGACCTTGGGGGGATCACCCGCGCTGGGACCCGGATGATCCTCCTAAGGTCCGGCGGATCGCTCTACGGGTCGTTGCCTGAGCGAAGCGACGCACTGTCCGTCTCGATCCCCATGACGCGTGCGATGCGGTGCATGTCGGCGTGGTGGGCGAGCAGGCTGGCGCCGTGCCGCCATGCGACCGCCGCGATCAGGCAATCAACCATTCCCCGTGGGGTGACGCCTGCGCTGCGACAACTCCGGTAGATCCGCGCCGCGGCATCGAAGTCGGCGGCGGCATCGAAGCCCAGTAGCGTGAACCGCAGTAGCAGCCCACGAAGCGCCACCTGTCGTACATCGCTGCGCGCTCCAGCCATCACCTCCATCATGACCGGCTCGGTGACCGCGATCGGACCATCGGCGGCAATCAGTGCCGCGAGGCGTTCGTCGGCAGGGCTGCGCGTGGCCCGGTCGTACTCCACCCAAGCCGACGTGTCGACGAGGATCACGCCGCCCCGTGGGGTGCAGCGTCGGTCGGAGGTTCGTGCATCGCGTGCGCCCCCCGCATCGCCTGTGCCTGCTCGCGCGTCAACGGCTGACCCGCGAGATGCCGCAAAGCGAGGTCGACCGCCTCGGTCTTGGTCCGCACGCCGTAGCGGCTCATGATCGTTCGAAGGTAGCTGTCCTCGATCTCGATGTTCGTTCGCGATCTGGTCATACACCAATCGTACACGTGAGCAGCCGCAGCCGGCCGGGCGTGGTCAGAGCTTCTGCAGCGCCTCCAGCATGCCGCGCCGGCCGTCGTCACCGAGCTTCTTCAGCGGCAGCCTCAGCAGCGGCTCGGCGAACCGTGACTTGCCCTTGAAGTCGAACTGCGCGGTGTAGGTCACCTCAGTGCGTCCGCCCAGGTCACGCAGCTCCAGCGTGTCGTGCGCGACGAGAGTCTTGTTCTCGCCACGCAACGCGAAGCGGGTCGGCGCAACGTGCGCCTGCACGACATAGGTGAGCGCAGTCTTGCGGCCGAGGAACGACGAGACGTTCTCGTACGCCGTACCGACGCCTCCGTCACCAGACGCCAGGCGGGTCGACACGGTGCCGGGGTCCCACTCCTCGGTGGTGGTGAAGTCGGACAGGAAGGCGAACACCTGCGAAATCGGCTTGTCGACGGTGAGGACTCGACGGATCGTCAGCACACGCGCTCCTTCGCTCAGGTGACGGCCGGCCCGGACTCCGACGTACCGGACAGCTCCTTCAGGAACTCATGGCAGCGCGCACCGCGCGCGGAGTCCTCCTGCATCACCTGCCGGAAGAAGTCGGCGATGTCGTTGCGGCCGGCGTTCTCCGCGTCCCGCACGTACTGGCCGTAGTCGTGGCCCGCCTTGAGCGAGTGGTACTGCACCGAGACGAGATCGAACGTCACGTCGTCGAAGCCGGTCTCTCCGGTAGCCATGGCACCTCCTGGTGGTGAGTAAGCGAACACGATCTCTGTACCCGCACACCGCGATTCATGCGCGCCGCACCACAGGTGTTCGCCTATCGTCGTGACAGCTGCACCACCGCCGCTATGCGGAAGGAGTCATCATGGGCATCGGACTCGGAGTCGTTCTCCTCGTGATCGGCTTGATACTCGCGCTCGACGTACTCAACGTCGGCACCACTTTCGTCGACGAAGGTCCACTCGGCTGGATCCTCGTCGCCGCTGGCGTGCTGGCGATCATCCTGGCGTTCGTCATGAACGCACAGCGCAACCGCAAGCACACGGTCGAGGAACGCCGCTACGACAGCACCTGACCACTGCGCCTCTCTCGGTGCCTCTCTCGGGGCTCAGCCCGGTGCTGCCCGCTGGCGGTGCCGGGGCTTGCGTCCCGGACGCTCCGGACGCCGCGACCGAGCCGGACGCCGCGACCGTTCCGGGCGTGTTGACGTCGGCACAGAAGCGCGTGGGCTGGCAACGCCGGAGCCCGCCAGGGACTTCGCCGTCATGGGTTGCGGCGCCGTACGGGCGTCGTGGTGGCGAGCGTCGACACCAGCGGACCTGTGCAGGCGTATCAGCTGGCCGACCTCGCGGTTCGTCGCTACCGTGACCACCGCACCAGAGCTGCCGGCGCGCGCCGTGCGACCGGAGCGGTGCAGGTAGGCCTTCGACTCGTTCGGCATGTCGTAGTGCACGACGAGCGCGACACCGTCGACGTGGATGCCTCGGGCGGCCACGTCGGTGGCCACGACGACATTGGCCCGTCCGGTGCGGAACTTCGCCAGGTTGCGCTCGCGCGCCCGCTGGGTCAGGGCTCCGTGCAGGTCCACCGCTCCGACGCCGGCATCGCTGAGCTTGCGGGCCAGCTGGGTCGCGCCGCGGCGGGTGCGGGTGAAGACGATCGAGCGCGGGTTGGCCAGCAGCAGGTCCCGAGTCGCCTGAAGCTTGTTGTCGGGCCCGACGAGCAGGACGTGGTGGTCCATCGTGGTGATGCTGCTGCGGTCGGTGTCGATCTGGTGGACGACCGGGCCGCTCAGATAGCGACGGACCAGCCGGTCGACGTCACCGTCCAGCGTGGCCGACAGCAGCAACCGCTGCCCGTTCGCCGGAGTCTGCTCGAGCAGCGCGGTGACGACGGGGAAGAAGCCGAGGTCGCACAGGTGGTCAGCCTCGTCCAGGACCGTGACCTCGACCCGGTCCAGACGGCACGCGCCGCGCTCGATCAGGTCCTCGAGACGGCCCGCGGTCGCCACCACGATGTCGGCACCGTCGCGCAGCCCCCGGATCTGGCGGTCGTAGGGCGCCCCGCCGTACACCGTGACCAGGCGCAGCCCGAGCGCGGTGGCGAGTGGCTCCATCGCCTGGCGCACCTGGACGGCCAGCTCACGGGTGGGGACGATGATCAGGCCGCGGGGCGACTTCGGCTTGCTCCGGGTGCCGGCCAGTCGGGCCAGCATCGGCAGCCCGAACGCGAGCGTCTTGCCAGAGCCGGTGCGCGCGCGGCCGAGCACGTCTCGTCCCGCGAGCGCGTCGGGGACGACTGCGGCCTGGACGGGGGTGGGGCTGGTGATGTCCTGGCGGGCGAGCGTCCGCACCAGCGGTACGGGCAGGTCGAGATCGGTGAACGAGAAGGTGGGCAGGACAGGGTGGTCGACGGTCACGTCGAGAACTCCAGGGTTGAACGGGGGCGCCCGACCCAGTTCCGCGGCGCGGACATGGTGAGCCGGTGGGGCGCGACAGCACCCGTTCTTCGCCGGTCGCGTCTGGGACGCACCTTGCACATGAAGCTCGCGGGCACAGAGAAAGGCCCCGACAAAGAACGCCCGGGACCTTGGCTGACCTCAGTCTAGCAGGATGGCTCTGACCTGCCCGAGATCTCGGGCAGGTGGGATGCTGGCGGGTGTCATTCCTCGGCACCGGCGTCGGCGCTACCGTGCCCGGCGTGGACCGCACCGAATGGCCGACGTGGCGCGAAGCCTGGCAGGCGGCGCTCTACGGACCGTCCGGCTTCTACCGCCGCGAGTCGCCCAGGGACCACTTCCGTACGTCGGTGCACGCCTCGCCACTGCTCGCCGAGGCGGTGTGCCGGCTGGCCCGCCGACGCGGGCTGGCCAGCGTGCTCGACCTGGGCGCGGGAGGCGGTGAGCTGCTCACCCAGCTCTCCGGGATCTGCGGCGCCGAACTGTCTCTGGGTGGCGTCGACCTCGCACCACGACCCAGCGGCATCGCCGCCTCCATCGCATGGTCGAGGGTCCTTCCCGAGCGAATCGACGGTCTGGTCGTGGCCAACGAGTGGCTCGACAACGTGCCGTGCGACGTCGTGGAGCTCGACCGCACCGGGGTCCCCCGCGTCGTACACGTCGAGACCGTCACCGGGGCGGAGGGGCTGGGCGCCCGCTGCACCGACCCGTGGCTGCCCCGGTGGTGGCCGCTCGCGCACCCGGGCGACCGGGCCGAGGTGGGGTCCGCCCGGGACGAGGCCTGGAACGACCTGGTACGACGCCTCGACGGCGGGCTCGCGGTGGCGATCGACTACGGCCACACCCGGGGGACACGACCACGGTTCGGCAGCCTCGCGTCGTACCGCCGCGGTCGCCTGGTCGACACCGTCCCAGACGGCAGCAGGGACGTGACCGCGCACGTCGCCGTCGACTCACTGCAGGGGCACCGGGTCCGCCAACGCGACGCGCTGCACGTGTTCGGGATCGACGGCAACCGGCCGGCGGTGGAGCTGGCGCGCACCGACCCGACGGCGTACCTGGCTGCTCTCGGCCGTGCCTCGCAGGCGGCGGAGCTGATCGCGGGCGGAGGGCTCGGCGACTTCTGGTGGGTCAGCTCGGCGCCGATCGTGACAGCATGAGCCGGTGGCCGAGCAGCGGATCGTCGGCGTCGGTGCGGGCGCGTCGGGATTCGGCGGGTTGGAGCGCGGTGGTGGCGCGGCCAGGGCGGACGTGTCGACGCAGGACATGGTGCTCGACATCGGCCCGCAGCACCCGGCGACCCATGGCGTCCTCCGCCTCAGGCTCACCCTGGAGGGGGAGCGCATCCTCGACTGCGAGCCGATCGTGGGCTACCTGCACCGCGGCGTGGAGAAGCTGTTCGAGGTCCGCGACTACCGCCAGATCATCGTGTTGGCGAACCGGCACGACTGGTTGAGCGCGTTCTCCTCCGAGCTCGGCGTGGTGTTGGCGGTGGAGCGAATGCTCGGTATGGAGGTGCCGGTGCGCGCGGTGTGGGCGCGCACCCTGCTCGCGGAGCTGAACCGGGTGCTCAACCATCTGATGTTCCTGGGCTCGTCCCCACTCGAGGTCGGTACGATCACGCCGACCTTTGACGCGTTCCGTGAGCGCGAGACCGTCCAGCGGGTGATGGAGGAGTTGTCCGGCGGCCGGATGCACTACATGTTCAACCGGGTCGGTGGGCTCAAGGAGGACATCCCGGCCGGGTGGCTCGGTCGCACCGAGCAGGCCGCCCGTGCGGTCCGGTCCCGGATGCCGCAGATCGAGGACCTGATCTTCGGCAACGAGATCTTCGCGGCCCGGACCCGCGGGGTCGGCGTGCTGTCCCCCGCGCTGATCGCGGCGTACGGCGTCTCCGGGCCCATTGCCCGGGCATCCGGTGTCGACTTCGACCTCCGCCGCGACGAGCCGTACCTCGCCTACGGACAGCTGCGGGACGACGGCGTGCTCCGGGTCGTCACCCGGGAGGAGGGTGACTGCTACGCGAGGTTCGGCATGCTGCTGGACCAGGTCCAGGTCTCACTCGACCTGGTCCAGGCATGTGTGGACCGGCTCCGGTCCATCGCCCGCGGACCCGTGAACGTCCGGCTGCCGAAGATCCTCAAGGCTCCCGAGGGCGCCATCTATGCATGGACCGAGAACCCGCTCGGCATCAACGGCTACTACCTGGTCTCGCGCGGGGAGAAGACGCCGTGGCGGATGAAGCTGCGCAGCGCGTCGTTCAACAACATCGCCGTCCTGCCCGAGGTCCTCGACGGATGCGTCGTGGCCGACATGGTGGCGATCCTCGGGTCGATGTTCTTCGTCGTCGGCGACATCGACAAGTGAGGAACGAACGGCTCGACTGAGCCGACAATCAAGTCGTCGGCGACATCGACAAGTGAGGCACTCCACCAATCTGACAGAGTGCTCCCATGCATCCGAGTGGCGAGCAACACCTGAAGAACGTCGCCGTGCTCCTTGCCGGAGGGGTGGGCACCCGCGTCGGGCTGAGCATCCCCAAGCAGCTGATCAAGATCGCCGGCCGGCCGATCCTGGAGCACACGCTCGTTGCGCTCAACAGCCATCCGATGGTCGACGAGATCATCATCATGATGGCCCCCGGACATCTCGACACCGTGCGTGCGATCGTGCGGGATGGCGGCTACGCCAAGGTCGTCGACATCCTCGAGGGCGCCGAGACGCGCAGCCACACCACTCTGCGAGCGCTGGAGCGCCTCGGCGACGAGGAGTGCAACGTCCTGCTGCACGACGCCGTACGCCCGTTGGTCACCGCACGGATCATCAAGGAGTGCTTCGAGGCTCTCGAGGTCCATGAGGCCGTCGACGTGGCGATCCCCTCCGCCGACACGATCGTCGAGGTGACCCTGGGCGGCATCATCAGCGACATCCCCGACCGCGCGTCCCTGCGACGGGGTCAGACACCGCAGGCGTTCCGGGCCTCGGTGATCAAGCGGGCCTACGAGATGGCCCGGCAGGACCCGGACTTCGTGGCGACCGATGACTGCACGGTCGTGCTGCGTTACCTCCCGGACGTCCCGATCCACGTGGTGCTCGGTGACGAGCGCAACATGAAGGTCACCGAGCCGATCGACGTCTACCTCGCCGACAAGCTGTTCCAGCTGACCAGCAGCGACCTTGCGGCATCCGGCTCCGACGAGGACTACCGGACGGCGTTACAGGGGAAGACGATGGTGGTGTTCGGGGGCAGCTACGGCATCGGCGCCGACATCGCCGAGCTCGCCCGCCGGCACGGCGCAGCTGTCTTCGTCTTCAGCAGGTCCAGCACCGACACCCATGTCGAGCGTCGTGCCGACGTGGCGGCTGCCGCCCGTCAGGTCGTCGAGAAGACGGGCCGGGTGGACTTCGTCGTCAACACCGCCGGGGTGCTTCCACGCGGCGAGCTCCTCGAGACGTCGGAGGAGACCATCTACGCCGCCACGGAGATCAACTACCTGGCACCGGTGTTCATCGCCCAGGAGTTCCACCCGCACTTGAAGGCCACAGGCGGTTCACTGCTGCTCTTCACGTCGAGCTCCTACACCCGTGGCCGGAGCGGCTACAGCTTGTACTCCTCGGCCAAGGCAGCAGTGGTCAACCTGACCCAGGCGCTGGCCGACGAGTGGGCCGCCGACCGGGTGCGGGTGAACTGCATCAACCCCGAGCGGACGGCGACGCCGATGCGGACACAAGCCTTCGGTCCGGAGCCCGTCGGCTCGTTGCTCGAGTCGATGACGGTCGCGCAGTCCTCGCTGGACGTGCTGATCGCCGACCAGACCGGACACGTCGTCGACCTGCGCAAGGCCGATCCGTTCACCGTCGTGATCGAGACGGAGGCGGGCCTCGTCTGAAGGACCCAGGCCAGGCCTCGTCGACCCTCGAGCTCTGGTGAGCCTCAGCGTCGAGCGATCACGCGGTACAGGACGGGGTCCTCATCCTTGTACGGCGAAAGCCCGGTGCCCTCTTCCTCGTGCAGCACGGTGAAGCCGTAGTCATGGAGGAGGCGCCTACCGAACTCGGCTCCGTTCTGGAAGCGCCGGTAGTGCTTCCCGTGGACCTTGGACTTCTTCTGGTCCTTGTCGGTGCGGAACTCGGCCGCGAACACGTCCCCGGGGCGAGCCAGGTCCCGGATCACTCCCAGCAGGCCCTGCTGCACGTCCTCCGTGATCGAGTGCAGGAAGAAGCGCAGGTAGAACATCGCTGGTTCGTCCGCGACAGCGAGCTGTGCGGTGATCAGACCACTGAGCCGCTTGGTGTCACCGACGTCGCACGCCTCGAACGAGACATGGTCATCCAACCCGCTCCGGGATGACTGGGCTCGTGCGTGCTCGACACCCACCTCGGAGCGGTCGAACCCGACGACGGTGCGGCCGGCGGCAGCGAAGGCACACGAGTCGCGTCCGTCCCCGCACCCGATGTCCAGGACCAGCTGGGGCACCTCGGGACGGGAGTTGACGAACTCGAAGAACGTCGAGCCGTCGGTGTGCTCGATCTGCATCCGAGCGTAGAAATCCGCCCAGTAGACGGTGGACCGTTGCCCGACGGACAGGGTGCCCTCCTCGGCGTTTGACCGACGATCCAGGTTCCAGTTGAAGCCCGGCTTGGGCTGGCGCCAGTCGGCGCCGTACAGGTGCTCGACGATCTGCTCGGCGTTGACCGGGACCAGTCCGGATCCTCCGGGGAAGTCGATCTCCCGCAGGCCCTTCCAGTCAGCACTCGTGACGGTGCCCTTGCCGGCGATGCCGAAGGGGAAGCAATGCCTGTCCTCGGAGTCGAAGTAGGTGTGGAACAGGTCGATCCGTGCCCTGGACCCGGCAGGGTCGAAGATGTGCAGGCACGAGCGCATGCACTCGACCTTGAAACCTTCCCTGACCAGGGCCAGGCCGATCTGCTGCAGCTCGTGCGCCGCTTCCGGCCCTGTGCGCAGCCGCGAGACGTAGGCACAGTCGAAGTCGATGTCGTGGCCGATGTAGCCGCCTTCGCGGATCGCCCCCAGCAGCGTGCCGTAGATGAAGAAGGCTTCGTGGCCGAGCTCCTCTGCCAAGAATGCTCGCGTCCGCTGGTAGAGGTCCATGACCTGCTTCTGCCACGCGACGTCGAGCTTCTTCGACAGCTGCAGGCCGCCGTACTGGGAGAGGACGTAACCATCCTCGAGCTTGGCCCGTAGGTCCGCCAGTGTGTGCTGGCCCTTGCGCGGGGGCCTGAGGAACGTCCCGTGACCGTAGATCGGCAACGGGGACCCGTTCGCCCGCACGGTCACCCGGGTCTGTTTCTTGAGGTACGGCCAGAGGCTGTGAACACGGAACGAGAACGTCCTGATCTCCTGTCCGCTGTTGCGGCGGTCGTCACGGGGACCGCGGACGTTCTGCTGCTGCCACCCGTGCACGAGCGGCACCTTGGCCCGCGCCGCCCTCTGGCGCCTCTCGGGATCGCCCCCGGGCTCGCCTCCCCTCAGCACGCTCAGCGACCCCGACATCGAGGGGTCGGGCGTGGCATAGCTGGATGCGACCTCGAGCGAGTCGAGCTGCAGGGTGACACGCAGAGGCGGGGACCCCTTCGGGACCGAGACCCATCCCACCACCAGCCGCTGCGAGAACTGCTCCACCATCCCGACGACGGGCTGCTTGCTCGGGTTCACGCGTCACTGCCCCGGTCTCGTGGCTTCCCGCCGGACCGGCGCAACCGGTGCACGGCGCGCTTCCCGACCAGACGGACGAGCTCGCGCCCACCGACGTCACGGACCGGACGGTCCTCCGCAGACACCGGCTCCGGGCGTGACCGCCTTGCTTGCTTGCGTGTGTCGCGCACGCCCGCGCTATGCGCCTCGTCCCGGATCTCCTCGGTCGCGTCGTGGCTGATCGCCGCGGCCTCGGCGAGGATCCGCTCGTATCGCTTCGCCGCGGCGTCGAGGCGCTCCGACGCGGCTGCGTCGGTTCCCCCGTGAGCGCAGAGCACCACCTGCTCGTCCCAGACCTGTTGGGCCACCTCACGCAGACCCACCGGCACCTCGATGTCATCCCAGGACGCATCGTGCCGGCGCAGACCGGGGTCGATGAAGTCGTCCACCGGGTGGTGCGCGCCGACGGAGAGGTCGGTGGCGTAGGTGAGTCCGAGCTCGTCGGCAACCCTGGTCAGCACCGGACGCCAGTCGTCCAGGAGATCTGAGTACGGCACGAACGTGCGGACCTCCCCTCTGGTCTCCCGCTCGCTGACCAGCGAGTTGTTCACCCACCGGGCGATGTTGAAGGTCTCGTAGCGACGACGCTGGTCCTCGTCGGCCTTGCTGGCGTAGTAGGTGGTGCGACTCCCGACGACCTCGGCGGGATGACGGAGCATCGAGAGATAGCGGATCTCGAGCTCCGCCTCACCTGCGGCGTCCTTCCACAGCTGCTGGACCCAGACCGAGCGTGGGTCCTTCACCACGAGCTGAGAACCTGCCTGGGACTGCTTGCGGAGGAAGGTGACCAGCGAGGCCCTCATCTCGGGAGTCACGCAGTCGCGGACGCGGTCCAGGGCGCCGGGGCGACTGTCGAAGTCATGGATGCGAGCTGCTGTCGTGATCCGCTTGTGGAACTTCACCGACCAGCTCGACTCGAAGAAACCCTTGGGGTTGGACTCGTTCGCCCCCAGGTACGGCCCCGGAACGTGCAGGCCGAGGTGGTGCAGCGAGCCCGCGATCGTGCTGGTGCCGCTGCGCCCGGTGCCGGTGACCAGCACCAGGACCCCGCTCATGTCGCCCCGCCGGACTTCCCACCGGACTTCCCACCGGACTTCTTCGGCCGATCGGGCCTCGCCCGTCGGGCAAGTCGGGCACGCACCTGCCGGCGGGTCAGTCGACGGGCGTTCACCTCGGCGCGGCGCATCACCGGCCGGCTCAGTGCCATCGCGTCCTCGTGCAGCTCGGCGTACTCGTGGCGCAGGTCCTCGATCGTGGAGAGGTCGACGGCCCGGTCGTCGTCCGCCAACGCCGAGAGGGCGGTCCAGACGCGCTCGCCCAGGTCACGCAGCGACGGCGGCACCTCTACGTCGTCCCAGTCGACCTGGACCCGGTACAGGCCCGGGTCGATGAACTCGCCGACGGGATGGTCGGCGACATCGAGGGCGGGGTCGAAGGTCAGGTCCAGTGACTCACCGACGCGGGACAGCTCCCGGCGCCAGTCGGCGACCAGGTCGGCGTACCGGACGAAGACCCGTGGCGATCCCTGCGTGATCAGCTCGGTGTTGAGCGCGACGTTGACCCACCCGGCGATCCGGTGCACGTCGGCAGCGCGCGCACTGACCCGGTCGGCCTTGCTGTAGTACTTCTCCCGGCTCGCGGACACCTCCGCCGGGTGCCGGAGCATGGTGACGAAGCCGGGTTCGACGCCGAGCCCCCGGGCGGTGTCGAGCCACAGGTCGCGGAACCAGATGGACCGGGGGTCCTTGATGACGAGCCGAGGCTGCGTCTCGAGCCGCTCGGAGAGCCAGGCCCGGATCTCGGCCCGGAGCTCGGGGTCGGACGTGGCTGTCGAGACGAGCCCCAGCGCTTCGGGTGAGGAGTCCAGCGTGCCGACGTCCGTGCGGTTGAGGATGGACTTCTGGAAGTTGACGACCCAGCGTGGCTCGAAGAAGCCCGACGGGTTGGTCTGGTTGCCCTTGATCACGTAACCGGGGACCTCGAAGCCCGACTTCGCCAGGGAGCCGGCGATGGTGCTGGTGCCGCTGCGGCCCGGACCCATCACGATGACGATGCGCCGGGAGTCCGGTTCCACCCCCGTGGGCTGCGCAGAAAGTGCCACCTCTTGCGTCCTTCACACTCGTTGTCCAGGGGCGGGACCACGCCGCTCCGAGGGACGACCCTACCCCAGCGCGGAGGCGGCCTACGCGTCCCCGCGGGGCACGAAGACGGCGTCGACGAACCGACGACCGGCGTGCCCGTCCTCGAGGTCGAGGTAGTCGGCGCGGAACCGGGCGTAGTCCTCGGCATGGCGCTGCCGGAGGCCGTCGAGATCCCTGAGCTGGTCGATGACCTCCTCGGTGGTGCCCACCAACGGGCCGGGCGCGGTGGACTCGAAGTCGAGCAACCAACCCCGCGTCTCCTGGTAGCGCTGGAGATCTGGGACATGGAAGACCATCGGCTTCCCGGTCACTCCGAAGTCGAACCTCAGCGAGGAGTAGTCGACCACCGCCGCATCGGCGGCCAGGTACAGGTCGGAGACCTCCGGGTAGTCGGTGACGTCGACCGTCCCGGAGAGCAGGCCCACCCGCTGCCGGGACCGTGCGTTGAACGCGTGCCCGCGGATCAGGATCGCCACGTCGTCCCCGAGGGCACTCGTGGCGGCCTGGAAGTCGAGGAAGTCGGCCATCACGGCCCGGTTGTCACCGCTGGCCAGGTAGTCGCGGAAGGTGGGGGCGTAGAGCACCGCCGTCTGACCATCCTTCAGCCCCAGCGAGTCCCGGGTGAGCACCCGGATCTCCTCCGCCTCCTCGGACTGGAGCACGTCGTTGCGTGGGTAGCCGATCTCCAGCACCTCCCCCTCGTAGGCGAAGTCGCGAGTCAGCAGCGGGGTCGCGTAACGGGCCGGCGAGACCAGGTAGTCCCAGGCCCGTGCCCGCTCGTCGTAGGCATTGATCCGGGCCTGGGAGAACCGGAGGTTGTCCCAGTGCGGGTGTCCCATCACCTTGAAGGGGTAGCCGTGGAAGGTCTGGACGACGACCTGTCCGTCCGGCTTCTGGTGGTACTCCGGCTGGTACATGTTCTCGACGTAGTAGCTGGCCGAGTTCAACAGCTGATACCACTCGCGGCTGTTGACGATCACCGGGATGCCACCGTCGGGCACCGGCACGGAGTAGTCCTGGACAGCCCAGTAGACCGGGAGGTCCGAGCCGCGGCGGGCCAGCTCCTTCTGGATCGACACCCCGTTGTCCGTGGCGTGCTCGCCGAAGTACGCGCGCATCAGGACGCCGCGCGTGAGCCCGTTCGCCTGCCCGGGCGTCGACTGGAGTCGCTGCTGGTGGTAACGACCACGGGCGTCGCCCATGGGCCGGATCAATGAGATCCGGACGACACCCTCAGGACCGCGGATGACCCGGCCCTCGTGCCGCGCCGTGTCGATCGCGACCGGGAGCTCCCCGTTGAGCGCGGGGGACATCCGGAGGGGCGCCTCGAGGGGCGCCTCGAGGGGCTCCGACCCTGTAACCCGGATCCGCAGCGTGAAGTCGTGGTCGCCGGTGGGCAACGGGCGCGCACCGAAGCGGAAGACGTCGTGCATCAATGGCAGCTCGGCCACGAAGTGGCCGTCCACGACGCTCACCTCGGGTCCGGACGTGCGGGTCTTCTTGTGCCGGGTGGCGAGCTGGACCGACTCCACTCCTTCACCCTGGACGGACCCGGACACGGTCAGCACCCCCTCGGAGGAGACGGACAGCGTCTCCGCGACACCGCCCAGGCGGGATTCGTCCACCGACAGATAGCCGTTGCGCGTCGGCTGGACCGAGAGTACGGCGGCACCGCGGCCCTCCCGTCCGCCCGCCTCCTCCCGCAGCGTCAACCCGGTCCGGCGTCCGCCGACCGCACGTGCGACCACGTCCCACTGGATGGGGCGCTGCCCCGGCTGCTCGGTGGCAGCAGGGAGCTCGACGGAGAAGAACCTCGGACCCGTCTCTGGACCACTCAGCTGGACAGGGACCTGGGGGCCCGACGGTCCTCCGCTCACGATCAGTCGCTCGACGTCCCCGACCACCGGTCCGGACACTGACCCGGAGAGCGTCCGGCCCGCGAGCCGGACATCGGTCGCCTGCAGAGCCAGCGGCACCCACCGGAACCGCAGGAGCTCGTGCACTCGCCAGTCGGCGACCAGGCGGCTCCCGTCGGACAGGGTGGCTGCGGGGATGACGCCCGCCGAGCCGCTGCGCACCAGCTGGGTGACCGGCTCGGTCACGGTGAAGCCGGCCGCCGAGACCTGGAGCGTCATCGCCCACACGTCGTGGGGCTCGGC
>JALZMX010000296.1 GCA_030857985.1 Actinomycetota bacterium | reverse complement strand
CGGTCTCGAACACGCACATGATCGCGGTCAACGACGCGATGGGCCACGTCGTGGTTGGCACCGGGGTGACCTACCAGAAGCGACTGTGACGCGTCACCGGAAACGAGGCGTCAGGCGGCGCGGTCGAGCTTGTCCACCGCCGCCGGTACCGCCTGGCGCAGGTCGCCAATGGTGCTGCCGAACGCCGAACGGAATCCGACGGCCACGACGTAGGAACCTGACCGGGCGACCACCAAGTCCCAGAAGACGTCGCGGAAGTCGGCACCGCGCGCATCCAGATGCAGCGCCGTGCTCGCGTCACCGACGCTGACGAACCGCAGCGGCTCGACGTCGTAGAGAGTGGCGCCGACAGGCAGCGTCGACTGCCGGTAGAGGTCGCACTCCTCGATCGCGCTCTCGACGCGTTCCAGGGCCTGGCTGGCAGCGGCTTCGTCGCCGTAGTCGATGATGGTCTCCGACAGCTGCGGGCCGAAGTGGCTCTTGGTGAAGCCGATCCGAGCCTCGGGGTGCTCGTCCTGCAGCACGCTCGGCTCGGTGCCGATGAGCTCGGCGATCGGGAGGCACTCGGCAGCGAGGGTGAACGGTCCCGTCGGGGTGTAGACACCCTGGTGGTGGGCACCCGCCAGATAGCCCTCCACGACGTCACCGAGGTCCAGCAAGAACGGCTCCAGGTCGGCGTCGCTGGTCTGGTGGCCCTCGGAGTGGCCGTCGGAGCGGGCTGCGTGACCGACGTCGCTGTGATGCCCGCCGTTGCTCGCATGACCGCGGTCGCTGTGATCGCCGCCCGCGTCCATGTCATCCATCTCGTGCATGGGCGTCTCTTCGGCGGACGTCGCGCCCGCTGGCGCAGGGGTCTCAACAGCGGTTTCCGTGCGGTCATCGGTCGGCGTGGAGCAGGCAGCGAGCAGCACCAGCAATGCGGCCGCAGCCGCGATGGTACGCCGGATGCTCGTTGCGGACCGCATACCTGACATTCGCCGCCGTCGCCGACCCGGATGGGCCGTTGGGGCCACTAGAAGCCCAGCCGGCGCAGCTGCCGGGGATCGCGCTGCCAGTCCTTGGCCAGCTTGACCCGCAGGTCGAGGAACACCGGCGTACCGAGGGTGGCCTCGATCTGACCGCGGGCCCGGGTGCCGACGTCCTTCAGCCGCGCGCCCCTGGTGCCGATCACGATCGACTTCTGGCTGTCCCGCTCGACGTACAAGCTCGCGTAGACGTCGAGCAGCGGTCGATCGGCTGACCGTCCCTCGCGCGGCCCCATCTCGTCGACGATGACCGCGATCGAGTGCGGGAGCTCGTCGCGTACGCCTTCGAGCGCGGCCTCGCGGATCAGCTCGGCGACCAGCTGCTCCTCCGGCTCGTCGCTGAGATCACCCGCCGGATAGAGCGGTGGCCCCTCGGGTAGTCGCCGCACGAGCAGGTCGGCGAGCAGCTGCACCTGCGTTCCGACGGTCGCCGAGACCGGTATCACCTCGGCCCAGTCGACGCCGACGTCCGCACCCAGCGCAGCGATCGACGCGAGGTGCTCGGCCATCCGGGCAGGGCTGACCAGGTCGGCCTTGGTGGCGATCGCAATCGCGGGCGTACGCCGGACCTTCGCCAGCTCCGTGGTCAGGAACCGGTCCCCCGGTCCCACCCGCTGGTCGGCGGCGAGGCACACGCCGACGACATCGACCGCTGCCCAGGCCGCGTGGACCAGGTCGTTGAGGCGTGCACCGAGGAGCGTGCGAGGACGGTGCAGGCCGGGCGTGTCCACGATGACGAGCTGGGCGTCGGGGCGGTGCACG
Organism: Actinomycetota bacterium; assembly: GCA_030857985.1. GTDB lineage: Bacteria > Actinomycetota > Actinomycetes > Propionibacteriales > Nocardioidaceae > JALZMX01. The sequence continues at coordinate 1,420 of JALZMX010000296.1, read as the reverse complement.
ATGCCACGGACGACGTGTCGCGTGGTCTGCGGGCGTGCTGAGGTGATCACGACCTTGTTGCCGACGAGGGCGTTGGTCAAGGTGGACTTGCCGGCGTTGGGCCGGCCCACCAGACAGGCGAAGCCGCTGCGGAATCCGGCCGGCGTCCGCGGCGTTTCGGACGCGCTCACCGGGCTCATCCTGCCCGACTCGTGACCGGGTGAGTCGCCCGCCGCCGCTGCGCCTCGACCAGCACCGTCAAGCCGGCCATGACCAGTGCGGCACCGACGAACCCGGTGGGTCCCAGGCGTTCGCCGAGCACGACGATGCCAAGCGCCGCAGCGACGACCGGCTCGATCAGGCCGAACGTCGCCGCTGTGGCCGGAGCGACCGAGCGCAGCCCCAGGTTGAAGGCGGCGTAGGCCACCACGGTCGGGACGACCGCGAGGTAGACCACGGTTGTCAGGCCGGTCGCCGACCACAGCCCACCCGTGTCGAGCAGGACGAGCGCCGGGGACAGCAGTACGGCGGCGAGGGCGAAGATCGCCGCCAGCCCGGTCAGGGTGGACACGCCGGCCATGGCGACCCGATGTGAGGCGGCGATGTACACGGCGTACGACAGCGACGCGCCCAGCGCAGCGAGCAGACCCAGCGGTCGCAGATCCTCGTCCGATCCGCCCACGAGCAACACCAACCCGCACAGCGCGCACCCCGTGGCCAGCAGCCAGCTGCGGCTGACCTGCAGGCTCATCAGTCCGGCGACCAGCGGGGTGCAGCCGATCGCGACCAGCGTGCCGGTGGCCACCCCGATGAGCTCCACCGCGGCGAGGAAGCTGACCTGGAAGCCGGCCTGCCCGACGCCGGCGAACACGATCCAGCGCACCGCTCCGCCCTCCCCCACGAGCCGACGTAGGTCGCCTCGTCGACCCACCACCGCGGCGGCGAGCAGCAGCAGCGCCGCGGCTACGATCAGCCTCGCCGCGCCGGCCACGGCAGACTGCATCGCCGGCCCGAGCACCCGCGCTGTCCCGACCGTGCCGAACAGCGCGGCACCGCCGAGCACCAGCAACGCGCTGGCGGTGGAGCTCTGCCGACTCACGTGGTCACGACGCGGACAAGCTCCCCAGCCGGATCAGTGCGGAAGACGGTGAGCCCGGTCCCGCCGAGATCGCGCACCGCGTCGACGTCCGGGGGGTCGGTCCCCGCCTCCCCCACTACCGCAGCCGCCTCCAGACCGGTGACGCCGCTTGAGGCCGCCATCGCCACCGCGAGCTGCAGCGCCGACACCCGCAGGCTCCTCAGCGCCACGGTGGCTGCGACGTATGTGCGACCGTCCGTGTCGCGCACCGCGGCCCCCTCGGCGGTGCCGGCGCGGGCCCGCGCCGAACGCGCGAGCGTGACCAGCGTGCGGTCCTCGGCCTCGAGCTGCACGTCCGGCATG
>JALZMX010000288.1 GCA_030857985.1 Actinomycetota bacterium | reverse complement strand
GGCACTGCCGCCGCCTCCCGCGGCGCACTCGTCGGCCTCGCGACCACGGCGCTGCTGCTGGTCGCGACGTTCACGACCGAGCCGCTGTTCCCGGTCGACGTGCACACCTACTTCCCACCGCTGCACGCGCACGGGATGCCCCGGTGGGGCCCGGGCACGCTGCCGTCGATCGTGGTCGCTGTCGTGCTGGTGGGGTTCGCGCCACGGCTGGCGCGCTCGCTGTCGTGGCGGTGGCTGCTGGTCCTGGCCTGGCTGGCCGGGGTGGTCTGGATGCTCAGCCTGGCGCTGGTCGACGGCGTCGCCGGGTTGGCGGGCCCGCTGGAGGACCCCTACGAGTACCTGCCCGCCGCCCGGGCGCTGGACGACGTACCGGCCGCGCTGGACGGCTTCGTGTCGCGAATCCCGTACGCCGCCGAGCCGCTCAACTGGCCTCCGCACGTGGCCGGCCACCCGCCCGGTGCGCTGCTGTTCTTCGTCGCGCTGGTGCGGCTCGGCATCGACACGGGGCTGGGGGTCGGCATCGTGCTCGTCGCGCTGGGCGCGACCACGCCGCTCGCGGTGGCCACGACACTGCGGGTGCTGGGGGCCGAGTCGGCGGCACGGGTGGCGCTGCCGTTCCTGGTGCTCGGGCCGGCCGCGATCTGGGTGGCGGTGTCGGCCGACGGCGGGGTGTTCGCGCCGACCGCGGCATGGGGTCTGACCGCACTCGCGCTTGCGGCGCGGCGGCGCAGCCTGGCGTGGTCGCTGCTCGCCGGTGCGCTGCTGGGGTGGTGCGTGTTCCTGTCGTACGGCTTCGTGCTGCTCGGTCTGCTCGCGGTCGGCGTGCTGCTCGCGGCGCGGACGGCGTACCCGCTGCTGGGCGCGCTCGTCGGGGCGCTGGGAGTGACCGCGGTGTTCCTCGCGGTGGGGTTCTCCTGGTTCGAGGCGTACCCGGTGCTGCGTGAGCGCTACTACGACGGCCTGGCGGGTCGCCGGCAGTACGAGTACTGGGTGTTCGGCAACCTGGCCGCGTTCGCGCTGTCGGCCGGGCCACTGGTGTGGACGGGCGTCGGGGGCTTCGTGGCCCGGGGACCGCGTCGGCTGTTGCGCGCCGGCGGCGAGGTGCGGGTGGTGGCGATCCTGGGGGCGGCGGCGGTGCTGAGCGTGCTCGTCGCGGACGTGTCGGGGATGAGCAAGGCCGAGGTCGAGCGGATCTGGCTGCCGTTCGTCCCGTGGGCGCTGCTGCTCGTGCTGCTGCTGCCGCCGCGCTGGCGCCGTGCCGGTCTGGTGCTGCAGGCGCTGACCGCGCTGGTCGTGCAGCACCTGTTCTTCAGCAAGTGGTGACGCGCGTCGCGGGTGTGGGTGGCGCTGCACCGAACCCCCTTCGGCAGCCGGCGGGTGACGGGCTCAGGCCGTCTCACGCAGCGGGGCGGTGGCGAACTCGTGCAGCCCCTCCTCCGGCGACACGGTGGCGCGGAATCCCAGCACCTCCTCCGCGCGCCGCGGTGAGGCCACCACGTGGCGTACGTCGCCGCTGCGGAAGTCACCCGTCACCACCGGCTCCGCGCCCCCCACGGCCGCGCTGAGGAGCTGCGCCACCGCACCGATCGTCACCGGCGTGCCCGAGCACACGTTGAACGTCTCGAACGTCCCGGCACCCAGCGACCTCGTCCGCTCGACCGCGGCGGCGTTCGCGCGCGCCACGTCGGCCACGTGCACGAAGTCACGCGCCTGCGCGCCGTCCTCGAACACCGGCGGCGCCGCTCCGCGCTCCAGCGCCGAGCGGAAGATCGCCGCCACCCCGGAGTACGGCGTGTCGCGTGGCATCCCTGGCCCGTAGACGTTGTGGTAGCGCAGCGCCTCCACCGCGCCGGGTTCCTGCGCCGCCCACGCCAGCGCGTAGTGCTCCTGCGCCACCTTGCTGGCCGCGTAGCTGCTGCGGGGACGCAGTGGCGCGGACTCCTCCACCAGCGCCCATCCCAGCGCCCGCCCGCAGCGCGGACAGCCGACGTCGTACTCCCCGCGCTCCAGGGCGGCGATCGCGCGTGGCGGGGGGTCCACGTCGCCGTGCTCGGCGCAGACGTAGCGGCCCTCGCCGTAGACCACCATCGACGAGGCCAGCACCAGCCGTCGCACCCCGCGGGTGGCCATCGCGGCCAGCAGCACCGCCGTACCCAGGTCGTTGTGCGCGGCGTAGAGCGGCAGGTCGTCGGTCCGCAACCCCGCCCCCACCATCGCCGCCTGGTGGCAGACCACATCGGCGCCGTCCACGGCCGCCAGCATCGCGTCGAGGTCGCGTACGTCGGCGCGCGCCACCCCGCCGGCCGGCGTCGAGCCAGCGGGGTGAGCCTGTGGGATCAACGCGTCCAGAGGTACGACGTCATGGCCGCGGTCGCTCAGCTCGGTGCACACCGCGGAGCCGATGAAGCCGGCGGCACCGGTCACGACCACCCGCAGCGGACCGCTCATCGGATCCTCACGGCAGCTCCACCGGTGGCTGGATGCCGTCCAGCGCCCGGGCGCACCGGCAGTGCGGCCGCGCGGAGACCTGCGGCACCACGGCGCGCAGCAGCGTCCGCAGCCGTTCCATGTTCTGCCCGAACACCGCGAACACCTCACGCTGGTCGACCGACCCGCCGCCTTCGATGCCGGCGTCACGGTCGGTCACCAGTGCCACCGGGGCGTAGCACAGCGCCAGCTCGCGGGCCAGCACGGCCTCCGGATGACCGGTCATGTTGACCAGCGACCACCCCTGAGCGGCGTACCACTGTGACTCCGCCCGGGTGGAGAAACGTGGTCCCTCGATCACCACCATCGCCCCGCCGTCGACCAGCTCGCCGGTCGCCAGCAGCGTGGTCCGCAGGTCGGGGCAGTAGGGATCGGCGAACCCGACGTGCGCGGCGCCGTGGTCGAAGTACGTCTGCACCCGGGCCTTGGTGCGGTCGACCAGCTGGTCGGGCACGACCAGCAGCCCCGGGCCGAGCTCGGGGCGCAGGCTGCCGACCGCGCACGGCGCGATGACCCGGCGGGCCCCGACCGCGCGCAGCGCCCAGAGGTTCGCCCGGTAGTTGATCCGGTGCGGGGGGTGCTCGTGCTCCTTCCCGTGCCGCGGCAGGAACGCCACCGGGTGCCCGTCGATGTCGCCGACGGCGATCGGGGCGCTGGGTCTGCCGTACGGCGTGTCCAGGTCGTGCTCGCGGACGTCGGACAGGAACGAGTAGAACC
>JALZMX010000275.1 GCA_030857985.1 Actinomycetota bacterium | reverse complement strand
CACGACCGGTTCGTCGTGGCGCAGCGCGATGAGTCGTCGGTAGTGGGCGAGGACTGACCGCGGGTCGTCCCGCTGCGCCGCGGCGTTGACCTCGGCGTAGTCCGGGTGCACCGGCAGCCACGGTGTACCGGTGGTGAAACCGGCGTGCGGCGAGGCATCCCACTGCACCGGCGTACGTGCGTTGTCACGGCTCATGGCTTGCAACGACGCGAGAACCCGTGCCGGCTCGGCACCCGCGGCCACGGCTTCGGCGGCGTAGTTCACCGACTCCAGGTCGCGGAAGTCGGTGAGGCTCCCGAACGGCGCGTTGGCCATCCCGAGCTCCTCGCCCTGGTAGACGAAGGGCGTTCCCCGATGCAGGTGCAGCACCGTCGCGAGCATCGTCGCGGACCGGACGCGGAACTCGCCGTCGTCGCCGAAGCGCGAGACCACCCTCGGCTGATCGTGGTTGCACCAGTAGAGGCTGTTCCAACCGCGCTCGGCCAGCCCCTCCTGCCACCGACCGAGGGAGGCCTTGAGACGGGGCAGGTGGAAGGGCTGCACGTCCCACTTGTCGGTCCCGTGGTCGACGCCGACGTGCTCGAACTGGACCACCATGTCCAACTCGCGTCGGGCCGGGTCTGTGAACCGGGCGGCCTGCTCGACGGTGACGCCGGGCATCTCGCCGACCGTCAGCAGCCCCTCGCGGGCGGTGAGGACCTCCCGGTGCATCTCCTGCAGGAACTCGTGGATCCGCGGCCCGCCGAGGAAGTGCGGCGTGCCGTCCCCGTACGACGTGCCGGACCGGACCTCGCCATCCGGGAGCGCCGGCGCCTTGGAGATCATGTTGATCACGTCCATGCGGAAGCCGTCGACCCCCCGGTCGAGCCACCACCGCATCATCGAGAACACCGCCTGCCGCAGCGCGGGGTTCTCCCAGTTCAGGTCCGGCTGCCTCGCAGAGAACAGGTGCAGGTAGTACTCCCCGGTCGTCTCGTCGAAGGTCCAAGCCGGTCCGGAGAAGTACGCGCCCCAGTTGTTCGGCTCGGCGCCGGGAGCTCCCGGGACGGTGCCAGGGCGGGCCGGGCGCCACCAGTACCAGTCGCGCCGCGGGTCGTCGGTGCTGGACCGGGACGCCGTGAACCACGGGTGCTCGTCGGAGGTGTGGTTGACGACCAGGTCCATCACCAGCTTCATGCCCCGCGCGTGCAGGGCGGCGATGAGCGCGTCGAGGTCCGACAGGGTGCCGAACACCGGGTCGACCGAGTGGTAGTCGCTGATGTCGTAGCCGTTGTCGTGCTGCGGGGAGCGGTAGACCGGTGCGAGCCACAGCACGTCCACGCCGAGGTCGGACAAGTGGTCCAGCCGGTCCAACACCCCCTGGAGGTCGCCGATCCCGTCGCCGCCCGAGTCCGCGAAGCTCCGCGGGTAGATCTGGTAGACGACCGCCGTCGTCCACCACGGCGGCTCGGTGCTGCTGCTCACGCCAGCCGGCGATCACCGGGCCGCACCACGCGCAGCCAGCGGAAGCCGTACGCCGGCAGGGCGATCTCGACGTTGCCGTTGTCCGCCACCGGGGTGGCGCCATCGCAGAGCAGGTCCACCAGGCGGGTGCCCGGCACGGCTTCGCTCACCTGGAAGGGGACCGCGACCGGCTCAGCCGACAGGTTGTGCAGGGCCACCAGGCACGCCTCGTCCCAGGTCACCGAGTGGGCCAGCACCTGCGCATGCGGCTGGTCCAGGACAGCGAAGTCACCCCAGCCCAGCTCCGGGCACTCCCGGTAACGCCGGACGAGCATGGACACAAAGCCGTACAACGAGTCCGAGTCACATCGCTGCGCCTCGGCATTGACGTGCTCCGGCGCGTAGCCGCCCTCCACGACAGCGCTGGGCAGCTTGGAGGGCGGGGCAGTGGAGAAACCGCCGTTCTTGGCGGCGGTCCACTGCATCGGGGTGCGCACCGCCATCCGGCCCTCGACAGCCAGGTTCTCCCCCATGCCGATCTCCTCGCCGTAGAACAGCACCGGCGTGCCCGGGAGCGAGAACAGCAGGCTGTACGCCATCCGGACGCGGCGCGGGTCGCCGCCGAGCATGGGCGGCAGCCGCCGGCGCAGCCCGCGGCCGTACAGCTGCATGTCGGGGTCGGGACCGAACGCGGCGAAGACCTCCTGGCGCTCGTCGTCGGTGAGTTTGTCCAGCGTCAGCTCGTCGTGATTGCGCACGAAGGTCGCCCACTGGCAGTCCGGCGAGATGACCGGACGGGCCAGCAGCGCCTCCGCAATCGATGCGGCGTCCTGCCGGGCCAGGGACAGGTAGAGCTTCTGCATCGCGATGAAGTCGAACTGCATCGTCAGTTCGTCGCCGTCCGCACCGCCGAAGAACAGCCGCTGCTGTTCGTGCGGGAGGTTCACCTCGCCGAGCAGCACGCCGTCCCCGGTGCGGCGCCCAAGGAAGGAGCGCAGGTCGCGCAGGTACTCGTGCGGGTCGCCGAGCAGCTGCTTCGCGGCGTCGACCCCCTCGGTCTGCAGCAGGAAGGGCACCGCGTCGACCCGGAAGCCGGACAGCCCCAGCTCGAGCCAGAAGCCAATCACCTTGGCGATCTCGTCCCGGACCGCCGGGTTGGTGATGTTCAGGTCCGGCTGGTGCTTGTAGAAGCGGTGCAGGTAGTACTGGCCGGCCTTCTCGTCGTACTCCCAGACGCTGCTCTCCTGGTCGGGGAACACGACCTCGGCCTGCTCCGGCGGCGGCTCGTCGCGCCAGACGTAGTAGTCGCGATAGGTCGAGGTACGGC
>JALZMX010000268.1 GCA_030857985.1 Actinomycetota bacterium | reverse complement strand
ATCCACCTCAACGGCCCACCGGGCATCGGCAAGTCGACGCTCGCACAGATGTACGTCGACGACCACCCCGGCGTGCTCAACCTCGACATCGATCAGGTCCGGTGCCTGATCGGCGGCTGGCGGGAACGATTCGCCGAGACGGGCGAGAGATCGTGCGGCCTATTGCTCGCAGCATGGCCGCGACCCACCTGCAGGCCGGCTACGACGTCGTCATGCCGCAGTACATCGGAAGGCTGAGTGAGATCGAACGCTTCGAGGCGGTCGTCCTCGACGGCACCGACAAGTACAGGAAATCGTTGCGAACGATGGCGGGCCAGCGCTGCTCGCCGAAATGTACGATGATCTCGCAGAGCTGGTTCGAGTGAGGGCAGACGCCGCCGTCGTACCGAGCGCTGTAGATGCGGTCCACCAGACCTATGAGGCGATCTCCGCAGTCCTGGATGCGGGAGGGCTGGCTTGCCGGCGGTGGTGACGCCAACGCGGCCTGGCTGGCGCCAAGCCGCACGCGCATACAAGCAGCAACTCGCACCGCCGGGCGTACGCCTTCCCACCGACGACCCGGCTAACTGACGTCGGAGCCACGTATTGCGTAGACGCGCCTGAACGCCCACGTCTAGCCTACGGATTGTGGGTATCTGCACAACGATCATTCGGATCCGTCGCCGGTAGCGGCGCGGATCTTCCCTGACGCATCTGCGCCGCCTCTCGGCACATTGCCGGGCGGCGCTTCGTGCTGCCCGGCTCCCTTCCACAGAACGGAGCAACCAGCATGTCTTCGCGCCACCTCCCCGGCCGCCAAGAGCTGGGTCAGAACTTCCTCAAGGACCGTCGAACCATCCGCATGGTGGTCGACCTTGTCGCCGCGACCGACGGACCGATCGTCGAGTGGGCAGCCGGGGATGGAGCGCTCACCCTCCCCCTCGCCGAACTCCGGCGGCCGCTGGAGGCTGTCGAACTCGACCCCCGCAAGGCCGCTCGACTGCAGCGCAACGTCGGCCCGCACGTGTGCATCACCGAGGGTGACATCCTGCGGCACGCACCGCCAAGTACGACGTACACCCTCGTCAGGCAGCATCCCATTCCACATCACCACTCGCGTGCTCCAAAGGATCCTCCGATGCGTGAGTGGGAGACCGCGATCCTCATCACCCAGTGGGAAGTCGCCCGCAAGCGCGCCGGCGTCGGGGGCGCCACCCAGCTGACCGCACAGTGGTGGCCCTGGTACGACTTCATCCTCACGCAGCGCATACCCTCGAACGCCTTCTCGCCCCGGCCCTCCGTGGATGCTGGTCTGCTCGTAATCCGTCGCCGAGAAGCTCCCCTGTTGGACGGCGATCACCGCGACTACCAACAGTGGGTCCGACGCGTCTTCACCGGCCGCGGCCGCGGCGTACCGGAGATCCTGGCGCGCAGCGGCGGCATGTCAGCGCGGACAGTCCGCACATGGTGCGCGCAGCAGCGCGTCACGTACCAAACGCTCCCCAAGGACCTCACAGCTGGGCAGTGGGCGGACGCTTACCGGCTGGCGACCCGGCGTCCCGAGTAGAACGCCTATCGGCCGGGCTCAGCGCCGTGTCCAACAACCAAATGTGCTCGGCGGCCCTGGTCGCCGCAAACGTGTCACCTGAGGTGATTCCACCCCTGGAAATGTCTGTGCGAGACGCCGAACGCTACGCCGCCTCACCGCGGGGAGTAGAACCAGGGCTGCTTGAGATCGAAGAAGTCCGGCACTCCGATGCTGAGCGCATCCATCTCTTCCATCTGTGCCTTGAGCTCCGCTGGCGGCTCTTTGGTCTCGCCCTCGCGCGCCGCCTCCTCGGAGGTGAAGTACAGCACCATGGTGTAGGCCCCGCCTTCGTGATCGGCTGCGACGCTCCCGATGATGTCGGGGCGGAAGGCGGCCCACTCGGCTGAGTCCTGCCCCATGAGTTCGCGTGCGCGCTCGGGGTCGCTGCCGCGCCCCTGGATGATCTGGACGAAACCGGCGTCCTCAGGGTCGCCATTGACATCAACGACTACGCCGAGACTGTCACGGAACGTGGCCTCGTCTGTGAAGAGCTTGGAGGTCTCCGTCCACCACTGCCCCTGCTCGGGTCGGTCGCTGTTACGCCGGGCCGCCTCCTCGGACTCAAAGCGCGCCAGCGCGAGGAGCCGCCCGTCCTCGGTCACCCCGGCGGTCGTGCCGAGCCAGCCCGACGCACCGGGCGCCAACTCCTGAGCCCACCGGTCGAGCGCGGAACGCACCTGTCCCGCGTCGGACACCTGTCCCTGGACCACCTGAACGAACATCGTGAACCTCCCTCTGACCGACGAACCGGCCCGGTGGCCGATCGGCTGCTGTCCCGACGCTACGACTGTCCGGGGCCTGCGTCGATACCGTGAACGACACCGGCGTGTGCACCTCCCGATGCCGTGTGCACCTCCCGATGCGCTGTGAGCGAGTCGCGCCGGGGAGATCGGGAATCAGCTTCGCCGAGGCACTGGTCCGAGAGCTCGACGACAGTCCGGTGAGCGTCACCGCGCTGATGCCGGGGCCGACCGAGACCAGCTTCTTCCACCGCGCCGGGATGCAGGACACCCTGGTGGCCGTGAGCCGCAGTCCGTACCCGTCGGTGGTGGTGTCGCCCGACCAGACCGAGCCGGGTCGTCGGCAATCCGACCGCTGGGTCGCCCCTGCGACCACAGCGTCGGATTGCCGACAGTAGGCTGAGAGCCACCGGTCCACCCCGCTGCTCGGCCGTTCGAAGGAGGTTGACGTGCAGGCACAGGTTGGTGACCACCTGCTCATCGAAGGTGGCAAGGTCGGCGCCCGGCGCCGTGACGGCGAGATCGTCGAGATCCACGGCGACGACGGCGCTCCCCCGTTCCTGGTGCGCTGGTCAGACACCGGGACCGAGACGCTCGTCTTCCCCGGCCCGGACTCCCACGTCGAGTCCTCCGCGCCCTGAGCCGATCAGCGCAGCGGTTCAGCCGAGCTCGGCGAGCACCTCGACGTCGTCGACGGTCGGCTGCCACGCGCCGGCCTCGACGTTTGCGCGGACCTGCTCGGGCTTGGTGGCACCGGCGATGACCGACGCCACCGCGGGCTGCGCGGCCAGACCGCCGATGGCCACCTGCAGCATCGACAGCCCCCGCTTCTCCGCGTAGTGCTGCAGCGCCTCGATCCGGTCGAAGTCGGCCCCCTCGAGGCGCTGTGACTGGCTCTCCAGGCGGCTGCCCTCCGGTGCCGCCGCACCACGGCGGTACTTCCCGGTCAGCAGACCGTACTCCAGCGGGAAGAACGGCAGGATCCCGACACCGACCTGCTCGCACGCCGGCACCAGCTCGGCCTCGGCCGACCGGTCGTAGAGCGAGTACTTGTTCTGGGCGCTGACGAAGCGCTCCAGGCCACTGCTGCGTGCCGTCCAGTCGGCGTCCAGCACCTGCCAGCCGGCGAAGTTGGAGCTGCCGACGTAGCGCACCTTGCCCTCGGAGACCAGCTCGTCCAGCGCCGCCAGCGTCTCCTCGATCGGGGTGGCCGGATCAGGCTCGTGCATCTGGTAGAGGTCGATCCAGTCCGTCCCGAGTCGGCGCAGGCTGGCCTCCACCGCCTTGCGGATGTAGCGACGCGACCCGCGCACGCCCCAGTCGGGCCCGTTGGCGCCGCGCATGTCCATCCCGAACTTGGTGGCGAGTACGACGTCCTCGCGCCGGTCGCCGAGCGCCTTCCCGAGCAGCTCCTCGCTCTCACCGGCCCGGTTGCCGTAGATGTCCGCGGTGTCGAACAGGGTCACACCGGCGTCCAGCGCGGCCGAGACGACCGCGCTGGTCTGGTCGGCGTCGATCCTGGCGCCGAAGGCGTTGCAGCCCAGGCCGACCGTGCTGACAGTGAGACCGGACTCCCCAAGCTGGCGAAATGTCACCAGTGCACCCTAACGGCAACCGTCTCCGGCGTACGTCCCGAGACAGCCGCACCGGTGCGGCAGGATGGCCGGGATGTCGGACCGCAGCGACAACGCCGCCGCACTGCGTGGGAGCCGCCGCGCGCTGCTGGTCGCACTCGGCATCGACAACTTCGGCTCGGGGTTGTTCCTGCCGCTCGCGCTGATCTACGTGACCCGCGTGGTCGGACTGCCGCTCGGTGTCGCCGGCAGCACGGTGGCTCTGGGCACCGCCATCGGGTTGCTGGTGCCGCCGCTCGCCGGCCGGCTGGTCGACCGGATCGGTCCCCGCACGGTCGTTATCGCCGCGCAGCTTTTGCAGGCCGCCGGGGCGCTGGGCTATCTGTTCGCCCGAGGCCTGCCGCTGACCGTGGTGGCCGCGCTCCTGCTCGCCGCCGGGCAGCAGCTTTTCTACAGCTCCCTCTTCGCGTTGATCGCGGACGTGTCCGAGCAGGGCCCCAAGGACCGGCCCTTCGCCGTGGTCGCGATGGTCCGCTCCGCCACGTTCGGGCTCGGCGCCCTGGTTGCCGGCGTCTTCCTGATCGGGGCTGACGATCTCGGGCTGCGGGTCGCGGTCGGCGTCGACGCGCTGAGCTTCCTGTTCGCCGCGCTGTTGCTGCTGTTCGCGGTCCGGCTCCCTCACCACGGCCCTGAACCGGCTGAGGACCAGCGGAACGTAGAGATGCGACGCGTGCTGCGCGACCCGCCGTACCTCGCCCTGATCGGCATCACCGGCCTGGTCGCCCTCGTCGTCGACTTCTTCCTGATCGGTATCCCGGTCTACCTGCTCGACGAGCTCGATGCGCCGAGCTGGCTGCCCGCCGCCATGCTGGCCCTGCTCACGGTCATGACCAGCCTCGGCGCAACCGTCGTACTGCGGGCGACGTCACACCTGACTCGGACCACGGCGATGGCGATCGGCGCGGCACTGTACGCCCTGTGGTGCGCCGTGAGCCTGGCCACCGTCGCCGTGCCGGACCCGTGGCGTCCGGCGTGGCTGCTCGCCAGCGCCGTGATCCTCGCCGCCGGCACCCTGATGTTCTCGGCCCGGGCGAACGCGCTGGCCGAGGCAGCAGCCCCGCGGCCGTCGAGAGGTCGCTACCTCGCCGCGTTCCAGTACGCCTTCACCGTGGCCGGGGTGCTGGCGCCGGCCGTGGTGGCGCTGTTCACCCTCGGGATCTGGGTGCCTTGGGTGCTGGTCGCCGCTGCCGCCTGCCTCGGCATCCTCGGGCTGCGCTGGTTGGGCCCGCGGCTGCCCGCCGACGCGATTGGCGTTCATGCTGACGCCTAGTCTGGCGCCATGCCGAGCCTGACCGTGGCCGAGGCGCAGGAGCGCGCCGCACTTCTCACCGTCGAGGGGTATGCGGTCGACCTCGACCTGACCGTCGGCGACGAGGTCTTCGCCTCCCGTACGACGATCGCGCTCCGCTGCGCCGAACCCGGGGCCGGCACCTTCCTCGACGTGCAACCACATCGGCTGCTCAGCGTGACCCTGAACGGCGAGCACCTCGACGCCGGATCGCTCGTCGACGGCAGGCTGCCCCTGACCGGGCTCGCGGCGGACAACGAGATCGTCGTCGATGCCGAGATGGCCTACAGCCACGACGGCGAGGGCCTGCACCGCAGCGTCGACCCCGCCGACGGCAGCACCTACCTCTACGCGATGTCGTTCCTCGACGCGGCACCGCGGATCTTCGGCTGCTTCGACCAGCCCGACCTCAAGGCGCCGTACGCCTTCACCGTCACCGCCCCGCCCGACTGGACCGTGCTCGGCAACGGCGCGGCCACGCGGACCGAGCCCGGCCGTTGGCGGCTGGCCACCACCAAGCCACTGTCCACCTACTTCGTCACTCTGGTCGCCGGGCCCTACCACTCCGTCCGCGCCGAACACGACGGCATCCCGCTCGGCCTGCACGTCAGCCAGTCCCTTGCCCAGCACCTCGACCGCGACGCCGAGGAGATCCTTCGAGTGACCGGACAGGCCCTCGACGAGTACCACCGGCTGTTCGGCATCCGCTACACGTTCGGGGAGTACCACCAGGCGTTCGTGCCCGAGTTCAACGCGGGCGCGATGGAGAACCCCGGCTGCGTGACGTTTCGCGACCAGCTGATCTTCCGCGGCCCGGTCACCGACGGTGAGCGCAGCAACCGTGCCCGCACGATCGTGCACGAGATGGCGCACCAGTGGTTCGGCGACCTGGTGACGATGCGGTGGTGGGACGACCTGTGGCTGAACGAGTCGTTCGCCGAGTACATGGCCTACCGGGTCTGCGAGGCAGCCACCGATGTGGCCGACTCGTGGGCGGACTTCGCGTTCGTGCGCAAGCGGTGGGGGATGGACGCCGACCAGCGGCCCTCGACCCACCCGGTCGCCGGCAACGGCGCGGCGGACGCCGCTTCCGCACTCAACGACTTCGACGGCATCTCCTACGCCAAGGGTGCGGCGGCGCTCAAGCAGCTCAACGCCTACCTCGGCGACGACGTCTTCCTCGAGGGCGTGCGCCGCCACCTGCACGAGCACTCGCTCGGCAACGCCACCCTGGCCGACCTGCTGGCCGCCTGGGCCTCCGCCGGAGCAGTCGACCTGGAAGGGTGGGCCGGGCAGTGGCTGCGGCGACCCGGCATCGACACGATCGAGGCCGTGCGCACCGACGGCGCTACCGAGCTGCGACGCACCCCGCCGGCCTCCTTCCCCGCCCAGCGCCTGCACGCGTTCACGGTCGCGGCGTACGGCGTCACCGGCGCCGGCCCGCAGTGTGCGGTCCAGCTGAGCGACGACCGGATGACGATCGGGCTGAACGCCGACGAAGTCTTCCCGGTGCTGGTCCCAGACGCGTACGACGACACCTGGGCGAAGGTGCGTCTGGACCCCTCCAGCATGGCCGCGCTGCCCGCGGTACTCCCCCGGATCGACAACGTCGTCACTCGGGCCGTGGTGTGGAACGCCGTACGCAGCGCGGTCGACGACGCGCAACTCTCGCCACTGACCATGCTCGACGTCCTCGAGGCCGCCCTTCCCGACGAGACCGAGGACGTCGCGTTGACGTCGCTGCTGGATTGGACCGTGCGCTCACTGCGCGGCCGCTACCTGGGGCTGCACCAGGCCGGCCAACGGGTCGCCGACCTGGCCACGACCTGCCTGGCGGGCGCCGGTCCCGGCTCGAGCATCCAGCTGGCCGCAGCCCGAGCGGTGGCCGGCTCGGGCACCGACGCGGACCTGCTCCGCAGCTGGCTCGAGGGTGCGGCGGCGCCGGACGGCCTGGTCCTCGACCTCGACCTGCAGTGGGCGCTGCTGGCCCGGCTGTGTGTGCTCGGTGCCGCCGGCTCCGACGCGATCGAACAGCAGCTGCGGACCGACCGGTCGACCAAGGGTTCGGTGCACGCCGCACGGTGTCGCGCCTCACTTCCGGACGAGGATGCCAAGGCCACCGCCTGGCGCCTGATCAGCGAGGATCCGGCGGTGAGCAACTACGAGCTCTACGCCACCTGTCAAGGCTTCTGGCATCCCGAGCACGACGCCGTGACCACAGCGTTCGTGCCGCGCTACTTCAGTGAAGTACCGGTGACGACCCGGTTCCGAAGTGGCTGGGTGGTCGGTGAGTCGGCCCGTCGGGCGTTTCCGGCGTACGCCGTCTCCCCCGCCACGCTGCACCTGGCGCACGCAGCGCTGGCCGAGCCGATCGACAGCGGCGTGGCCCGCTCGATCGCCGACGGCGCCGACGACCTGCGCCGAGCCGTCACGGTGCGTGCGGCGTTTGCCGGCTGAAGACTCCGGCACGGTCGAGCGTCGTGGTGGCCTGGAGCACCGCTGCCCCGATCAGCACTCCCGCCAGCAGGTCGGTGAACCAGTGCCAGCGCAGCAGCACCGACGACGCCACCATCGCGACCGTGAGGACGAAAACGAGAACCGGCAGAGCGATGCGGGTTCTGCGCGGCGCACCGGTGTAGCGGCACCACAGGTAGGCGATCAGGCCATAGACGAGCACCACGGCAGCGGAGTGGCCGGAGGGGTAGGCCATGCCGCCAACCATGAAGTCCGGCTCTGCCTGCAGCGGAGAGCCGCGTCCCAGCCCGAGCTTGAGCCCACCCACCATGAGCCACAGAGCCGAGACGCCTACCGTGGCCACCAGCAGCGGCCGGAAGCTGTGGGCGCGGTAGGCCGCCCGACCGGAGACCAGTACGAGCAGCGGCAGGTAGACCGCCGGCCGGCCGTACCGGTTGAGGTCGCGGAGCAGTCGGCCTCGGGTGCCGAGGTCGCGTTCGCTGTCGAGGGCGAGGTCGAGCGAACGTAGCGGGCCCCAGGCCAGCACTGTCAGCACGACGAAGCCGAGGAGCAGGACGGCGGCGACCACCAGGCCGGGTCGAAACCGGGTCGTTCGGGGTGCGTTTCGCTGTTCTGCGTGGAGCACTCGGTCGGTCCTGCCCGTCTGTCCCGCTGCGACCCTGAGAACGTCCCATCATGCTCCCCGCACTAGCGTGGCCTCGTGCGGGTGATGCGACGCCCTGGTGCGACGGTGCGCTACGACGTGGTCGAGGTGACCGGTGGTCAGGCGCACCGGCACGAGGACCGGGTGGCGACGGAGGAGCCGCTCGAGCTGCGGCTGACCTGGCCCGGATCGCCACCCCAGCCGCTGGCGGTGACGATGCGCACGCCCGGCCACGACTTCGAGCTGGCCGCGGGGTTCGTGCTGTCCGAGGGCCTTGTCGTCAACCCTGCCGGCGTGCACGGCATCGCCTACTGCACCGAGGAACAGCTCGCGCCCGAGCAGGTGTACAACACGGTCACGGTGACGCTGGACGCCCCTCCCCCGCGACCGCTCCCCGCCCGTTTCGGTGCGGTTGCCGCCGCCTGCGGGATCTGCGGCAAGGACAGCCTCGACGCTATCAGCGACTTCGGAGGCCGACCGGTCAGCTCTGAGCTGCAGGTGCAGCCGGGGGTGCTGTCCGCCCTGCCGGTGCTGCTGCGGCGCAGCCAGCCCGTCTTCGCCCGAACCGGTGGCCTGCACGCCGCCGGGCTGTTCGACGCCGTCGGCGAGCTGGTGGTCGCCCGTGAGGACGTCGGCCGGCACAACGCCGTCGACAAGGTGCTCGGTGCCGCTGCGCTGGCGGGCACCGACACGACGGCCGCGCTGCTGTGCACCAGCGGGCGCGCGGGCTTCGAGATCGTCCAGAAGGCGGTGATGGCATCGATCCCCGTGGTGGTGGCGGTAGGTGCCCCGTCAAGTCTGGCGGTCGCCTGCGCCCGGGAGTACGCCGTCACCCTGGTCGGCTTCACCCGCGAGCACCGCTTCGTGGTGTACGCCGCACCGCAGCGGGTCCGCGGCGTGTGAGCGTGGCACCGTGAACCGGCCTCGCCCCTTGGCCGTCGTCGACATCGACGGCGTCCTCGCCGACGTGCGCCACCGGCTCGAGTTCGTGCGCAGCCCGCCGAAGGACTGGGACTCCTTCTTCCGGGCGGCCCCCGACGACCCGCTGCTGCCCGAGGGTGTCGCCGTGGTGACCCGGCTGGCGGTCGACCACGACCTGCTGTACCTCTCCGGGCGCCCCGAGCGTTGCCGACGAGACACCGAAGAATGGCTCGATGAGCACCGGCTGCCGGCGGCTCCGGTGCTGCTGCGCGGCGACCGGGACCGCCGACCGGCCAGGCTGACCAAGATCGCCGTACTGCAGGAACTGTCCGGCGAGCACACGATCGGCGTGCTGGTCGATGACGACCCCGCGGTCTGTGCCGCCGCGCAGCAGGCCGGCTTCCCCGTCTTCCGCGCGACCTGGATGAGTGAGCAGGCGCCGCTGTTCGAGGCGCAGGAGCGCGACGGCGCGACCTGACACCCATCCGCGGCGGCTGCCGCTCCGAAGATCAGGTGAGCAACAACGCCGCACATGCACGCGACGGGTCTGCGGTTCGCCGGAGCGGGGGGCGTGCCACCCTGATCCGATGAGAGGTAGGCGCATGTCCCGCGAGCCGCTACCGCGACGTCTGGGTCTGGTCCCGGGCGAGCAGGAGCCGTCGCTGGATGAGTTGCTGGTCGACGTCGGCAGGGGCGACGAAAAGGCGTTCGAGCAGGTCTACGACCAGTTGGCACCCGCGGTCGTCGGGTTGGCCCGGCGGGTCGTGCGCGACCCTGCCCGAGCGGAGGAGATTGCCCAGGAGGTGTTCCTGTCGGTCTGGCGACAGGCCACCCGGTTCGAGCCGGCCAAAGGCTCGGCCCGGACCTGGCTGATGACGCTGACCCACCGCCGAGCGGTCGACGTGGTGCGCTCGGCGGCGGCCTCGACCCGGCGGGACACCGCGGCCGCCGCGGAAGACGTGCCCTACGACTCCGTGTCCGAGCAGGCCACGGCCCGGATCGAAGGTCAGCAGGTGCGCCAGTGCCTGGGCGCGCTGACCGAGCTGCAGCGCGAGGCGGTGACGCTCGCGTACTTCGAGGGCTACACCTATCCCGAGGTGGCCACCTTGCTGCAGGCAAACGTTTCCACCGTCAAGACCCGGATGCGGGATGGCTTGATCCGACTGCGTGACTGTTTGGGAGGAGCGAGATGAGCACCGACGTACACATCAGTGCGGGCGCCTATGCGCTGAACGCTCTGCCCTCGGCCGAGGCCCAGCAGTTCTGGTCGCATCTCGACGACTGCGAGCTCTGTCGTGAAGAGGTGGCCGGCTTCACGGTCACCGCGGCCGCACTCGGCCGCAGCGTGGCCGTCTCGCCATCGGCGAGCCTGAAGCAGCGGGTGCTGGCCGCCGTGGCGGTCACGCGCCAGCTTCCTCCGCTGGTGCCGCGGGCCGAGAACGTGCGCACGCTGCGCCGCCGACCCTGGCCGCAGCTGCTCGCCGCCGCCGCTGCCGTCACCTTGGTGGCAGTCGGCGGCGTCGTCGCCGGTGTCGTGCTCGACGACGACCCAGATCCGGTCGCCGAGGTGCTGGCGGCCGACGACCTGCATCGTCGCACCGCACCGGTGAACGGCGGCGGGTCGATGACGCTGATCAG
The DNA here is from genome assembly GCA_030857985.1 of Actinomycetota bacterium. Classification (GTDB taxonomy): domain Bacteria; phylum Actinomycetota; class Actinomycetes; order Propionibacteriales; family Nocardioidaceae; genus JALZMX01. The sequence goes on along the minus strand of JALZMX010000268.1, from coordinate 16,852 downwards.
CTCGGTCGAACTGGGTCGGGCCGTCGTACTCACCGAGGACCTGCCACCGCTGCCCGAGGACGAGGTCTACCAGCTGTGGCTCCTCGACGAGCAGGACAAGGTGCATGCGACGGATGTGCTGATCGGCTCCGAGTCGCCAGGCGCCGTCCTGGTGCCGACCGAGGATCCGGACTACCGGGTGGCGATCACCCGCGAGCCGGTCGGGGGATCCCGGCAACCGTCGATGAAACCGTTGGCCGTGCTCGAGCAGACGTGAGGAGGGTGCACTCATGCAGACGTTGTTATTGAGGCGAGCTGTGGACGAAATGGCAGGTATGTCGGTCCGGCCGTGCACAATGGTCTCGTGAGCAACTTCACTACCCCCGGCACAGCCGTGCGCAGCCTGTGCTCCCACCTGCCGGTGTGTCCGCCCCCCGAGGCACTCGACCGCGAAGCCGCGCACACGGTCGCCGCGCACCCCGAGCAGGGCTGGAGTCTTCTGTGCAACGGTGTCGTCCTGTTCGACGACACCGGCGAGCTGCTTCCCAACGGTCAGGTGATCCCTCCGCACCGGCCCACCGACGTGCATCCCGAGGCCTTCGGCCGGCTGAGCGCCTGACCAGCGCGAGGCTCGGTCCGGCCGACCCAGCAGTTCAGCACAGTGGTTAGAGTCGCCTGCATGCCGTCGACGCACCCGTTAGATCCCACCTTCACCGACCTGCCGCTGCGGCGGCTCGCCGACGCCGCGCTGCAGCGAGCCCGGGACTTCGGCGTCGAGCACGTCGACTTCCGGCTCGAACGCATTCGCACCCAAGACCTCACCCTTCGCGACGCCGCGTTGCAGGGCGCCACCGACAACGAGCAGCTGGGCTTCGCCGTCCGAGTGATCCTCGACGGGACCTGGGGGTTTGCCTCCACGATGGTGCTGACCGCGGAGTCTGCCGTCCACACCGCTGAGGAAGCAGTCCACGTGGCGCAGGTGGCGCGGGCGATGAGCTCGGAACGGATCGAGCTGGCCGACGAGCCGGTCCACAAGGACATGACCTGGGTGTCGGCCTACGACGTCGACCCGTTCGCGATCCCGCTCGCCGACAAGGTGGCACTGCTGCGCGACTGGAGCGAGCGGCTGCTCGCACACGATGCGGTCGCGCACGTCAGCGCATCGTTGCGGCAGGTCTTCGAGAACAAGTTCTACACCGACTCCGCCGGCACCCTCACCGTGCAGCAGCGGGTCCGGCTGCACCCGGTTGTCGAGGCTTTCGGCTCGTCCGCAGAGACGGGCGGCTTCGACTCGATGCGCACGGTTGCTCCCCCGGTCGGTCGGGGGTGGGAGTACCTCACCGGAACCGGCTGGGACTGGGACGCTGAGTTGGCCACCTTGCCCGGTCACCTCGCGGACAAGCTCGCCGCGCCGTCGGTCGAGGCCGGCAGCTACGACCTCGTCGTGGACCCCTCGAACCTCTGGCTGACCATCCACGAGTCGATCGGGCACGCCACCGAGCTCGACCGGGCACTCGGCTACGAGGCCAACTACGCCGGTACGTCGTTCGCGACCTTCGACAAGCTGCACTCCCTGCAGTACGGCTCGCCGGCGTTGCACGTCACCGGCGACCGCACCGTCGAGCACGGGCTCTCCACGATCGGGTACGACGACGAGGGCACCGCGACCCAGAGCTGGGACATCGTCGACAACGGTGTGCTGGTCGGCTACCAGCTGGACCGCCGGATGGCCCGGATGATGGACCTCGGACGCTCCAACGGCTGCGCCTACGCCGACGCCCCCAGCCACATCCCGATCCAGCGGATGGCCAACGTCTCGATCCAGCCGGCGCCGGACGGGCCGTCGACATCGGAGCTGATCGGCGACATCGAGCGCGGCATCTATGTCGTCGGCGACAAGTCCTGGTCGATCGACATGCAGCGCTACAACTTCCAGTTCACCGGGCAGCGCTTCTTCGCGATCGAGAACGGCCGCCTCGGCGGGCAGCTGCGTGACGTCGCCTACCAGGCGACGACCACCGAGTTCTGGGGTGCGATGGAGGCCGTCGGCGGTCCGCAGACGTGGGTGCTGGGGGGCGCCTTCAACTGCGGCAAGGCCCAGCCCGGTCAGGTTGCCCCAGTCAGTCACGGCTGCCCCGCCGCGCTGTTCCGCGGTATCCGCATCCTCAACACCGCAACCGAGTCCGGCCGCTGACCCGGTCCTCGAAAGGCGAACCCGTGACCGTCACCCCCCAGGAACTCGTCGAGCACGCCCTGGCCACCACAGCGTCGGACGGCTGTGTCGTGCTCGTGTACACCTCGACCAGCGCGAACCTGCGCTGGGCCAACAACACACTGACCACCAACGGCGTCATTTCCGGCAGCACCGTCACCGTGATCGCGGTCCATCAAGGTGCCTCCGGGACGGCGTCGGGCGTGGTCTCCAGCAGCGCCACCTCGCACGAGCAGGTCACGGTGATCGTCGAGGCCGCCGACCGGGCTGCGCGGGTCGGGTCTGCGGCCGATGACGCGCGACCGTTGGCGCAGGGCGAGGCCGCCGCCGACTGGGCGGAGCCGCCCGGGACCACCTCGATCGAGGTGTTCGGCGACTTCGCCCCCGCGCTGGGTGAGGCATTCGGCCGGGCCCGCGACGGTGACCGCATCCTGTACGGGTACGTCGAGCACGACGTCACCACGACGTACCTCGGCTCCACCACCGGGCTGCGGCTGCGGCACGTGCAACCCCAGGGCCACGTCGGCATCACCGGCAAGGACGCTGCGCTCACCACCTCCGCCTGGGTGGGCCAGGCCACCCGCGACTTCTCCGACGTCGACGCGCTCCGGCTGAGCGAACAGCTGGAGCGGAGACTCGCCTGGGGTGCCCGCTCGGTCGACCTTCCTGCCGATCGCTACGAGACTCTGCTGCCGCCCACCGCGGTCGCCGACCTGATGATCTACCTGTACTGGGTCTCCGGGGGGCGCGACGCCCACGAGGGGCAGACCGTCTTCTCGAAGCCTGGCGGCGGCACCCGCGTCGGCGAGCGAATCTCGCGGCAGCCGTTGCGGCTCTACTCCGACCCTGGTCTGCCCGGTCTGGAGTGCAGCCCGTTCGTGGTCGCAGGGCAGTCCACCTCGGAGCAGAGCGTGTTCGACAACGGGCTGCCCCTGCAGTCCACGGACTGGATCGCGGACGGCACCCTCACCTCGCTGCTGCAGTCACGCCACTCCGCCGAGCTGACCGGACTGCCCTTCACCCCGGCGGTCGACAACCTCGCGCTCGACGTCGGCGGCGCGACCGGGTCGCTGGACGACATGGTCGCCGCGACCGAGAAGGGTCTGTTGCTGACCTGTCTGTGGTACATCCGCGAGGTCGACCCGCAGACGCTGTTGCTGACCGGTCTCACCCGCGACGGGGTCTACCTGGTGGAGAACGGTGAGGTCACCGGCGCGGTCAACAACTTCCGGTTCAACGAGAGCCCGGTCGACCTGCTCCGACGTTTCAGCGAGGCGAGCGGGACCGTGCCGGCCTTCTCGCGTGAGTGGGGCGACTACTTCACCCGTACGGCGATGCCGGCGCTGCGGGTGGCCGACTTCAACATGTCCAGCGTCAGCAAGGCCAGCTGACTCCCACGGTGGCCGGCGAGTCGCGGCTGGAGCAGCTGCCGCATAAGCATCGGCCAGAGCTGTACCCGGCCACGGACCGGCTGATCGCCGAGCTGACCAGTAGGCGGGTCATTCTCGACGCATCCGGATCGGGGACGCTTGATCTTCGAGGCGTCTCGCTGTTGGCACTCACCAACCGGCGAGGCGCGGAGGTGGCTCCGCTGCTGACGCAGATTCTTCGTCAGGACCCCAGCGGCGTGATGAAGGACAACGCCATGAGTTGCCTGGCCGCTGCCGGCGCGACACCGCTGTGGTGGGCGCCCTGCGGCGGCTGCGCTGGGTGTTGCGACGACCCTTCGCGAGACGTCGAGGCCCGAGTCACCGTGCTCGCCTACGTCGGCCAACACCTGGACTCGGGGCAGGAGTTCACGACCGAGGTGGTGGGCCTGGTGAGACGCATTGGGAGTCGATGACCGAGCCGTTCGAGAGGTCCTGGATCGCGCGCTTTTGGCCGGACCTCGCCCCGGGCGGGCCTTCCCCCGACCGGGTGCGAAGCCCCGATCCTGCGACGCTTCGAAGATGGGCGAGGTCGTCGATGATGCTGGGCAAGCGAGGCGTCACGACTCTTCCCGTGAGCGACGGGGAGCCCTCACGCCGTCGCCCGGCCACGGTGGTTCCACTACTCGATCACCGCTGGCTCCCTGAGCCGTTACCCGGTAACGGCCCACAACAGCGTCCGAATCATCCCGTTCTGTACGAGCCGGTGCCGTGTACGCTCCGCGCCTACCGTGTAATCAGCCGACGGTCGGGTTGCGGTCGTCGAATGGGCCGTTGGCCTCACGACGGGACCCGCCGCCCTTGCGTTGCGTATGACGTAGTCTGAGTATCACGTGTCGGGAGGAATAATGCGACTGAACAGCAAGGGCCAGGTGACGATCCCCGCTCCCCTGCGCGAGAGGTACGGCCTGTCCGAGGGCGACGAGGTGGATGTGATCGCCGAAGGCAACGTTCTTCGAATCGTGCGGGTCGAAGGCAGCCAGACCCGCGGGCAGCGACTGGTGCGCGGGATGCGTGGCCGAGCAACTACGACCTTGAGCACGGACCAACTGCTGGACCTGCTACGTGGCGATTGAGTCTCACGTCCGCGCGGCCGTTGCGGGCGATCGACCGGTCACCTTGGTGGACTCCAGCATCATGCTCGACATCTTGACGAAAGACCCCAGATGGACCGAGTGGTCCGAGTCCGCCCTCGCCCAGGCTCGAGACGAGGGGCGGTTGGTGATCAACCCGATCGTGTACGCCGAAGTCTCGACCGGGTTCGACAGGATCGAGGACCTCGACGCCGCTGTCCCCGTGGCTGATTTCGAGCGCGAGTCGCTCCCCTATGAGGCGGGCTTCGTGGCGGGCAAGGCCTTCCTCACCTACCGCAATCGAGGTGGCAAGCGACGATCTCCACTGCCGGATTTCTACATCGGGGCGCATGCCGCGGTACGCCGGTATCGGCTGCTGACCCGGGACGTAATCCGCTACCGCTCCTACTTCCCGTCGGTCGAGCTGGTCGCGCCGGCGGAAGAGCGGTTCTGCTAGCACCGCTAACAGAACAAGGAGGACCACGTGGCAGCAGTGAGTATCCGAGGTCTCGACGACCAGGTGAGGGAGCGGTTGCGGATCAGGGCAGCTGGCAACGGCCGGTCGATGGAGGCGGAAATTCGCGCCATACTCGTCGATGCCGTGAGTGAGCCGAGCACATCCGAGGGTCTGTTACGACGCTCCTCGACCGCTTCGGTGACATCGGCGGGGTCGAGCTCGATCTGCCTGCGCGGGCGACTCCGGCTCGGGCTGCCGACCTGTCGGCATGATCGTCCTCGACACCAACGTCACGTCGGAGTTGATGCGGCCCGCGCCGTTACTGGTGGTCACGGCTTGGGTGCGGGCACGCAACGCCCGTGAGTTGTACACGACGTCGATCACGATGGCGGAGATCCGTTACGGCATCGAGCGGCTGCCCGATGGCCGCCGCAAGGATTTGCTCAGAATCACCGCGGAAGACGTCTTCTCGGCGTTCGCGGAGGCAGTCTTGCCCTTCGATGCGGCGGCAGCGGCGGAGTACGCCGGCATCGTCAGCCGCCGCGACCGTACCGGCGCGCCGATCGACGGATTCGACGCACAGATCGCCGCCATCTGTCGCACCCATCGCGCGGCCCTGGCGACGCGCAACGTCAAGGACTTCGACGCCACTGGGATCGGATCGCCGTGATCGACCCGTGGGTCCATACCCCATGACCGCCGCAGCCCATCGGGGGGACGGCGTCTACCCGCGATCCCGTTGACTGCGCCCGGGTCCGCCCTCAGCGGCCAGGGACACCGGGAATCGGCGCCCGCGGGTCGTACGGCCTTCGCGTGTAGACAAGCGTCGCCACCTCGAGGTGCGAGATCCTGCCGTCGCCGCGGCGCACGACCCGCAGGGTCTCGCCGGCGTGGTACCCGGACTTCCCGAGCCAGGTGTCCGGCCCGCTGGGCGCCAACTCGAATGCGCGCGGGTTGCCGAGCTGGCTCATCTCCAGCCCACTACCCCGGGCCGACACCACGAACGCAGTGTTGCCCCAGTGCCACAGTCCCAGCAGCTCCTCGCACGCGGGCGCGACGGCGTCGTCGGGAGTCCACTCCGCCGGCGACCTTGGCTCGTGCTGCGCCGTCGTGGCAATCAGGGCGGGCAGCAACCCGGACGGCAAACCGGTCGTGCCGTTGGCGAGCGCGACGGCACCGATTCCGTGACTGCGGTCGACCAGTACGCCGGCGAGGAATCCGGGCATCGATCCCCCGTGCCCCACCAGCACCCGGCCGTCGACGCGGACCAGCATCAACCCGAGACCGTAGGCCGCGCTGAGCGGGTCGTCGGGTGTCGCGGCCGCCGGAGCAGCCATCTCCGCCACGGTATCGGCGGCCAGAACAGCGTCGCACGGGTCGAGCAGGAATCCGGCCCAGCGGGCCAGATCGGCCGCGGTGCTCCACAGCTGTCCCGCCGGCGCCATCGCCGCGGAGTCGTGCGCGGGCTCGTCGGTCAGGGTCTGTGCGAACGGCGCCACCGAGAATCCCTGCGCCGACGGAGACTGCGGCTGGGTGGTGGTGCGCCGCAGCTCCAGCGGATCGAGCAGATGGCGCTGCAGCGCCTGCTCCCAGCTGCACCCTCTAAGGCGGGCGACCAGTTCGCCGAGCAGTGCATAGCCGAGGTTGGAGTAGTGGTGGCGCTGTCCAGCGGGGAAAACCGCATCGGACTCGACGTTGGCGGCGGCCAGGTCCGCGAAGCTCACCCCGGGCGAGCGCTCCCACCATGGACCACGCGGCTCGGACGGCATGCCCGAGCTGTGCGTCAGCAGGCTGCGCACGCTCCGGTCCCCGAATGGCGCATGCGGAACGTGTCTGCCGATCGGGTCCCCGAGGTCGATCCGGCCGGCGTCGCGCAGCTGCAAGACGAGGACAGCGGTCATTGTCTTGGTGATGGAGCCGATGCGGTACTGCGTGTCGACATCGGGCCGCAGGTCGGTGTCCCGACGGACCCGGCGGCCCCGTCCGCACCACCACGCGAGCCCACCGTCGCGCGCCACCCCGGCCACCAGCGACGGCAGCCGACCCGCGACCTGCGCTTTCGTCACCTCGGCCCCCAGGTGAGCGGCGGTCGAGGCCAGCAGCGGTGTGCTCACTGCTCGAACACCGCCGGGTCCGGGCACGAACAGACCAGGTTGCGGTCGCCATACGCCTGGTCGACCCGAGCCACCGGCGGCCAGTACTTGTCCTTTGGTGCCTCGCCGCCGCCCCCGGCGGGGAAGGCTGCCTGCTCGCGGCTGTAGGCCCGGTCCCAGTCCCCCGCGGTGACCGCCCTGGCCGTGTGCGGAGCGCCGCGCAGCGGACTCTGCTCGACGGTCCAACGGCCGTCGGCGACCGCGTCGATCTCGGCCCTGATCGCGATCATCGCGTCGCAGAACCGGTCCAGCTCCTCGAGGTCCTCTGACTCGGTCGGCTCCACCATCAGCGTCCCCGCCACCGGGAAGCTCACCGTCGGCGCGTGGAAGCCGTAGTCGACCAGCCGCTTGGCCACGTCGTCCACACTCACGCCGGTCGCCTTGGTCAACGGTCGTAGGTCGAGGATGCACTCGTGCGCGACCAGCCCGCCGTGACCCTGGTAGAGCACCGGGAAGTGCTCCGCAAGCCGCCTGGCGACGTAGTTCGCGGCCAGCACCGCCGAGGCGGTCGCCTGCGCGAGACCGGGCGCGCCCATCAGCCGGATGTAAGCCCAGGAGATGGGCAGGATCCCGGCAGAGCCGAACGGTGCTGCGCTGATCGGACCGATGCCCTCACGCCGCTCCGCCAGCGGGTGCATCGGGTGGGTCGGCAGGTGGGGCGCAAGGTGCTCGGCCACCGCGACCGGGCCTACACCCGGTCCCCCGCCGCCGTGCGGGATGCAGAACGTCTTGTGCAGGTTGAGGTGTGACACGTCGCCACCGAACTTGCCCGGACGGGCGAAGCCGAGCAGCGCGTTGAGGTTGGCACCGTCGACGTACACCTGCCCGCCGTGCTCGTGCACGATCTGGCCCAGCTCGGTGATGCCGTCCTCGTACGCGCCGTGTGTCGACGGATAGGTGACCATGATCGCGGCCAGGTCGTCGGCGTGCTCGGCACAGGTGGCGCGCAGGTGGTCGAGGTCGACCGAGCCGTCGCCGGCGGCCTTGACCACGACGACGCGCATCCCGGCGAGCACCGCCGAGGCCGCGTTGGTTCCGTGCGCGCTGGACGGGATCAGGCACACGTCACGCTCCGCCTGCCCACGCTCACGGTGGTAGGCGCGGATGGCCAGCAGCCCGGCCAGCTCGCCCTGAGAGCCGGCGTTGGGCTGGATCGAGACCTTGGCGTATCCGGTGATCTCGGCCAGCCACCGCTCCAGCTGCGCCACCAGCTCCAGGTAGCCGGCAGCGTCCTCCACCGGCGCGAACGGGTGCAGGTCGGCGTAGCCGGGCAGCGCGATCGGCTCCATCTCGGTCGTCGCGTTGAGCTTCATCGTGCATGAGCCGAGCGGGATCATCCCTCGGTCCAGCGCGTAGTCGCGGTCGGCGAGCGTGCGCAGGTAGCGCAGCATCGAGGTCTCCGAGCGGTGCCTGGAGAACACCGGGTGCTCCAGGAAGGCGGTCGTACGCCGCGACGCCTCCGGCAGCGAGTCCGGGGTGCGCGCGTCGAGCTCACCGACATCGAGACCGGCGACGCCGAACGCCTTCCAGACGGCGGCGACATGGGAGGCCGACGTGGTCTCGCCGGTCGAGATGCCGACGTGGTCCGCGTCGACGAGCCGCAGGTGCACGCCGGCGTCACGTGCCGCCGCCACCACCGACTCCGCCCTGCCCGGGACCACCGCGGTGACGGTGTCGAAGAAGGTCTCGTGCAGCACGGTCACATCCGCGCTGCGCAGGCCCGCGGCAAGTACGGCGGCGTACCGGTGTGCCCGCGTCGCGATGGCCCGCAGGCCCTCGGGCCCGTGGTAGACGGCGTACATCGACGCGACCACGGCGAGCAGCACCTGCGCCGTACAGATGTTGGAGGTCGCCTTGTCCCGGCGGATGTGCTGCTCGCGGGTCTGCAGCGCCAGCCGGTACGCCGGCCGGCCCTCGGCGTCCTTGGAAACCCCGACCAGGCGCCCCGGCAGGTGCCGCTCCAACCCGGATCGCACCGCGACGTACCCGGCGTGTGGTCCGCCGTAGAACAGCGGGACCCCGAAGCGTTGGGTCGAGCCGACGACCAAATCGGCGCCTACCTCGCCCGGTGCCTGCAGCAGACACAGCGCGAGCGGATCGGCAGCCACCACGGCCAGCGCGTCGCGCGCATGCGCCTCCTCCACGAGTGGCTGCAGGTCACGCACCAGGCCACTGGCGCTCGGATACTGCACCAGAACGCCGGCGAGGTCGCCCTCGGGCAGTCCCTGGGTCAGGTCCGCCTCCTCGACCCGCAGCCCGAGCGCCTCCGCCCGGGTGCGCATCACCGCGACGGTCTGGGGCAGCGCGTCCGCATCGACGACGAACCGGGTGGAGGCATTGGAGCGGTTCGCCCGTCGTGCCAGCGCCATCGCCTCCGCCGCCGCGGTGCCCTCATCGAGCAGCGAGGCGTTGGCGGTCGGCAACCCGGTCAGGTCCGCGACCATGGTCTGGAAGTTGAGCAGCGCCTCGAGCCGGCCCTGAGAGATCTCCGGCTGGTACGGCGTGTAGGCGGTGTACCACGCCGGGTTCTCCAGCACGCCACGGCGCACGACGCTCGGGGTGATGGTGCCGTTATAGCCGAGCCCGATCATCGGCTCCATCGGCCGGTTGAGCGCCGCGAGCCGGGTCAGCTCGGCCAGCGTCTCCGCCTCGGTCGCCGGTGGCGGCAGCTCGGTCGCGGCGCTGCCGCGAATGCCGGCGGGCACGGCCGCCACCATCAGGTCGTCGAGGGAGTCGAAGCCCAGGAGCCGGAGCATCCGCGAGCGGCCGGCGGCATCCGGCCCGATGTGTCGGGCGCTGAAGGGTACGGCGGCGTCGAGATCGGCGAGACGATCGAGCGCGGACAGTGAGCGGTGACTCATCGGAGGCTCCGTGCATCGGGCCGGGGCGCGCGTCCTCCCCGGCGTGGAGACCTCCCCCTCTGTCGGCAGCGCCTCCAGAGTTGCCTCGCCCGTGCGGTCCTGTCGCCTGAGAGGTTCCGGGGAGGGGTTGCCCCTTCGGCGCCGCGGTGCCCGTTGTTGCCCGGTGTCGGCTCCAGCGTGGCCGGCAGTGTGCCGACCTGGCCGGGGCACCGCGATCTCTCCCGCGCGGGTTCGTCAGCTAATGCTCGAACCTATCAGCCGGTGAGACGCGACCGGCGCCGCGCCGCCAGCTCGTCGGAGGGATCGGCATCGCTGTCGAGCCGCTCGGCACGCTCGCTGGGCAGGTCGGACAGCGACCCCTCGATCTCGCGCCAGACGCCGCCGATGGCGATCCCGAAGACCCCCTGTCCGCCCTGCAGCAGATCGATGATCTCGTCGTTGGAGGTGCACTCGTAGACGCTGGCACCGTCACTCATCAAGGTCACCCGGGTCAGGTCGTCGGTGCCACGCTGACGCAGGTGGTGGATGGCGGTCCGGATCTGCTGCAGGGAGATTCCGGCGTCCAGCAGCCGCTTGATCACCTTCAGCAGCAGTACGTCGCGGAAGGAGTAAAGCCGCTGGGTCCCGGAGCCGGTGGCGCCGCGCACGGTCGGTTCCACCAGGCCGGTGCGAGCCCAGTAGTCGAGCTGGCGGTAGGTGATACCGGCTGCGCTGCACGCGGTGGGACCGCGATAGCCCACGCCATCGGGTAGCGGGGAGACGTCGTCATCGAAGAGCAGACCCTGCCTGCCCGCCGCCTCGGCCGCTCGGGCCGCCGCCTGGCGCGTCTGTTCGGTCGCGCCTGCGGGCCGTTCGCCGTTGCTTGTCACGCCGACCTCCGGGTGGGCAGTGGGACCCGGAAGTGGGACCACACGGATGGAGTTACATCGAGGACGTTCTGCAGCCACCGTAAGCGCCGCACAGGTCGGGGTCAACGACCGGACAGCCTGCCGACTCGACGTGTCGCTACCCTCAACCTCAGGTTGAAGGTTGCCTTTTCGGTACGGGGTGGCCCGGTGGCGATAGGTGCGTCACCGGGCCACCCCGTGCCGACATGAACTGGGCTACTCGCGCTCGAAATCGCCGGGCGTCACCTGGTCGAGGAACTCGCGGAACCTCTCCACCTCGGCCTCCTGCTCGTCCGGTACGACGATCCCGGCCTCGTCGAGCACCGCCTCACTGCACACGATCCGGCTGCCGGTGCGCAGGGCGAGCGCAATCGAGTCCGAGGGCCGGGCGCTGACCTCGATGCCGGACGCGAACACGAGGTCGGCGTAGAAGACGCCCTCGCGAACCTCGGTGATCCGCACCTCGGACAGCTGGTGGCCGACCGCCTCCAGGAGATCCTTGATCAGGTCGTGCGTGAGAGGACGCGGGGGCACCACGCCCTGCTGCGCGAATGCGATCGCGGTCGCCTCGACGGCGCCGATCCAGATCGGAAGATAACGCTCACCGCCGGTCTCGCGCAGCAGCACGATCGGCTGGTTGGAGGGCATTTCGACCCGGACACCTATGACATCGATCTCGCGCACCCGCCCACCCTACTCCGCAGATGTCGGGCTTCCGGAGCGGTCAGCGTCGCGTCTGCAGACCGGTCTTGACCAGCGTGGCGTGCAGCCGCACCGACAACGCCGCCAACTCTCGGACCGCGTTGTCCGCACGGGCCGCCGCAGCGCTGTCGCGTTGTCTGCGCAGTGGTGAGACCACCTGCTCGAACAGACCGACTTCACGGTCTGCGGCGGTCTTGAACGAGCGCAGGTGCCGAGGCTCCAGTCCGTAGCCGGCCATGCCGCCGAGGGTGGTGGCGATCAGGAGCGCGTCCCCGTCGTAGTGCCGCGTGCCGTTACGCCGGGCGATGAGGCCGAACCCCTCGCACTGCTCCAGCAGCGCCTCGTCGATGCCGGCGGCCTGCAGCAGCTCCACCCGGGTCAGCCGCAGCTGAGCCGGGTCGCTGCGGAAGGAATCGGCGTCCGGCAGTCCCCCACCGACCACGAGCACCGGAACCCGCGGAGCCGCACCCGGCGTCTCGGGCGGCTCGAGGCCACGGTCGAGCCCGTCGAGGTGGTCCTTGATCACGCGCAGCGGGAGATAGCGCTCGCGCTGAGCCTGGAGGACGTACCTGAGACGTTCGAGGTCGGCGGCAGAGAACTTGCGGTAGCCGGCGGCCGTTCGCTCCGGCTCCACCAGCCCCTCGGCCTCGAGGTAGCGGATCTTCGAGATCGTGACGTCCGGGAAGTCCGTGCGCAACGCGTCGAGCAGCTCGCCGATGCTCATCCGAGACCGGCTCCGTGCGGGTGAGCTCACCGCCCGGCTCCTCCGGTGCCCTTCGAGCCGGCGAAGTAGACGAGCCGGTACTTGCCGATCTGCACCTCGTCGCCGCCGGTGAGCTGGATCTCGTCGATCCGGTCCCGGTTGACGTAGGTGCCGTTCAAGCTGCCGACATCGGCGACTGTGAAACCGTCCGGTCGGTGGCGGAAGATCGCGTGGCGACGCGACACCGTCACGTCGTCGAGGAAGATGTCGCTGTCGGGGTGCCGGCCGGCCTTGACCTCGTCGGTGTCGAGGAGGAACCTCGAGCCTGCCCCCGGCCCGCGCTGCACCACCAGCAGCGCACTGCTCGGCGGCAGTGCATCGACCGCCGCGGCGTCCTCGGCGCTCAGGTCAGGGAGGTCGTGCCGCTCACCCTCGGTCTCGCTCTCGCCTCCGGTGTAGCTGATCGTCGCGGTTGAACCGGTGGGCCGCTCCGGAGCCGCGGCCGGCTCCAGGCGATGGCCACAGTGGCTGCAGAACCGCGCCGAAGCATGGTTCTCGTGTCCGCACTCAGTGCAGAACGGCATGTCCCGGCCTCCTTGCGACCATGAAGCCGTGGTCGAGGGTGATGGTTTCCTGCAACCTATGCGGGCACCGCGCCTCGGTCAACCTGGACCGTGTTGGCATGGATGCTCAGGATGCCTCGACCTGCGACTGGTACTCGTCGGCGTCCATCAGGCTCTCGACCTGCGCCGCCTCGGTCGGGCGCAGCTCGATCAGCCACCCCTCGCCGTACGGGTCGCTGTTGATCAGCTCGGGCGTCTGCTCCAGCGCCTCGTTGCGCGCCACCACGGTGCCGGCGACCGGCGCATAGACGTCGGACACGGACTTGGTGGACTCCAGCTCACCCACGGCGGTGCCGGTCGCGAGCTCGGCGCCCACCTCCGGCAGCTGCACATAGACGATGTCGCCGAGCGCGTCCTGGGCGTAGTCGGTGATGCCGATCCGCACCGAGTCGGCGGTCTCACCGGGGCGGCGGAGCCACTCGTGCTCGGCGGTGTACTTGAGGTCATCGGGATACAACGCAACACTCCTGTTCGCCCGGACGAACTAGTCGACTGGCCGGCTAGTCGGCTCGGTGAGCGTACCCCGACCCGATGGCGACTGCCGAGCTCAGTGCGTGCGGGCGAGATGCGGATGGTCGCTGAGCAGACGGCGTACCTGCCAGGCGTAGAGGCACCCCGCCCACCAGTACAGACCAGTGCCCCAGACCGCGAACGCCCAGCCGAAGATCTCGGACAGGGTGGCAACCACGCCCTCACCTTCGCCGAGCAGCAGCAACGGGAATGCGTAGAGCAGGGCGGCGGTCGCGGCCTTGCCGAGGAAGTGCACGGGCAGCGCGCTGTAGCCCCGCGTGCGCAGGAACGGCACCAGCGAGAACAGGAAGACGTCGCGCAGCGGTAACGCCACCGCCAGCCACCAGGGGATGACGTCACGCAGCGCCAGACCGACGACGACGGCGAGGATGTAGCACCGGTCGGCAACCGGGTCCAGCACCTGCCCGAGCTTCGTGGACTGGTCGAGGACCCGGGCCAGCCAGCCGTCGAGGTAGTCGGTGATGCCCGCGACCATGAGCACGGCCAGTGCCCAGCCGTCGGCCTCTGGCCCGAGCACGAGCCAGAGGAACAGAGGTACGCCGAGCAGCCGGACGAAGCTCAACAGGTTGGGGACGGTGAGGAAGCGCCGGGTGACCACCCGTTCGCCCCTGTCGCCCACCACGTCGGCGTCCCTCCCGCTCCGGTTCGCTCCTCGAGGCGACAGTAGTACGCAGCAGAGCCCGGGCGGCGAGACGTGTTCCGATACGCTTCCCACCCCCTCGAGGGCGGTCGCGGGTGAGGAAGCGTGTACGCGCAGCTGGAGGCGCCGCGATTGTTGTCACCGCAACGGCTATGCGCGCATACTGCCGATGTCGACAATCCACTGGTCGGGGATGAAGAGAGTTGGCGCATCATGAACATGCTCAGCGGCGTACGCCGGCACCTGCTCATCGGGGCGCTCGCCCTCTCGGTCCTGCTCGGGACGGCTGCCACGGTGACCTTCGGTGACGAACTTGACCCGGTCCGCAACCTCCCGCTCCCCTGCGAGGAGGGGTTGCTGCCGGCTGACTCGGACGGGAGCCCGTTCCCGGCCCGCTCGGCCAAGCGCCTGGTGCACCTGGCGAACCGGTGCGGGATCGTCGGCACCGACGTGGAGTTCCAGTCCCGAAGAGACGCGAGCGGCGACATTCGCGACTACGCATTCCTCGGCACCATCGGCGGCGGCCTGCGCATCTTCGATATTACCGACCCCGCCGATCCTCGACCGGCCGGTCGCAACTTCACGACGGGCTACCAGAACGACGTCCAGGTCAGGAACAACATCGCGGTCCTCAGTTACGACGGACTCTCCGGACTGCCGGTCACCACTTCAGACTGCCTGGCCACCAACTACCCGGAGGCGGACGGTCAGGGCGTCGACGTCTTCAAGCTGCGTTTCGACCCGGACGCGGCCCAGAACCCGACGCTGGCAACACCGGCGTTCAGAACCAGCCTGCTGACCTGCTTCCCGAACCCACCGGGTGGGGCGCACAACACGACCCTGCACCCGAGTGGGGATTACCTAGCCATCTCCAACCCCAGTTCGGACTGGGCGGTCGACATCATCGACCTGCGGAACCTCCCGACCCGCGACTTCCTCAACCGGAAGCGGCACATCTACCGGTTCATCGACGAGTCCAGGCGGGATATGCCCGGCCGGTGCCCGGCGGGAGCGAGCTTCGAGTGCATCGTGATCGAACGACCACCCGTCCCCAACCTGGGCAGCCGTCGGACCGACGTCCCTTACAATCAGTTCGACACGACGGGGTGCCGGCCCGCTTCGCAGGCTCCGCGCAAGAGCGCGTGCGGCTTGTGGCGGCCGCATGACGTCTTCTTCTCCCTCGACGGTGACAAGATGTACGTCGCCGCGCTCAACTCGACCTTTATCGTCAACGTCGACCGGGTGCTGCGCGGCACGGTGCGAACAAAGACGATCCTCCCGAACTTTGCCTGCCCCGAGGCAGGTGTCGCCGCCTGCGGCCGCAGCAACGCGCGCGGTCTCGACAACGCGCACAACCTCGAGCTGTCCCATCAAGCCGACACCACAGCAGACGGGAAAATCCTGGTCATCTCCGACGAGCGCGGCGGCGGCGTCGTCAATACCTCGTGCAACTTCCAGGATCAGGGAACCGTCGGCGGCGACCACTTCTGGGCGCTGGCTCCCGTCCCCGGTCTGGCCCGTACGTCCGGCGCGACCCCGACGCAGCCGGTCAAGCTGGGCACCTACTTCAACCCGG
Source organism: Actinomycetota bacterium (assembly GCA_030857985.1). GTDB lineage: Bacteria > Actinomycetota > Actinomycetes > Propionibacteriales > Nocardioidaceae > JALZMX01. The sequence continues at coordinate 1,028 of JALZMX010000268.1, read as the reverse complement.
ATCCAGGCGTGGCCTTCATCCCTGATCCGATCCAGGAGCTGTTCCCGGGCCGGCCCGAGCGGGCTTGCACCTCGCACGTGTTCCGCATCGGAGGGAATGGGACGGCCTCCCCCGGGCCGGTCGGCGCCCGCTTCGACGGCGTCTCACGACTGGCAGACCGGCTCATGACCCAGGCGTGGTACGGCGCCGGCGTGTGGTACATCCGCTTTGGGAAGTCGTCGAGCGACGCTGATGGCATCAAGGAGGACCGGCGCAGCACCTGGGGCAACACAGTGGGCTGGAATATCCAGCCTGGCGCTGACACCTGGTCTGCCAAGGAGTACAAGGGTTACATCTACGCCGGTGACATCGCGCGCGGCTTCGACGTCTACGCCTGCGGCGATAAGGCGCAGCGCTGCGACCCCGTCGTGACATTGACCAAGACGGGACCACCCAGCGCGGCTCCAGCGAGCAGGGTCCGCTACGAGATGTCGTACCAGAACGCGGGGCCGGCGGCATCTGGCCGGGCCAAGATCACCGACGAGCTTCCCGAGGAGCTGCGGTTCCTGCGGGCATCAGACGGCGGCACCTACAACGCTGCGACAGGGAACGTGGTCTGGCGGCTCGGTTCAGTACCCGCTGGTGTCAGCGACAGCGTGCAATTGACCGCCCGCGTGCGCTCCACGGTTGCGACCGGGACGCCGATCCTGAACCGGGCCTCCTTCACCGGCGACGCGACGATCTCTCCGCCCACCGCCGTCACGGTCACCTGGGTCGGCCCGTAGCGACGTCACCGTACGTGACCACCACCCGTCACCGGAAGGCCCTCAAGTCATACCAACCACCTTTCGGGAGTTCGCCATGCAGTCAGGGAGGTGACGGGCCTGAGCCGATTTCGACTCTGGTCAGCAACGACCGTCAATGTTAGCATCCGTCTACGGTCCGTAACTGTGCGGGCTTCCTCTCGAAAGGGTCAGGCATGCGGCCATCTCTCACGCGCCGACGCACCATGTCGGCGGTCGCAGTAGTCGCGCTGACAAGCGCGGGAC
>JALZMX010000265.1 GCA_030857985.1 Actinomycetota bacterium | reverse complement strand
CTAGTGTCTCGCTAGGTAAGTGGCGTTACTCTGTGGGATCATGATGCATGGCGTTGACTGTGTCTGTGGAGGTTCCACCGCGGGATCGTGCTGAGTTGGAGGGATGGCTGCGTTCGCCGTCGTTGCGGGCTGGTCTGGCGCAGCGTGCCCGGATCGTGCTGCTCGCCGCCGACGGTGTCGGCACCGGGGAGATCGTGCGTCGGGTGGGGGTGAGCAAGCCGGCGGTGATCCGCTGGAAGCGGCGGTATGCGGCCGAGGGTCTCGCCGGGTTGGACGAACGACCGAAGCCGGGACGGCCGCGGAGGATCGACCCGATGCGGATCGTGCTGGCCACCTTGGAGCCGCCGCCGGAACGGCTCGGGGTGACGCACTGGTCGAGCAGGCTGCTGGCCAAGCATCTGGGGGTCAGCGACTTCACGGTGTCGACGACGTGGAGGAGGTGGGGTCTGCAGCCGTGGCGGTCGGGCACGTTCAAGTTCTCCACCGACCCCGAGCTGGAAGCCAAGATCCGCGACGTCGTCGGGCTCTACCTCGACCCGCCGGAGAAGGCCGTCGTGCTCTGCGTCGACGAGAAGTCCCAGGTGCAGGCGTTGGACCGCACGGCTCCGATCCTGCCGCTGCGACCCGGGATCCCGGAGAAGCAGACTCACGACTACGTCCGGCACGGAACCACCACCCTGTTCGCGGCGCTGGAGGTCGCGAACCGGCAAGGTCACCGATGCCTGTTACCCGCGTCATCGCCACGACGAGTTCCTGAAGTTCCTCAAGCAGGTCGCGAAGGCTTACCCGCGCAAGCAGCTGCACATCGTGGTCGACAACTACGCCACCCACAAGCATCCGAACGTGACCGCGTGGCTGGCGAAGAACAAGCGGATCACGCTGCACTTCACCCCGACGTCCGGGTCCTGGCTGAACATGGTCGAGGTCTTCTTCGGGATCATCACCCGCCAAGCCATCCGCCGCGGCACCTTCACCTCGGTCAAAGACCTCATCGCCGCCATCGAAACCTTCATCGACGGCTGGAACGACCGGTGCGAGCCCTTCATCTGGACCAAGACCGCCGACCAGATTATCCCGCGCGCCACCCGCGGTCACACAACTTCAATAGCGCGACACTAGAGCGCTCGCCGCTCCTCAGTCTTGTTGCATCACGGACAGGACATTGCCGGCCGGATCCGTGAACCACGCGATCAGCGGGCCGCCGCCGCGAAAGATGCCCTTGCCGTCGGTGTCGGAGGCCATCCCGTCGTAGCGCTCGAAGCGCACTCCGCGCGCGGCCAGCTCGTCGACGGCCTGCTCGATGTCGTCCACCGGGAAGTTGAGGATCGTAAAGGTCGCCGGGGTGTGGTCGGACTTGGCGTAGACCAGGACGTCACGGTCGCCGGCGATCTTCAGCGCCATCAAGCCGTACTCCGCGTCCACGTCGTCCACACGCAGACCCAACGTCTCGGCGTAGAACTCCTTCGCCCGCGGCAGGTCGTCGACCGAGAAGCCGCTGAACGCCTTGGTGTTGGTGAACATGCGAGTCACTCCTTGAGAACTCATGGGCAGGCCAGAGCTGGGAGTTCCTCTCGCCCGTCTCGCTACCAGTACAGACCCGGCGACGAACCGGAAGTCATCGCTGGCCGACGAAGAGTTCCGAGCATCAGTCGTCCGGGTGCGCCGGCAGGCCGAGGGTGGGGAACAGCCTCGTGTCGAGGAAGCTGGTGATCGCGACGATGTGCCCGTCGGACAGCTCCAGCACCTGCAGTGCGAACGGCTCGTGCCGGCCGCCCGGTCCGCTCGGCCGGTACTGCGCGAACGCCGGCGCGCCGTTGGCGGTGACCGGGAGCATCCGCGACCCGCGACAGCCGTGGCCCGGCCCCAGCATCCAGGCAGCGATGTCGCCACTGCCGCGCAGCCACATCTCGTACGGCGGCATGTTCTGGGTGGCGTCCTCGTGCAACAGCGTCACCAGCGAGTCCATGTCGTAGCGCTCGAACGCGTCGACGTAGCGCGACAGCAACGCCTGGTGGTCCTCGTCGATCGGATCGACCGGCTGCCTGGAAGGTCCCCGCACCGCCAGGGTCGCGCGCGCCCGCTGCAGCGCACTGTTGACGGACGCAACCGAGGCATCGAGCAGCTCGGCCACCTCGTTCGCCTTCCAGCGCAAGACGTCGCGCAGGATCAGTACGGCGCGCTGCCTGGGTGGCAGGTGCTGCAGCGCAGCGACGAACGCCAGCCGGATCGACTCCCGCGCCACGGCCACCTCGGCCGGGTCACCACCCGAGGGCAGGACCTGACCGTCGAGGATCGGTTCGATCCACGTGATCTCGGGCTGCTTGGCGGCGAGAGACGCCTCGACCGGTTGCCAGGCGGACGGCGACAGGTCCATCGGGCGGGCACGGCGATTGCGCCCCTCGAGCATGTCCAGGCAGACGTTGCTGGCAATCCGGTAGAGCCAGGAGCGCAGCGCCGCCCGTCCCTCGAAACGATCCAGACTCCGCCACGCCCGGACCATCGTCTCCTGAACGGCGTCCTCAGCGTCGAACACCGAGCCGAGCATCCGGTAGCAGTAGCCGACCAGCTCTGTCCGGTGTTGATCCAGCCGGGGCTCGAGCTCACCGACATCCCGGTCGGCAGGCCGGTGGTCCAGCTGGCTTGTCGCGACTCTCGTCATCTGCCCATCGTGGCATGCGTCAGCGACACAGGCACGTCCTCGTCCTCAGACGTCACTGTCATCGGTCGTCGTTGTCGTCATCCCCGTCATTGTCGGTGTCGTCTCCGTCGTCGGCCTCGTCGTCGGCCTCGTCGTCGGCCTCGTCGTCGGACTCGTCGTCGGTGTCGGTCTCGTCGTCGGTGTCGGTCTCGTCCTCACCGTTCGGCGTCTCGGCTGTCGAGCCTCCATCATCGCCTGGGACCGGGGCATCGTCGTCGTCACCACAGGAGGTCAAGCCCAAGGCGGCGAGCAGCAGCAGGGCTGGTACCGCACGCTGTGTCCGGTTGCGGGCGAGCTTCTTCATCGCGGTCCTCATCTCTAGCGTCGATCGGGTGGCCGACCAGATCTGAACTCCCTCACTCAGCCCGGCCTCGTTGGATGGCAACCAGCCTGGGTTGATCCGCTGAGGTGCAGATGAGCCAACAAAGAGAGCGCTCTCACGACAGGGTCCCGCGATCGGGCCTCGTCCTATCCCAGTCCGACGGTGAGAACCACCAGCGAGTCCTCATGGGCGACCAGATCGTGGCGCTGTGCCGGCAGGTCGACCAGCGCTCCCTCTGCGACCTCGATGCTGCGCTCGCCGAGGTTCAGCACCACCCGGCCCCGGAGGCACATCACGGTGGCGTCACCTGGGCTCTGATGCTCAGCCAACCGGGTACCGGCGGTGAGGGCGAGCAGCGTCTGCCTGAGCCGCTTGCCGTGGTGAACCGTGGCGGAGGCGCGGCCGTTGGAGATCCCCCGTGCTCGCTCGAGCTGTTCCGCACCCAGCACGTGCAGCGATGTGACGCTCATGTGTCCATCCTGGCACGCGGCCCTGCGCAGCACCGGTCTGTCCGCTCAGACGCGGCGGTGGATCACCAACAGCGCCTGGTCGTCGTCCTTGGAGCCGATCTGGTCCAAGAGCCGCGTCGCTGCGCCATCGAAGCCGAGCGCTACGAGCCGCTCCGCCTCCCCGACCAGCTTGTCGATCCCCAGGCTGATGTCGCGCTGCGGTGTCTCCACCACACCGTCGGTGTACAGCAGCATCGCGTCACCCGGCAGCAGCCGGCCCGAAGCCTCGGTGAACTCGGCGATGTCCATGAGTCCGAGCACCGGCCCCTCGGAGCCGTGCAGCGCCCAGCGTCCGGAGCCGGCGTGCAGCTGGACCGCGGGCGGATGACCCGCCGAGCGCAGCACCATCGAGCCGCTGCTCAGGTCGAGTGCCAGGTGGATGGCGGTGGCGAAACCTTCCCCCCACTCCTGCCGCAGCAGGTAGGAATTGGCCGCAGGAAGGAACTCGTCGGGCGGGAGCGCGCCCAGCAGTCCGCCGAACGCGCCGGAGAGCACCAGCGCCCGGGTGCCTGCCTGCAGTCCTTTGCCCGACACGTCCACCACCGCGACCTCGAACACGGCGTCGCTCCGAGTCTTGGCCGCAACGATGAAGTCACCGGCGAACGGCGTTCCACCGGCGGCACGCATCGCGGCCTCGACGTACCACTCCCGCGGGAGGTCCGGTAGCACCCCTTGGTTCTGCAGGCGGTCGCGCAACTCGATCAGCATCGACTCCCCGCGGGAACCGACGACCCCCAGCTGGGACCGGGAGCGCGCGTTCCAGAGCATCGCCAGAGCAACGACGCCGACCAGGCACACCACCCCGACCCGCAGCACCGTGAACCCCGCCAGGCCAGCCGTGCCGACCATGATGACCACCACGGCGACCAGGAGCAGGAGCAGGCGCGGAACGCTGAGCACCAGGCCACCGACGAGCGTCGGCACCACGAACCACGACAGCGACACCTGCTGGGTGAACAGCACTGCCAACCCGCCGAGGACGAGGGCAAGCACCAGCAGTCCCACCAACCAGGTGACTTCCGACTCGCGGACGCGGCGCAGCGCGCGGGTGCGCCGCCGACTCCGCCGCAACGCGGGAGAGTTGCGCCCGCGAGGCGTGGCAACGGCGTCGGGCATCTGCCGAGACTAGCCGGGGCGGGGACGACCGGCAGCCGAACTCCGTCCGTCTGACTGGCAGCGCGGGCACCAGAAGAGGTTGCGTCCGTCCAGCAGCTCCGTGGCCAGCGCCTCCGCGCACACGTGACACGGCTGACCGGCCCGCCGGTACACATACACCTCACCGCCGTGGTCGTCGACGCGAGGTTGACGACCCATCACTGCCGGCAGGTGGGCATCGCGCACCGTGTCGACGCGGCCCGTGCGCACGCCGTCGTGCATCAGCGCCACGAGGTCCACCCACATCGCCTCCCACTCGCTGCGGCTCAGGTCGCGGCCTTGTCGGTGTGGGGCGATGCGGTGCCGGAAGAGCAGCTCGGCGCGGTAGACGTTGCCGACGCCGGCAATGACGTTCTGGTCCATCAGCAGCCCGGCCACCGGTCGGCTGCTCGAGCTGATCCGGCGCCAGGCCAGCTCGGGGTCGACATCGGGTCGCAGCGGGTCCGGACCCAGCCGGGAGAGGACGGCCTCGCGCTGAGCCCCGGTCTGCAGCTCGCAGGCGGTGGGGCCGCGCAGATCGGCGTACGACGACGCGGTGCTCAGGCGGAGACGGACCGCACCGCGCGGCGCCGGTGCCGGACCGGCGACCACCTCGAACGTGCCGTACAGCCCCAGATGAACATGCAGCCAGCGGCCGGCGCTGAACTGGATGAACAGATGCTTTCCGGCCGCCTCCGCGCCGCGCAGCAGGCTGCGGTCCAGCAGCGCCGCCGAATCGGCGAACCGTCCCTGCGGCGAGCCGACCCGCACCCGGCGACCTCCGAACGATCCGGTCAAGGCGGTGGCGAGCCGGTACAGCGTGTGACCTTCGGGCATCAGGGCTGCTCCGGCAGCGGCGGCGGCTCGCCGGTCGACTCATAACGAGACAGCATCGCGATCCGCCGCGAGTGCCGCTCCTCACCGCTGTAGTCAGTGGACAAGAACACCTCGACGAAGCGGGTCGCCGTCTGGAGGTCGTGCAGCTGTGCCCCGATCGAGACGACGTTGGCGTCGTTGTGCCGACGGGCCAGCGCCGCCGTCTGATCGCTCCATGCCAGCGCCGCCCGCACCCCCGCCACCTTGTTGGCGGCGATCTGCTCGCCGTTGCCCGACCCGCCGATCACCACCCCCAGCGCTGGTACGCCGATCGCTCGGTCGGCGACCACCGCGGCGGCGGCGCGCAAGCAGTACGGCGGGTAGTCGTCGGACGGGTCGAAGCGCACTGGACCGTGGTCCACGACGTCGTGACCCCGCTCGGTGAGCCAGCGCGCGAGGTGGTTCTTCAGGTCGAAGCCGGCGTGGTCGGAGCCCAGGTGCACCCGCATAGCGCCGGAGTCTGACACGCGCGAACGCGAGAGGCGAACGCGACGAGATGCGGTCTCGGCGTCAGTCGAAGATCGGGTCTCTGGTCCGGCTCCGCTTGAGCTCGAAGAAGCCGTCGGTGCCGGCGACCAGCAGCACCCCATCCCAGAGCCGACCGGCCGGCTCGCCCTTGGGCGCCGGGGTCACCACCGGTCCGAAGAAGGCGACACCCTGGACGCTGATCACGGGTGTGCCGACCTCCATCCCGACCTGGTCCATCCCGGCATGGTGCGACTTGCGCAGCTCGTCGTCGTACTCGGTCGAGTCCATCGCGTCGGCCAGCGACGCCGGCAGCCCGACCTCGGCAAGAGCCTCCTGCACCGTGGCGCGGTCGCGGTCACGCTCCTCGTTGTGGAAGCGGCGCCCCAGCGCGGTGTAGAGAGGACCCAGCACATCGTCACCGTGAGCCTGAGCGGCGGCGATGCAGGCTCGCACCGGCCCCCAATCGCTGCCGAGCATCTTGCGGTAGTCGTCAGCGCCGTCCTTGTCGGAGTTCAGGTAAGCCAGGCTCATGACGTGCCAACTGGCGCGGACCGGGCGTACCCGCTCCACCTCGAGCAGCCACCGAGACGACATCCACGCCCACGGACAGATCGGGTCGAACCAGAAGTCAGCAACCTCCCGATCTGGCGCGACGGGTGTCGGATCGCGGCCTTCGGGGCTGTGTTCGGTCATTCCGGAAGCCTGCCCGCTCGGGTGGGGGACAAACCGCGAGGCAAGTAGGCGGGGTCAAGGGGTGTCGGTGTGCAGCATCTGCGGACGGCGGGCGTGCTCGCCCAGCTGCTGCACACCGGTGGTGATCCCGCTGACGAAGTCACCGACGGCGAAGGCGGTCTGCATGCTCAGCGCGGCCAGGCCGACCTCACCGTCGTCAAGGCTGCGGCGCACCGCCGAGCCGGTGACGATCTCGAGCACCCGCGTCACCGGGTCCACCAGCACCAGTACCCCGTGGACCGGGTCGTCGAGCTGCGCGTGCAGCTGCTCGGCGAACCGGCGGGGCTCGCCGGCGGACGCGCCGACGAAGACCGAGAAGTCGAACCCCGACACCGATTCGGCGTTGCGGATCGCCCGCTCGATCAGCTGGCGATCCGTCGGGGTGAAGAACTCACCAGCGGGCACTGGCGCCTCCTGCCTCCCGGCTGAGCGGGTTCGGCTGCCGCCCGACCTCGAGCTGTCGCGGGTGCACCGACTCCGCGCTGGCCAAGGCGCCGGAGTGGCTGTGTGGGCCGCCGAACCACTGCGGTTCGGTCCAGGACGCCACACCGCGCTGACGCCGATCACCGCGCACCAGTGACGGCGCCATCACTGCCACCGTGATGAGAGCCATCAGCGCGAGCGGGATACCGCCCAGCAACAACACGACGGTCAGCGCCGACGGGGCCTCGCCCTGCTCCCAGCCGACCGGGGTGTCGGCGACGGCCGGAGCGGCGACGAGGCACAGCGCCAGCGGTGCCGCCACGGCAGTCGCGCGGGCGGCGCGGCGCGCTGCGGTTCGCGGAGTCACGCGGTGGTTCCTGAAGTCACGTGGCCAACCGTACCGACTGTCCGGACGCCGATGCGGCTAGGTCCGCTGCCGACGCTAGTCTCCGGCCGTGACCGCCGTACCGCCGTACCCAGATGCCTCGCGCGACCACCTCGTCGAGGTGCTGCACGGGCAACGCGTCGCCGACCCCTACCGCTGGCTCGAGGACGCGGATGCGCCGGCGACGCAGCAGTGGCTCACGGCACAGGCCGAGCTGATGGATCGACAGCGGTCCCGGTGGACGCTGCGCGAGCACTTCGTCAACCGGCTCGAGGAGCTGACGAGCACCGGCTTCCACGGGTTGCCGAGCTTTCGGGCCGAGCGCGAGTTCTTCGTACGTCGGACGCCGGAGCAGGAGCACGGTGTGCTGCACGTGCGCGAGGGCGACGGGACGGAGCGGGTGCTGATCGACCCGATGGTGCTCGACCCCGATGGGACGACGACGCTCGACGCCTACCAGCCCGCGCCCGATGGCCGGCTACTCGCCTACCAGCTGTCGGAGAAGGGCACGGAGGAGTCCGCGATCCGGGTGCTCGACGTGGCCAGCGGCGACGTCGTCGACGGACCCATCACCCGCACCCGCTTCTCCCCGGTCGCGTGGCTGCCCGATGCCTCGGCGTTCTTCTACGTCCGCCAGCTCGATCCGGCCGGACTGCCCACGGACGAGCAGCAGTACCACCGGCGGGTGTGGCTGCACCGGCTCGGCACCGATGCGGACCTCGACACGGTGGTGTTCGGCGACGGCCGCGACAAGGCCTTCGTCTGGGGCGTGTCGGTCAGCCGCGATGGCCGCTGGCTGATCGTCTCCGGCGCCCGCGGCACCGATCCACGCAACGACGTCTATCTCGCCGACCTGCTCGACGCCGACCCAGCGGCGGCGCAGTTCGTCACTGTCCAGGAGGGCGTTGACGCGCAGACCAGCCTGACTGTCGGCGTCGACGGTCGGCTCTACGTCTGGACAGACCACGAGAGCCCGCGCGGGCGGCTGCTCGTGGCCGACCCGCAGCAGCCGACCCGTGAGCGCTGGCGGCCGCTGGTGGATGAGGACCCCGAGGCGGTGCTCAGCGGGTTCGCGGTCGTCGAGGCGCTCGAGCGACCACAGCTGCTGGTCGCCTGGACCCGGCACGCGGTGTCGGAGATCAGCGTGCACGACCTCGTCGACGGCGCACGCACCGGCACGCTCGCGTTGCCCGGGCTCGGCTCGGTCGGCGGGCTGCAGACCCGCTACCACGGTGGTCACGAGATGTGGTTCAGCCACACCGACTTCGTGACACCCACCGTGATCCACCGCTACGACGCGCGCACCGGCGACCTCACGGTGTGGGCCGAGCCGCCAGGTGCGATCCCTGACGTGGCCGGGATCTCCGCCGAGCTGGTCGACTACACGTCGTACGACGGCACGACTGTGCGCATGTTCCTCATCGGCCGCGACGACCTGACCGGTACCGGGCCGAGGCCCACGATCCTCTACGGCTACGGCGGTTTCGGCGTCCCGATGACGCCGGGCTACGGCGCCGGGGTGCTGAGCTGGGTGGAGGCCGGTGGGGTCTACGCGGTCGCCTGCCTGCGCGGCGGCGGCGAGGAGGGAGAGCAGTGGCACCGGGCCGGGATGCTCGGCGACAAGCAGCGGGTGTTCGACGACCTGCACGCTGCCGCGGAGTGGCTCTGCGACCGGGGCTGGACCACCCCGCACCAGCTCGGCATCTCCGGGGGATCGAACGGTGGACTTCTCGTCGGCGCGGCCTTGACCCAGCGCCCCGACCTCTACCGCTCGGTGGTCTGCGCAGCGCCGTTGCTCGACATGGTGCGTTTCGAGCAGCACGGGTTGGGTCGGTTCTGGTCCGGTGAGTACGGCAGCGCCTCCGACGCTGAACAGCTGGGCGCGCTGCTGGCCTACTCGCCGTACCACCGGGTGGAGGACGGCGTCACCTATCCCGCGACGCTCTTCACGGTCTTCGGCTCCGACACCCGTGTCGACCCGCTGCATGCGCGCAAGATGTGCGCGGCCTTGCAGGCGTCCAACGCGGGGGATGTCGAGAAGCGCCCGATCCTGATCCGGGTGGAGAGCGAGGTCGGTCACGGTGCCCGCTCGACCAGTCGCGGCATCGCGCTCAGCGCCGATACGCTGGCCTTTCACGGCTGGGCCACCGAGTTGAGTGGGCCCTAGCCTCGTCGTACGGTCGCCAGAACCCACCGCGGAAGGAACCCGTGCGCACGTTGCTCCAGCCCACCCCGACCCCCGGACAGGGGCCGTCCGACGACGCGACCCTGCTGGACCTGCCCGAGAACGTGGCCACCTGCCAGCCGGACGACTGGACCTGCGGGCTCGTGCTCGAGTGGACCGACAACGAGTGGCTGGCGGCGGCGGCGAACTGGCTGTTCGCCAAGCCGCTGCACATCATCGGGCTGCTGCTGGTCGGAGTGGCGATCCGGTGGGTGCTGCACCGGATGATCGAGCGGTTGGCCGCGCGCGCGTCCGAAGGCTCGGTGCCCGGCGTCCTGCAGCGCGGCAAGGCGCGGCAGATGTTCCTGGAGTCGTCGTCGATCGCCTTGGAGCGGCGCCACCAGCGGGCCGCCACGATGGCATCGTTGCTCAAGAGCATCACGACCGGCGCGGTCTCCGCCGTGATCATCATCATGGCGATCGACGTGTTCGGCTACAACGTCGCGCCGCTCATCGCCAGCGCAGGCATCCTCGGTGTCGCGCTCGGTTTCGGGGCGCAGTCACTGGTCAAGGACTTCCTGTCCGGCATCTTCATGATCCTCGAGGACCAGTACGGCGTGGGGGACGTGGTCGACGTGGGCGAGGCCACCGGCGAGGTCGAAGCGGTGGGTCTGCGGATCACCCGGCTGCGCGATGTCAACGGCACGGTCTGGTATGTGCCGAACGGCGAGATCCTGCGCGTCGGCAACATGAGTCAGAACTGGGCGCGCACCGTGCTCGACATCGGTGTCGGCTATGGCGAGGATCTGGCCCGTGTCCGCGACCTCCTGCGCCAGGAGGCGCAGGCGATGTTCGAGGACGAGGAGTACCAGGACATGATCCTCGAGGAGCCCGAGGTGTGGGGAGTGGAGCGGATCGACCCCGACGCCATCATCGTGCGGCTGGTACTCAAGACGGCGCCGTTGCAGCAGTGGAGCGTCGCCCGGGAGATGCGCGAGCGGATCAAGCGGCGCTTCGACGCGGAGGGGATCGAGCTGCCGCTGCCACAGCGGGTGCTCTGGCACCGCGACGAAGCGGCCGAACCGGCCGAGCCGGTCGAGCCCGGTCCGACCTGATGCACGGTGGCTGCAGCGGCCATCCGCCCACCGATGCCGAGCAGTTGCCACAATGGCGGCGTGACCGAGACACAGAGCGAGGCCCAGGGCCGGACGCGGTACGACGCGATGGGTGGGCACCGGTTCTTCACGCGCCTCGTGCACCGGTTCTACGCCGGCGTGGCCGGTGACCCGTTGTTGCGGTCGTTGTACCCCGAAGCCGATCTCACCAGCGCCGAGGAGCGGCTGCGGCTGTTCCTCGAGCAGTACTGGGGTGGCCCGAAGACCTACTCCGAGCAGCGCGGGCACCCCCGGCTGCGGATGCGGCATGCACCGTTCGCGGTGTCGATGGCCGCGCGCGACTCATGGCTCAGCCACATGCGTACCGCGCTGGACGAGACCGCCGCCGAGACAGCGCTCACCCCGGAGCTGGAGCGGCAGCTCTGGGAGTACTTCGAGTATGCGGCGACCTTCATGGTCAACACTCGAGAGGACACCTGACCTCTCCCGACGCAGGGCGTCAGCGCGTCGCTGGCGGGGCGTACACCCGCTCCAGCGCTGAGCGCTCGGTCGCGCCGAGCGGCCGCGCCCGCTGTGTGCGCAGGTCGAAGGCGACCACGATGGTGGTCGCGTGCGCCAGCACCGTGTTGCCGTCCCTGATCTCCGCCTGCAGCTCGTAGGAGGAGGTGCCGACTCGCGACACCCACGACTCGATCGTGAACGGCTCGGCACGAAACAGCATCGGACGCAGGTAGTCGACGTCTTGGCGAGCGACCACGAACGTCTCTGAGCCAGTGATTGCGACGTCCTCGGCGAGACTGTGCAGGAACGCGATCCGCGCCTCCTGCACATACTCGAAGTACTTCACGTTGTTGACGTGGCCGTAGCCGTCGACGTCAGACCAACGCACCCAGAGCATGAACGTGTGCCGCATCAGAGCTCGTCCGCCTCGAGGAACCGCTCGAGCACGGCGCGCTCCTCCGGCCGGATGCGCCGGGGTCGCTCGGCGGCGAAGACGAACGGCGTGAGCACCGTCGATGCCCGTGTGTAGGTGAGCCGGGTCCCGTCGGGCTGCTCGTCCAGGATCTCGTACTGCATCGTGAACGTGGCTGCTCTGATCGAGCTCACCCAGCTCTCGATCCGCACCGGCTGCGGCCGAAACGCCAGCGGCCGCAGGTACTGCACCTCGTGCCGCACCACCACGACACCGTCCGCCAGGTCCTCCCCACCGCGGTCCGGCGCATGCACCCTGAGCATGTCGACCCGCGCCTCTTGCAGATAGTCGACGTAGACAACGTTGTTGACGTGCCCGAGCGGGTCCATGTCGGCCCAGCGCAACGGGCAGGAGAAGATGTGGCGCACGGCCCTGATCCTAGGGTACGTCGCTAAGCGGTTGCTTACCCAGCAAGGAGCCCCCCGTGACCGAGCAGCAAACCCGCACCGCTGTCGTCACCGGCGCTGCCCGCGGCATCGGGGCGGCGATCGCCGGACGGCTCGCCGTCGACGGGTTCGCCGTTGCTGTGCTGGATCTGGACGAGGCCGGCTGCGCCGCCACCGTGGCCGACATCGAGTCCGGCGCCGGTACTGCGTTGGCAGTGCGCGCCGACGTCTGCGATCCCGACTCCGTGCGCAGCGCGGTCGACCGGGTCACCGCCGAGCTCGGTGCGCCGACCGTGCTGGTGAACAACGCTGGCATCATCCGCGACAACCTGCTGTTCAAGATGGGCGTCGACGACTGGGACGCCGTCATCGGCGTACACCTGCGCGGGGCATTCCTGATGACCAAGGCGGTGCAGTCGCACATGACCGAGGCGGGGTGGGGCCGGATCGTGAACCTGTCCAGCACGTCAGCGCTCGGCAACCGGGGCCAGGCAAACTATGCCTCGGCGAAGGCCGGGCTGCAGGGTTTCACCAAGACGCTGGCGATCGAGCTCGGCCGGTTCGGCGTCACCGCCAACGCCATCGCGCCCGGCACCATCGCCACCGACATGACTGCGGCCACCGCCCGACGGCTGGGTGTGACGTTCGAGGAGTTCCAGGCCGCCGCAGTCAAGCAGATCCCGGTCGGGCGGGTCGGCGTCCCCGCCGACATCGCGCATGCGGTCTCGTTCTTCGTCAGCGAGGCAGCCTCCTTCGTCTCCGGCCAGGTCCTGTACGTCGCCGGCGGACCGCGGGCCTGAGGAGTCGGCATGCGGGTCTTCCCCGGCCTGGACGAGCTGGTCACCGCCACGGGTGAACAGCTGGGTCACAGCGACTGGCACACGATCACCCAGCAGGAGGTGAACCTGTTCGCCGAGGCCACCGGCGACAACCAGTGGATCCACGTCGACACCGCGCGGGCGGCCGCGGGACCGTTCGGCGGCACCATCGCACACGGCTACCTGACGCTGTCGCTGGTGCCGCGGCTGGCGCAGCAGATCTACCGGGTCGACGGTGTGAGGATGAGCATCAACTACGGCGCCAACAAGGTACGGTTCCCCGCCCCGGTGCCGGTCGGCGCGCGGGTCCGGGTCGGCGCCGAGCTGGTGCGCGTGACGCCGGGGCCGCAGGGCTGGCAGGTGGTGGTCCGGTACACGGTCGAGATCGAGGACCGGGACAAGCCGGCCTGCGTGGCCGAGACCGTCGTACTCCTGCTTCCTTGACGCGTCACGGGGGCGGGTGCCGGAAGTCAGCGGCGGACCCAACGTGCCACGGCGGCTGCGCCGGCCAGGCTGGCGGCGGTGGTGGCCAGGAGCCCGTGGTGCTGTGACGCCCACAGCTGGACGCTGGTGCCGGTCGCCTGCCGGTCGAACGCTCCGTGCGCGCCGAAGTCGTGACCCTTGCTGTCGTCCGCGGCCTGCCACAGGTTCGCGGGCTGGTCCGGGTCACGGGGCTGGTCGGTCTGCTGGGATTCGAACCCGGTGCGGGCGAGATAGCGGTCGAGCAGACCGGGTGCGATCGCGTTCGCCGCGAGAGTGCCCACCGTGCTGCCACCGACCCAGTACTCGCGGCGCCTCGGATGATCCGCGGCGTACAGCACGCCGCGGGCCGCGACCTCTGGCTGGTAGATCGGCGGCACCGGCTGGGCCCGGCGCGGCAACCGGGACAGCACCCACGAGAACTGCGGCGTGTTGACGGCAGGCATCTGCACCATGGTGACGCCCACCTTGCTGCCCTCGTGCAGCAGCTCACAACGAAGCGACTCGTGGAACCCCTGGACGGCGTGCTTGGACCCGCAGTAAGCACTCTGCAGTGGGATACCTCGGTAGGCGAGCGCGGACCCGACCTGGACGATGGAGCCGGCGTCACGTGGGCGCATCCGCCGCAGCGCGGCCATGGTGCCATAGACGAAGCCGAGGTAGTTGACCTCCGTGACACGCCGGTACTCCTCGGGCGTTATTTGTGTGAACGGCGCGAACACCGAGGTGCAGGCCACGTTGACCCACACATCGATCGGCCCGAGTTCCCGCTCCGTCGTTGCCGCCGCCCTCTCGACCGCCGCGTGGTCGGCGACGTCGGTGGACACGATCAGCGGCTGACCCCCCGCCGCCTCGACGTCGCGCGCCGCGCCATCGAGGCCGGCTTCGCCACGGGCCAGCAGGGCCACCCTGGCTCCCCGCGCGCCGAAGGCCTTCGCCGTAGCACGGCCGATGCCGGCGCTGGCTCCGGTGACCACGACTACCTGTCCACTCTCGGCGCTGCTCACGATGTCCTCGCTCTCCTCGGATGATCTGGCTGACGAGGCTATAGTCGCCGACCATGCCAATTCCGCCATCCGGCGCGCAGTTCGAGATCAGCGCCGGCGACCAGCGCGCGACCATCGTCGAGGTCGGTGGGGGTGTGCGCGCCTACACCTGCGGTGACCGCGCCGTCCTCGATCCCTATCCTGTCGACGCGATCTGCGACGGCGCCCGTGGCGCTCCGCTGGTTCCGTGGCCGAACCGGCT
>JALZMX010000264.1 GCA_030857985.1 Actinomycetota bacterium | reverse complement strand
GTGCGGAGGTGGCGGGATTTGAACCCGCGAGAGGGTTTCAGCCCTCAACCCGCTTAGCAGGCGGGCGCCATAAACCGGGCTAGGCGACACCTCCGTGCTGAGATCTCCGGCTGCGGAGCTCAGCGCGGGAACAGGTTACCGGGCGCGCCGCAGCAGCGGCAAAGGCCCGCCCTCGGCAGACCCTGATGGTGAGGCGTCAACGGATGCGGCGGTAGCCGTGCGCGGCATTGAGCCGGTCGTGCACGTCGCGCTCCACGTCCACGCGGGCGGCGTCGAGCAGGCCCAGCGGCACCCCGGTGGTGTCGCCGTCCTGGTGCCGCAGCACCAGTACCGGTCCGCTCGCTCGGGCCGAGGTGGCCACGTCGCGCAGCTGCGACCAGCGGCCCGCGCGCGCGCCGACCACCCTCAGCAGGTGCACGCTGAAGCCCTCGGCATCGAGGCGCAGCACCGTCGGTGGCCGCACCACCAGGAGCGCTGCCGCGGCGACCACGGCCAGCGGCAGCACCGCCAGAGCGAGGAGCAGGTAGAGCAGCCACGCCGGCGCCCCGGTTGCCTTCACCACCGCGACGGCGACCACCACCGCCGCCGACGCGATCGCGCTGCGTCCCAGCACCTGGGCGGCGAGCCCGCGGGCCAGGGGGTACGACGACGGAGGCTGGCCGCCCGGAGAGTCGGTCACGGGCCGCACGATCTCACAAATCGTGCGCATATCGATACCTGACCCGTCTAGACGCCGGTGCAGACATCGGAGCACCATCGAGGGACCACCAAGAGGGGGGTGATTTCAGTGCATGAAATCACCGCGCGGATGCGGGCGGTCGAGCGGGCAGTTGCCACGTCACCCGGTGCGCCGGACTGGCGCGGAGAGCTGGCCGATCGCATCGCCGAGCTGCGCGCGGCGTTCCTTGCCGACCTCGGGCGATCGATGCGGAGCGCCGAGGCGACCGCGGCGTCCGCGCCGTGGCTGAGCACCCGGCTGACCATGCTGCGACGTGAGCAGGCGCGCATCGCCGATGACTTCGACCGCCTGGTCGAGGCGTGCGCAGAGCTCGAGGTGGAGACACTGCGGCGGCACGTCTTCGCGCTGCTGTCGCGGCTGGCTCGCAGCCGTCAGCTCGACGTGAACCTGCTCTACGAGTCGGTCGACATCGACCTCGGCGGCGAGCAGTGAGCGGCGGAGAGCCCTCGGTGGCCGGTTCCGACTGCCTCGTCCGGGCCGCTCATGGCGGAGGGGGCGGGATTCGAACCCGCGGCTGACATCGCTGCCAGCGACCGCTTTCAAGGCGGTTCCGATTGGCCACTCCGGCACCCCTCCTAGGCCAGCACCCCCCCTACGCCAGCACCGCGAGGATGTCGCCCTCCTGGACCACGTCACCCTCGCAGACCCGCAGCTCCGCGACCTCGCCGGCGGTCTCGGTGAGCACCGGGATCTCCATCTTCATGGACTCGAGGATGACGATCGTGTCCCCAGCGGCAACCGCGTCACCGGGCGACACGGCGAGTGTCAGCACGTTGGCCACCATCTCGGCGACGATCTCGGTGGCCACCCGTCCCTCCCTGCTGTCCCCCTCTGTCACGGCGCTCACACGCTACCGCAGCGGCTCGGCGCAGACCCGGAGCCGCCGGTGCGCCAAGGCGGGGTTGGTACGCCGTACTTCGGCGACGTCCCGCGGCTGCAGCTCGGCCAAGACGACCCCTGGCGCATCGGCCAACGCGGCCACGATCTGCCCCATCGGGTCGACCACGCCGCTGTGCCCGCAGTAGGTGCGCCCGCACTGGGCTGCAGCGACGACGAAGCTGGTGTTCTCGATCGCCCTGGCGCGCAGCAGCGTCTGCCAGTGGTCGACCTTGTGCGGACCCGCCACCCACGCCGCCGGCACCACCAGCGTGTCTGCTCCCGCGTCGACCAGCAGCCGGGCCATCTCGGGGAAGCGCAGGTCGTAGCAGGTCATCAGCCCCAGGGTCAGCCCTCCCACCTGCAGCACCGTCGCCGTCGGCTCCGCGGCCACCAACCGGTCGGACTCGCGGTAGCCGAACGAGTCGTAGAGGTGGGTCTTGCGGTATACGGCGCGCAGCCCACCCCCGTCGACGGCGACGAGAGTGTTGAAGACCCGCTGCGGGTCCATGGTGGACTCGAACATCCCGGCCACGATCGTGGTGTCGTGAGCACGGGCGAGGCGCTCGAGCGCGCTCACGAACCGCCCGTCCAGTGGTTCGGCCACCGGGCCCAACGGCTGGTCGGGCGGACCGAAGTCGTGCATCACCCCTTCGGGCAGTACGACGAGGTCGACCGGCTCGCGCGCTGCCTCGGCCACCCCGGCCGAGAGGGCCGCCAGGTTGGCCGGCTTGTCGGTGGTCGCGCTCATCTGCACCAGGGCTACCCGCATGGCTCCCAGTCTGCCAACCGGTGCCACACTCGGCCGGTGGATGCGGCGACGTACGACGCGATCGTCCTGACCGGTGGGCGGGGCAGCCGCCTCGGCGGCGCGGACAAGGCAGCCCTCACCGTCGGTGGTCTGACCCTGCTGGAGCGGGTCCTGCGCGCCGTGTCCGAGGCCGGACGGGTGCTGACCGTCGGGCCGCAGGTCAGCGGCGGCCCGGTCGCCGCCGTGGCCAACGGACTCGCGCAGAGCGATGCCGACGTGGTCGTGGTCCTGGCCTGTGACCTGCCCTTTCTCACCGGTACAACGGTGCGGCGGCTGGTGTCTGCAGTAGGCGAGACGGACGGAGCCGTCCTCGTCGACGCCGGCCGCCGCCGGCAGTATCTCGCGGCGGTGTACACCCGGGCGGCGCTGCTCGACGCCGTGCACCGCTTGCCGCGCACCGAAGGCGCTTCGATGCACGACCTGGTCGAGGGGTTGCGCCTGACCGAGGTCCGGTCGCAGTCTGAGGAGGCGGCCGACTGCGACACCTGGGCCGATGTCGCGCGCGCCCGAGCGTTGCTGGAGGAGCGATGACCCTGCAGGAGTGGATGCGCGACCTGGCCGGGGAGCTCGGGGTCGAGGTCGACGTCGACATCTCGACGATCCTCGACCTCGCCCGCGACGCCGCGCACAACGTCGACCGCCCGGCCGCGCCACTGACGACGTTCCTGGTCGGCTACGCCGCGGGGATGCGCGGCGGGTCGCTGACCGACGTCCACGACTGCACCGACATCGCCACCGATCTCACCACCCGCTGGGAGGGCTCCGCCCCTTAGCTGAGCACCGCACAGGTGCGCTCCGTAAGGTGAGCGGCATGCGCGCTGTCGTGTGCCCCGAACCCGGAGGGATCGAGGCCCTCACCATCGCCGAGCTGCCGGACCCACAGCCCGGACCGGGCGACGTCGTCGTCGACGTCGCCGCCTCCGCGGTGAACCGCGCCGACCTGCTGCAGCGCCAAGGTCACTACCCGCCACCTCCAGGTGTCACCGCCGTGCTCGGGCTGG
>JALZMX010000222.1 GCA_030857985.1 Actinomycetota bacterium | reverse complement strand
CGACCAGCACCTCGACGGGCTGCAACGTGCCGGCTCGACCCGGATCGCCGGCGAGAAGTGGGCCGTCTTCACCGGTGCGGGCAGCGACCAGGCGCTGCTCCGGACGCACGACGGTGTGCTCACGGTTGTGGTGGGCACCGCGGGGCTCGACCAGCTGGAGCAGTTCGCCGCCGCGCTGGTCGCCTCCTAGCGCGCTGGTGCGGGTGGTCGCAGCAACGCGGAGGCGACCAGAGCCAGCAGCGCGACGGTGACGAAGAGCGTGACCAGGTGCACGTCCAGCGGACCCCCGTCGTACATGGTCACCCCAACGGCGGCCAGGCCGAGCACAACCGCGGACAGAGCCGGCCACCACAGCCGCCGCAGCGCGAGCACCACGAAGCCGGCGGGTACGACGAACCAGACCATGCTCGCCACGTCCAGCGCCCGGATCGCCGAGCTCGCACCGTCCGTGCCGGGGATCGCGGCAGTCGCGTCAGGGAAGAACATCGCAGAGCAGTGGAACCCCAGCACGGCCAGCCCGACCAGCAGCAGCAACGCCTCCGCCACGGTGAGCCGGGTGGCCCGGCCCTCCAGCGGCCAGCGCGACAGCAGCGGGCGCAGGGCGAGCAGCGCGAGCGAGACCGCGAGCAGGGTCCACCAGTAGGCGGGCGTCAACACTCCGGTCGGTCCCCTGGTGTCGGCAATCCGACGCTGGGGTCGCCCCGGCACACCCTGGGTCGGCAATCCGACGGCAGGCTCGGGTGCGGTTGCAGCGGGTGGCTCACGTGGCGTCGCGGCCGTCGGCGCCGACAGCTGCCTCGAGCTTGGCGCGGGCACCGTCCAGCCACTGCTGGCAGACGGCGGCCAGCTGTTCCCCGCGCTGCCACAGCGCCAGCGACTCCTCCAACGTCGTACCGCCCGCCTCGAGCCGGCGCACGGTCTCGATCAGCTCGTCGCGTGCCTGCTCGTAGCTAAGCGACTCCTCGGGGTTCTGCGCGGCCATACCGACAACCCTACTGGGGTTCTGCCAGGGGGTCGGACGAGGTCGACTGCACCTCGATCTGCAGCCGTCCACGGGCGATCCGGGCGGTGAGGACGTCACCGACGCTCACCTCGCCGGCGTCTCGCACGACCGGGCCGGCCGAGGTCTGCAGCACCGCGTATCCCCGCTCCAGCGTCGCCAACGGTGACAGGGCACGCACCCGCGCGAGCTGGTGGACCACGTCGTCGCCGGCCCGGTCCAGCCGGTTGGTGAGGCAGCGCCGCGAGCGTTGCCGGAGCTGGCCGAGCGTCTCCGCGCGCCGGTTCATCTCGTGCACCGGGGCGGCCAGGGCGGGACGGGAGCGCAGCTGGGTCAGGCCGTGCGTCTCACGGTCGAGCAGCGCGGTGACCAGGCCTCGTGAGCGCAGCCGCAGCCGGTCGATCCGAGCGAGCTCCTCGACGACATCGGGTACGACGGACTTCGCGGCGTCGGTCGGTGTCGAGGCCCGATGGTCGGCGACGAGATCCAGCAGCGGTGAGTCCTGCTCGTGCCCGATCGCGCTCACCACCGGGGTGCGGCACGCCGCGACGGCCCGGACCAGCCCCTCGTCGGAGAACGGCAGCAGGTCCTCCACCGAGCCGCCGCCGCGGGCGATGACGATAACCTCGACACCACGGTCGCGCTCGAGCCGGCCCAGTGCGTCGATCACCTGCCGGGCGGCGTCGACGCCTTGTACCGCGGTGCTCTCCACCCGGAAGACAACACCGGGCCAGCGTCGGCGCGCATTGTCCAGCACGTCTCGCTCCGCCGCTGAGTCGCGGCCGGTGATCACCCCGACGGTGGCCGGCAGGAACGGCAACGGCCGCTTGAGTGAACGATCGAACAGACCCTCCGCGGCGAGCAGCCGGCGCCGCTGCTCGAGCCGGGCGAGCAGCTCTCCGAGCCCGACCGGGCGGATGTCGTCGGCGGTGAGGCTCAGAGTTCCACGGGGCACGTAGTAGGCCGGTCGGGCATGCACCACGACGCGTGCCCCCTCGATCACCGGCGCCTCGATGCTGTCGAAGACCCGTCGCGGGCAGGTCACCACGACGGATACGTCGGCGGCGGAGTCGCGCAGGGTGAGGAACACGGTCTGGGTGCCGGGACGGCGGGTCAGCTGGGCGATCTGGCCCTCGACCCAGACCCAGCCCAATCGGCTGATCCACCCCGACAGCGCGTTGGCGATCTGGCGGACCGGCGCCGGGTGCTCCACGGACGTCTCGAGGGCCACGGCCGGAGCCTATCCGCAGTCTGCGACCCGGGGAGCCGGCCGTCGCACCACCTACCATGGGGGCATGTCTGTTGCCAGCACCGCCGCTGACCACGCGTCCGGGGCCGCCGGCCGCCGGGTCCTGCTCGCGGCTCCGCGAGGGTACTGCGCCGGCGTGGACCGGGCCGTGATCACGGTCGAGAAGGCGTTGGACCTGTACGGTCCGCCGGTCTATGTCCGTAAGCAGATCGTGCACAACAAGCACGTCGTACACACGTTGGAGGCGCGCGGTGCGGTCTTCGTCGAGGAGCTCGACGAGGTGCCGGCGGGGTCCACGGTCGTGTTCTCCGCACACGGGGTCTCACCGGCGGTCCACACCGACGCCGCCGACCGCGGCCTGAAGACGATCGACGCCACCTGCCCGCTGGTGACCAAGGTGCACCACGAGGCGCGCCGGTTCGCCGGCGACGACTACGACATCCTGCTGATCGGCCACGAGGGTCACGAAGAGGTCGAGGGCACCGCCGGTGAGGCGCCCGGCAACATCACGCTGGTGCAGACCCCCGACGACGTCGCCGACCTCGAGGTGCGAGACCCGGCCAAGGTCTCGTGGCTGTCGCAGACCACGCTGTCGGTCGACGAGACCATGCAGACCGTGGACCGGATCCGGAAGCGGTTCCCGCTGCTGCTCGACCCACCGAGCGATGACATCTGCTATGCCACCCAGAACCGGCAGCAGGCGGTGAAGCAGATCGCCCGCGACGCCGACCTGGTGATCGTGGTCGGCTCGGGCAACTCCTCCAACTCTGTCCGGCTGGTCGAGGTGGCGCTCGATGTGGGCGCCGGTGCGGCGTACCGGGTGGACGACGCCTCGGAGATCGACGAGTCCTGGCTGGACGGCGTCCGCACCGTCGGGGTCACCTCGGGCGCGTCGGTGCCGGAGAACCTGGTCGAGGACGTGCTGGCATACCTGCAGCAGCGTGGGTTCCCGGCGGCGCAGGCCGTGCACACGGCCGAGGAGAGCCTGATCTTCGCGCTGCCTCCGGAGCTGCGGCGCGACCTGAAGGCGGCTCAGCCCGCGCGCAGCTGACGTCGCAGCAGCTGGGCCAGGTGCAGCGGCTCTCGCCCGGTCAGCTGCGCGATCTGCAGCCGGCAGGAGAAGCCGTCGGCGAGCACCACGGTGTCTGCTGCGGTTCCGCGGAGCACCGGGAGGAACGACTGCTCGTCGCAGCGGAGCGAGACGTCGTAGTGGCCCGGCTCGAAGCCGACGTTGCCGGCCAGCCCGCAGCAGCCCTCGTCCACGCTGGTGACGTCGACGCCCAGTCGAGCGAGCACGGCCCGGTCGGCGGTGGTGCCGGTCACGGCGCGCTGGTGACAGTGGAACTGCGCCACCGCGGGTGCCGCCAGCGGTGCCAGATCGAGCTCGTGACCGTCGAGTGCCTCGGCGAGCGTGCGCCGCATCACCCGTCGGGCCACGTCGAGCTGGCCGGTGCTGACCCAGGTCAGGGCGCAGCACAGGGTCCGCTCCGGGATCTGGACGGCGTACCCGGCTGCCTCCAGCAGATCGACGGCGTCGGCCACGACCGAAGGGGCGAAGGACGCGGTGAACGTGTCGACCCAGAGCAGCACGG
>JALZMX010000197.1 GCA_030857985.1 Actinomycetota bacterium | reverse complement strand
GGCGCTGCGCGCGCAGCGCCAAGGCACGGCTCGCACGTATGTTTGGACGCCGCCCGACGACTCGCGTGTGGTCGCCTACTACTCGGTGGCACCGACCCAGGTGCACCGCAAGGCGGTGTCGTCCTCCCTCGCCGGCGGAGTCTCCGTCCTTCCCGCATACCTGTTGGCCAGGCTCGCGCTGGACGCCGCGCTGCAAGGTGCAGGGCTGGGGGCGCGCCTCCTGGTCGATGCCCTCGACACCATCGTCACTGCTGCCGAGGCTGCGTCCGGGCGCCTGATCGTCGTCGATGCCATCGATGAGGCAGCGCGCGCCTTCTACCAGCACCATGACTTCCGGTCGATCAGGGGTACGGCGCGTCTGGTAATGAAGGTGAGTACGGCGCGAGCCGCACTGGCCGGCCCCGGTCCGTCGAGCTGAGCCCGGTCAGCAGGCGTTCCTGCGCGCTACCGCCGGCGGCGGGTCATACCTGCGGGATCAGGATCCAGGCGATGATGTAGGCGATCACCAATGAGCCGAGTCCGAGGATCGTGCCGACCACGACCAGCAGCCGCACCATGGTGACGTCCATGCCGAAGTAGTCGGCGATCCCGGCGCAGACGCCGGCGATCATCTTGTCCTGCTGCGGTCGGATCAGGCGCTTGCGCGGCTCGAGGGACACGGGGTCGCTCATGTCGGGGCTCCTTCAGCTGTGGAGGTGCTGGGTGTCGTCGGGTGAGCGTCGTGGACGTCGTACGGCGGCCTTGGCGCTCCACGCCACGATCCCGACCAGCCCGGTGCCGACCAGCAGCAGCGGGAGGAACCACGCGGACGCGCCGGCGTCGATCAGGTCGACCTCGAACAGCGCCCACCCGGTCACGATGCCGAGGAAGGTCAGGCCGAACACGAGTGCGGTCACGTCGAGGGGATGCGTTCTCACGAGGTCCTCACTTCCACGTGGCCGAAGCCGACGCTGATGTCGAGCGACAGGTCTGGATCGGTGTCGTCGGTGGCCATGACCGTGTGGTCGACGCTACTCCCGTCGCGGATCTGGCCGAACAGGTCGAGCTGGCCGGCCTGGGCGTAGGCGTCGACGCTGACGTCGAGACCGTCGGGGACGACCACCACGATCTCGCCGAGGCGGTTGTCGAGCTCGATCGTGCGGCCGTCCAGTGCCTCGAGGTCCTCGACCCCGGACAGGTCGAGGACGGTGCGGCCGGCGGTCATCGCGTACTGCGCCTCGACATCGGCGGCCGACACCGGCCGGTCCTCCAGCTCGCCGAAGCGCAGGGTGGGGGACGCGGCGGTGACGACGAGCGCCACGGTTGCGACCAACCCCAGCACGATCAGCCCACCCACGCGTCCCACCCAGGCGCCGACCAGCAGCGCGACACCGATCACGGTGAGCGCGGCCGCCGGGTAGGCGGCGGTGGGTACGTCGGCGATGACCAGCTCGTAGATGCCGAGGCCGCCAAGGACGACGAGCAGGCACGCGGTGGTGATGCCGAGCAGGGTCGGGCCACGCGGACCGCGCGGCGCGGGCGTGGACGCCGACGGGGCCAGGGACGGGTCGGTCGGTGGGGTGCCGGTCGGTGGGGTGCCGGTCGGTGCCGCCTCCGGGGTCTCCGGGGTCGGCGGCGTCGGCGCTGTGGCCGCGGCGGACGTGCCCCGGTTGCGGAGCACGAGGTAGAGCACCAGGCCGAGGACGAGCAGCGGCCACGGGAAGGTCAATCCACCGAACCACCAGCCGTCACCGAGCAGCAGCGCGGCCGCCACGATCAGCGCAATGACGAGGCCGATGGTCCGGGTCTCGGTGCTGGTGCCGAGGACGCCCTCGCTCCGCCCCTCGTCCGGCACCAGCAACCAGGCGGCGCCGTAGAGCACCACACCGGCACCCCCGAACAGCGCCAGCACGACGAGGACGACCCGGATCAGGGTGGGGTCGATGTCGAGGTGACGGGCCAGCCCACCGGCGACCCCGGCGATCTTGCGGTCGGTCCGGCTGCGTCTCAACCGAGAGACGTCGCGCATCTGCTCGCCGCTGACTCGTGGTCCGCGTCCGGTGTCGGCGACCGGCCCAGACTCGATGCTCGTCTGCTGTGACTCGCTCATGCCCCGATCGTGTCGCTCCGAACGCCACCGCACCATCGGGGATCACCCTGAAACCTCTGCGTCAGCCCGCAGTGCCGTTCAGGGTCTCGTCAGGGTGTCGACTCATGGTCGCAGGCCAGGGATGCGTGGAACGATGGAACCGGAATGAGTGACCACATCGCAGCGCTCCCGGTCCGCCGGGCCACCCGCAGCACCGACGAGCGCCTCCTCGGTGGCGTGGCGGCAGGGGTTGCCCGGCATCTCGGGCAGCCGGTCCTGTGGGTGCGCGCCGGCTTTGTCGTGCTGGCCACGATCGGCGGCTGCGGGGTGCTGCTGTACGCCGCGTTGTGGTTGGTGCTGCCGGTCGAGCCCGACTACCGCGACTACCCGGACGCACCGACCGGGATCGCGGCTGCGACCCGGTCCGGCAAGCGCACCCCCCGGCGTACCCCCTCGTTCGATGACGTCGGACCGCTGGTCGCGCTCGCCGCCGTCGGGCTCGGGGTGGCGCTGTTGTTGCGCCAGGTCGGCCTCGGCGCCAACTCGACGCTGTTCTGGCCGGTGCTGCTCGCGACCGCCGGCGTCGCCGTGCTGTGGCGGCAGGCCGACGAGGCGCAACGCGCCCGCTGGACCGACTCCTCCACCCGGCTCGGCCCGCTGCAGGCGCTGCTCGGTGCCGGCGGCTGGGCGGCGTACGTCCGGCTCTTCGCCGGCCTCGCCCTCGTCACCGGCGCGATCGGGGTCTTCTTCGCCCAGTCCGGGCGGTTCGCGCTGCTGGACGACGTACTGATCGCGGTGTTGCTCGGCGTCGTCGGCCTCGGCCTGATCGCCGGGCCCTGGGTCTTCCGTCTCACCAACGACCTGACCGCCGAACGCCGCGCCCGGGTCCGGTCGCAGGAGCGCGCGGACCTCGCCGCGCACCTGCACGACTCGGTGCTGCAGACGCTGACGATGATCCAGAAGCGCGCCGACGACCCACGCACGGTCGCCACGCTGGCCCGGGCGCAGGAACGTGACCTGCGGTCCTGGCTGTACGACGACCGTGACCGCGCGCCCGACTCGCTGGCGGCCGCCCTGCGGGCCACCGCGGCCGAGGTCGAGGACGCACACGGTGTGCCGGTCGAGGTCGTCACCGTGGGAGACGTGTCCCTGTCGTCGGCACCGTCGTCGCGGCTGCTGGCGTTGACGCTGGCCGCCCGCGAGGCGGTGGTCAACGCGGCCAAGCACTCCGGTGCCGACAAGGTCGACGTGTACGCCGAGGCGACGCGGCGCCGGGTCGAGGTCTTCGTCCGCGACCGCGGTGCCGGTTTCGACGAGACGTTGATCCCGCCGGACCGGCTCGGCGTACGAGGCAGCATCATCGACCGGATGCATCGCCACGGCGGCAGCGCCGACATCCGGTCGGCGGCCGGTACCGGTACCGAGGTGCGCCTGACGATGGCAGTGGCGACCGGCGACGGAGCAGGGGAGAACGGCGGATGAGCAGGCGCAGGGTGGTCATCGTGGACGACCACGCGATGTTTCGCAGCGGCGTCAAGGCCGAGCTGGGAGGCGCCGTGCAGGTGGTGGGCGAGGCCCCGGACGTGGACAAGGCCGTCACGGTCGTGCTCGAGACCCGGCCGGACGTGGTGCTGCTCGACGTGCACCTGCCCGGGGGCGGAGGCAGTGAGGTGGTCCGCCGAGTCCACCAGCGAGGACCAGAGGTGAAGTTCCTGGCGCTGAGCGTGTCGGACGCGGCCGAGGACGTCATCGGCTCGATCCGGGCCGGCGCTCGCGGCTATGTCACCAAGACGATCACCGGGACCGAGCTGATCGAGGCGATCGAGCGGGTGGCCGAGGGCGATGCGGTCTTCTCACCTCGGTTGGCCGGATTCGTCCTCGACGCGTTCGCCGGCTCGATCGAGGTGGCGCAGGTCGACGAGGACCTGGACCGGCTGACCGAGAGGGAGCGGGAGGTGATGCGGCTGATCGCCCGCGGATACGCCTACAAGGAGGTCGCCAAGGAGCTGTTCATCTCGATCAAGACAGTGGAGACGCACGTGTCGAGCGTGCTGCGCAAGCTGCAGCTGTCCTCCCGGCACGAACTGACCCGCTGGGCCTCCGACCGCCGCCTGATCTGAGCACACGTTCTGAGGAGCCACTCATGGAGTTCGTGCACAAGGTCCTGCTGTTCGTCCACCTGCTCGGGATGGCGGCGCTGGTCGGCGGCGCGTTCGTGCAGCTGCGCGCGGACTCGCGGATGGTCAACAACGCGATGCTGCACGGCGCGTTCACCCAGGTGCTGAGCGGTGTGCTGCTGGTCGGGGTGCTCGAGGGTGACGACTCGGCGGACGTCGACCACGTCAAGATCGGCGTCAAGTTCGGGCTCGCGGTGGTCATCGCGCTGCTGCTGTGGGCCAACCGCACGAAGCCGGCGATCCCGGACGGACTCTACTTCGGGCTCTTCGGGTTGGCGGTGGTCACCGTCGGGGTGGCGGTCTTCTGGTGACCCGCGCAGTGAGTCAGCCGGTCGGGACGACGTAGTAGCCCTCGGCCAGCCGGTCGCCGCCCATCTGGTTGCGCTCCGCGGTGGCGCTCAGCCCGAGCCGCATCCGCTCCGCGATCGAGTCAGGTTCGGGGTGCTGGCTCTCATGCGCCAGGATTGCGGCGATCTTGCGGTCGAACGTCCCGGTCACGTCGACCGCATGGTTGTCGCTGGGATGGGCCATCAGCCAGGTCTCGCGGACCGTCCACGGCTCCAGGCCCTGCTCCAGCAGCTCCGGGAACGCGAACGGGTTGCGGGCGGCGGGGTAGATCGCCTGCAGCGCTGCCTCGCCGGCGGCCAGGTGGTCGGGGTGGCTGCGGTAGATCCGGGCCCAGTCCCGCTCGGTGCTGGGCACGAGCACGCGGTCCGGCCGTACGTCGCGGATGGTGGCACTGATCCGGCGTACGACGTCGGGGGCGACGACGAGCTCACCATCGACGTACCCGAGGAAGCGGATGTCGTGCACCCCGACGATCTCGCCGGCCGCCCGTTGCTCCCCGCGCCGGATCTCCACCATCCGGGACCGGGGTACGTCGGTGTCGAAGCCGCCGGACTGACCGTCGGTGACGACGCAGTAGACAACCTCGATGCCGGCATCGGTCCAGGTGGCGATGGCGCCGGCGGCACCGAAGTCGATGTCATCGGGGTGCGCGGCCACCACCAGCACGCGCTCGATCTCGGAGTCGGGCAGGGGTGCGCTCACACCGCCGGAGGTTAGCAGCGTCCGCTTCCTACCCACGCCGCCAGCGCCCGGATCCACCACCTCCGGTGACCCGCTCGACGGGGGTGTGCCGGCTCCAGCGGATGGGTCGGGTTGTCGGGGGCGCGACTAGGCTGGGTGGCCAGATGAGTGCGCTCTTCCCGATCCCCCAGGCCCCGACCGCTGTGCCCGACTCCGGCGTGCCTCCACGTCCGGCATCCGGTCCCGGGCACTCCTCTCGGCGCACCCCCGACCCCGAGGCGCTGCTCGACGGCCTGAACCCGTCGCAGCGCACGGCGGTCGTGCACGAGGGGAGCCCGCTGCTCGTCGTGGCCGGAGCCGGCTCCGGCAAGACCCGGGTGCTGACCCGTCGGATCGCCTGGTTGATCTCGCAGCGCGGCGCCCATCCGGGCTCGATCCTCGCGATCACGTTCACCAACAAGGCCGCCGCCCAGATGCGCGAGCGGGTCGAGGAGCTCGTCGGCGGCCGGGCCAAGCTGATGTGGGTCTCCACGTTCCACTCCGCCTGCGTCCGCATCCTGCGCAAGGAGATCGACCGCTTCGGCTACAAGTCGTCGTTCTCCATCTATGACGACGCTGACCAGCGGCGACTGATGGCGATGGTCTGCCGCGACCTCGATCTCGACCCCAAGCAGTACAACCCGCGCGCGGTGCTCGGCTGGATCTCCAACCGCAAGAACGAGTTGCACGACCACGACACCGCGGCCAAGCACGCCAAGAACCACCTCGAGGAGACCTACGCCGAGGCGTTCGTCGCCTACCAGGCCCGGCTGCGCGAGGCCAACGCGCTCGACTTCGACGACCTGATCATGCTCACCGTGCACCTCCTTCGGGCCTTCCCCGAGGTGCGCGAGACCTACCGCCGCCGGTTCCGCCACGTGCTCGTTGACGAATACCAGGACACCAACCACGCGCAGTACTCCCTGGTGCGCGAGCTCTGCGTCCCGCAGGTGGTCAAGCGCACCGTCGACGGTGACCTCGTCGGAGCGGGTACGCCGAACGGCGAGCGTCCCGACCCGCCCGCCGACGCACCCGCTGCGCCACCCCGTGCAGAGCCGGCAGAGCTGATGGTGGTCGGCGACGCCGACCAGTCGATCTATGCCTTCCGCGGCGCGAGCATCCGCAACATCTTGCAGTTCGAGGAGGACTTCCCCGACGCCACCACGGTGCTGTTGGAGCAGAACTACCGCTCCACGCAGACGATCCTGTCGGCGGCCAACGCGGTGATCAGTCTCAACCGAGGACGCAAGGCCAAGAATCTGTGGTCCGACGCGGGCGACGGGGAGCGGATCGTCGGCTACGTCGCCGACGACGAGCACGACGAGGCGCGCTTCGTCGCCGAGGAGATCGACCGCCTCACCGACGCCGGCTCCGCGCGACCGTCCGAGGTCGCGGTGTTCTACCGCACCAACGCTCAGAGCCGGGTCTTCGAGGAGATCTTCATCCGGGTCGGCCTGCCCTACAAGGTCGTCGGCGGCGTCCGCTTCTATGAGCGTCGTGAGGTCCGCGATGCCCTGGCCTACCTGCGGCTGCTCGACAACCCGGCCGACACGGTGTCCCTGCGGCGCATCCTCAACGTGCCCAAGCGCGGCATCGGTGAGCGCGCGCAGGCCTGCGTCGAAGCACTGGCCTCCCAGGAGCGGATCCCGTTCTGGGAGGCACTGCGCCGCGCCGACGAGGCCCCCGCGCTGGCGACCCGTTCAGGTGGCGCCATCGGCGGCTTCGTCGAGCTGGTCGAGGGGCTGCAGGCATTGGTGGCCGAGGGCGCCAAGCCTGACACCGTGCTGGAGCAGGTGCTGGGCCGCAGCGGCTACCTGCGCGAGCTCGAGGAGTCCACCGACCCGCAGGACGAGACCCGGGTGGAGAACCTGTCCGAGCTGCTCGCGGTCGCCCGCGAGTTCAGCGACGAGGCAGCTGCCGCCGAGGCCGCGACGCTCGGCCAGTTCCTCGAGCGGGTGGCACTGGTGGCCGACTCCGACCAGATCCCCGACGCCGAGACCGAGGGCAGCGGCGGTGTCGTCACCTTGATGACGTTGCACACCGCCAAGGGGCTGGAGTTCCCCGTCGTGTTCCTCGCCGGTCTCGAGGACGGCGTGTTCCCGCACCTGCGCTCGCTGGCGGACCCCAAGGAGCTGGAGGAGGAGCGCCGGCTCGCCTATGTCGGGCTGACCCGCGCGCAACGCAGGCTCTATCTCTCCCGGGCCGTGGTCCGGAGCGCATGGGGGTCGCCGCAGCACCACCCGGCCTCGCGATTCTGCGACGAGATCCCGGCGACGCTGGTCGACTGGCGACGTACCGAGGAGGCACAGACCCGATGGGGCAACACCTCGGTGTCGAGCCGCTACAGCGGCCAGGCACCGCCGGCGCCTGCTCGGCGCAAGCCGGCGACCACCTGGACCGGGGGGTCCACGGTGACCAGTGCGGCAATCCGCCGGCCGGTGCCGTCGCTGGCGGCGGGGGATCGGGTCGTGCACGACTCGTTCGGGATGGGCACCGTGGTGGCGACGACCGGGCAGGGCGAGCAGGCACAGGCATCGGTCGCCTTCGGCACCGCCGGAGTCAAACGGCTGCTGCTGCGGTTCGCGCCGGTGCAGAAGCTATGAGTCGGTCCGGCGCTGACCGGCCGGAGCCTGTGCATGACCCTGCGTCCAGGTTGGCTAGAGTGCGCCCGATGTCGTCAGCACTGGAGAGCAGCCGATGAGCGTGATCCGGGTCGTCGTCGCGAAACCGGGCCTGGACGGCCACGATCGCGGGGCCAAGGTGGTGGCCCGGGCACTGCGCGACGCCGGTATGGAGGTCATCTACACGGGGCTGCACCAGACGCCCGAGCAGATCGTCGAGACCGCGATCCAGGAGGACGCCGACTGCATCGGCCTCTCGGTCCTGTCCGGCGCTCACATGACGCTGTTCAAGAAGCTGGTCGCGCTGCTGGACGAGCGTGAGGCCCGCGACATCGTCGTCTTCGGTGGTGGCATCATCCCCGAGGGCGACATCCCGCTGCTCGCCGAGGTGGGAGTGGCCAAGGTCTTCACGCCTGGCGCAACGACGCGAGAAATCATCTCCTGGGTCCGCGACAACGTGGGGAACGGCTCCGAACAGACGGACGAAGGACGGGATCAAGCGTGGACCTGATGGAGTACCAAGCGAAGGAGCTCTTCGCCAAGCACGACGTGCCGGTCACGGTGGGCACGGTGGTCGAGGACGCCGCGGACGCACGGTCGGCCGCGGAGTCCCTGGGTGGGCGGGTCGTGGTCAAGGCACAGGTGAAGACCGGTGGCCGTGGCAAGTCCGGTGGCGTCAAGCTCGCCGCGGACTCCGACGAGGCCGTGACCTGTGCCGGCGAGATCCTCGGCATGGACATCAACGGCCACACGGTTCACCGTGTCCTGCTGGCACCGGCCGCGGACATTGCCGAGGAGTATTACTTCTCCTTCCTCGTCGACCGCTCGAACCGGGCCTACCTGTGTATCGCCAGCATCGAGGGCGGTGTGGAGATCGAGGAGGTCGCCCGGACCAGTCCCGAGGCGGTCGCGAAGGTGGCCATCGACCCGATGATCGGTGTCGACGAGGCGAAGGCCCGCGAGATCGTCGCGGCGACCCGCTTCCCGGCCGAGGTGGCCGACGAGGCCGTCGACGTGGTGATGAAGCTGTGGCAGGTCTTCGTCGGCGAGGACGCTTCGCTGGTCGAGGTCAACCCGTTGGTCCGGCTCGCTGACGGTCACCTGGAGGCGCTCGACGGCAAGGTGACGCTGGACGCCAACGCCGGTTTCCGGCACGCGGACCACGCACAGTTCGAGGACCGCGCCGCTGCCGACCCGCTCGAGGCGCTGGCTCGTGACAAGGACCTCAACTACGTGAAGCTGGACGGTGAGGTCGGCATCATCGGCAACGGTGCCGGGCTGGTCATGTCGACGCTCGATGTGGTCGCCTACGCCGGTGCCGATCTCGCCGGCGAGCACGGCCGGGGGGTCAGACCGGCCAACTTCCTCGACATCGGAGGCGGCGCGTCGGCCGAGGTGATGGCTGACGGTCTGGAGATCGTGCTCGGCGACGCCGACGTTCGGGCGGTGTTCGTCAACGTCTTCGGCGGCATCACGGCCTGCGACGAGGTGGCCAACGGTGTCGTGGCGGCGTTCCGGCTCCTGGCCGAGCGCGGTGACGAGGTCACCAAGCCGCTCGTCGTACGCCTGGACGGCAACAACGCCGAGGAGGGCCGACGGATCCTGGACGAGGCCGACCTGCCCGGCGTCGAACGCGTCGACACGATGGACGGTGCCGCGCGACGTGCGGCCGAGCTCGCGGCAGCGGCGAAGTAAGGGGCGCAGGAGCGATGGCTATCTTCCTCACTGAGAACAGCAGGATCATCGTCCAGGGCATGACCGGCTCGGAGGGCTCGAAGCACACCCGCCGGATGCTCATCGCCGGCGCGCAGGTGACGGGTGGCGTCAATGCCCGCAAGGCCGGGGAGTCGGCTGACTTCGACGGCACCACCCTGCCCGTCTTCGGCACCGTCGAGGAGGCGATGAAGGCCACCGGCGCCGACGTGTCGGTCGTGTTCGTGCCGCCGAAGTTCACCAAGGACGCTGTGGTCGAGGCGGTCGACGCGGCGATGCCGCTGGTCGTGGTCATCACCGAAGGGGTGCCGGTGCACGACACCGCGGAGCTGTTCGCGCACGCCCAGAGCAGGGGTACGTCGCGCATCATCGGCCCGAACTGCCCCGGCATCGCGTCACCGGGCAAGTCGAACGCGGGGATCATCCCGGCCGACATCACCGGCGGCGGTCGCATCGGCCTGGTGTCGAAGTCGGGGACGTTGACCTACCAGATGATGTTCGAGCTGAACGACATCGGTTTCTCCACCTGTGTCGGCATCGGAGGTGACCCGATCGTGGGCACCACGCACATCGACTGCCTGCAGGCTTTCGAGGACGACCCCGAGACCGACGCGATCGTGATCATCGGCGAGATCGGCGGGGACGCCGAGGAGCGGGCGGCCGACTACGTTCAGGCGCACGTGACCAAGCCGGTGGTCGCCTACGTCGCCGGTTTCACCGCGCCCGAGGGCAAGACGATGGGCCACGCCGGCGCGATCGTCTCCGGCTCGTCGGGTACGGCCGAGGCGAAGAAGTCGGCTCTCGAGGCCGCGGGCGTCAAGGTCGGCAAGACGCCGTCGGAGACCGCCAGACTGATGCGCGAGACCGTCTCCGGCTGAGAGCGCCGTCGCCGCCCCCAGAACCGGCCCCCAGCCCGACCCGAACGCCGTTGCAGCGATGAGCGCCGAGGTTAGGAGGATCGCCCGTGCAGGGACACGGGAGATCCTCCCAAGCTGCATGTTTGCTCCCCCACTCTTCGCACCACGGTGGGCCGCCCGCTGATGCAGCGAGCGGGTCGCTGACCCGCTGATCGCATCAGCGTTCCTGTCATCGGCTCAGCAGACGCAGAACTCGTTGCCCTCGGGATCGGCCATCACCACGTGGTGGCCCGCGAACTCCTGCAGTGCCGTCGCGCCGGCTGCGGTCAGCTGATCGACCGCCTCGGTGATCCTCGCCCAGCGCTTGTCCGGGCTGCCTTGGCCGGCCACCCGAACGTCCATGTGCAGCCGATTCTTCGCCGTCTTCGGTTCTGCCACCTGCAGGAGTGACAGCCGAGGACCCGTTCCGGCCGGATCGCGGAGCCAGGCGCCGTCGTCCGCGTCGTCATCGGCGGGGCCGAACTGTTGCAGCCACTCCTCCCCGGTGGCGAACGGGGGTGGTGGGGGTTCATCCTCATATCCCAGCGCCAGCTTCCAGAACTCCGCCTGGCTCGTAGGACTAGCGCAATCGAGCGTCAAGTCGATCCTGAGTGTCACTCGTCCCTCCTCACTGACCGGGCCACTCTGTCACTCCGTCAGCTGGGTCGCCGCCGCCGGGAGTGCGTCGATGAACGGGTGCAGCGGCAGCCCGGTGTCGTCGTTGTCGTCGTAGGACACGTGAAACTCGGTGTTCGGGTCGACCATCGACACCAGCAGCACCCGGTTGCCCACCAGGACCACTCCTTGTGAGTCCCAGTAGCCGTAGTCGGGCAGGTCCGGGACAGGACCGTAGAGGTAGGGCGCGTAGAAGCTGCCCTCGCCGTCGGCGACGTCGACGTCGTACCACGTCCCTGCGCTCTCGAAGCGGTCGAAGCCCCGGTCGAGCACGGCGCTGCGGCACGAGTCGATCCACGAGCGAAGTGTCTGGTACGCCGCCCCGGCGGCGACCTCGTCGGCGAACTCCAGCGCTGCCGAGCGGATCGTGAGCTCGCCGTCACCCCTCCACACGAAGTCCCGCCGCCAGGCGGCGATCGGATCACCCAGCGTGTCGAGACCGCCGCGCTGGCAGACCGAGACCACGCCGGCGCCGACACCCTCCTGGGTGTCGACCACAGCCCACCCGCGGTCGAAGTACTGGCCCAGCTGGTCGGCCAGGACCAGGTCGGCTTGCGTCAGCGTCGGGGCGGACGGCGGCGCGGACTCGGGGGGCTCCGGCTCGCTCGGCGTCTCGGCCTCGCTCGGCGTGGACGGCTGGGGCCGCTGGGCGCCGACCAGCTGGTCGGCAGCGGCGAGCGCACCACCAGCGGCCACCACGACGGCGAGGCTGGCGGCCACCACGGTGGCAACGATGCGCCGCCGGTGCCGCCGGGCGCCCATCTCACGCACCCGGGCACTCGGCAGCGGCGCGGCCCGCCTGCTCCCCGACTCGGCCAGCGAGCGCAGCTGCGCCAGCGGGTCGTTGCGGTCGACGTCAGACATGACGAGACTCCCGGGTCGGTTCGTCGCGGAGCAGCTCGGCGAGGGCGGCACGACCTCGCGAAAGGCGTGCCTTCACGGTGCCGACGGCGACACCGGTCTCCTGGGCGATGTCGGCGATGGGCAGGTCGCACAGATGATGCAGCACGATGGCGCGGCGCTGCTCCTCCGGAATCTTCCTGAGCGCCGCCACCAGCGCGGTGTGGTGGATGTCTGGCTCGGCCGGTGCCGACGGCGACTTCGAGCGATCCGGTGGCAGCAGTGAGCGACGGGTACGCCGCCACCGGCTGACCGCGAGCCGCCAGGCCACGGTGCGGACCCACGCCTCGGGAGCGTATGCGGTCTCCAGCGCCTTGCGGTGGTCCCAGGCCCGCACGAACGCCTCCTGCACGCAGTCCTGCGCCTCGCTGAAGTTGCCGCACATGGCGTAGACCTGTCCGACGACGCGTGAGAACGACGCGCTGTAGAACGCGTCGAACGCCTCTGCGTCCATGGCCGCCCTGCTCTCAGTGCTTTGTCACTGTTCCTACGCCCAGTACTACGCCCCAGTGTGGCCAAAGGTTGCCGAGGAAACTGGCCGCGACGCAGCCAAACACTGGCCGAGCGCGGATCAGGTGACAGCGGCGCGGTTCACGTACGCCGGGGCGTCGAACTCCCGGTCCTGCAGTACGCCGACGAGGTGCTCGACCGCATCCCAGACGTCGACGTGCCGGACGTACATCGGGGCAAAGCCGAAACGCGCCAGATCCGGCGTACGGAAGTCTCCGACCACGCCACGCGCGATCAGTGCCTGCACCACGCCGTAGGCCTGCGGATGCCGCAAAGAGACCTGGCTGCCGCGCTGCTCCGGCACCGGCGGCGACACGACCTCCAGGTCGGTGCGCGCCTGGACCAGCTCGATGAACAGCGACGTCAGGCTCACCGAAACCGCGCGCAGGTCGGCCGGCCGCACCCCGTCGAACGCATCCAGCGCCGCGTCGAGGGCCGCCAGTGAGACGATCACCGGACTGCCCGACTGCAGCCGCGCCACGCCCGTCGCGGGGGCGTAGTCCCGGGCCATCGTGAACGGCTCGGCGTGCCCGAACCAACCGGACAGCGGCTGGTCGATCGTGTCCTGCAGGCGCCGGGCGACGAAGCAGTACGCCGGTGCGCCCGGTCCACCGTTGAGGTACTTGTAGGAGCAGCCCACCGCGAGGTCGGCGTCGATCCCGCGCAGGTCGATCGGCACCGCGCCGGCGGTGTGGCACAGGTCCCACAGCATCAGCGCGCCGGCATCGTGCACGCCGCGGGTGATCGTCGCGGCGTCGAAGAGCCGCCCGGTGC
Source organism: Actinomycetota bacterium (assembly GCA_030857985.1). Lineage (GTDB taxonomy): Bacteria > Actinomycetota > Actinomycetes > Propionibacteriales > Nocardioidaceae > JALZMX01. The sequence continues at coordinate 5,507 of JALZMX010000197.1, read as the reverse complement.
GGAAGTCGACGTGGGTCAGGCACAGCACCGCGGTGTCGTCATCGACGGCCGCGAGCGGGTCGCCCGGGTCGCACCAGCGCAGCTCGAGCCCCAGCATGCGGGCGACGGAGGCGGCCATGTAGGCGTCGGTCGGGAAGGTCGACGGCTCGATCAGGATCACCCGGCGGTCGGGTCGCAACCGGGCCGCCGCCACGATCAGCTTGAACAGGTTGACCGAAGTCGAGTCGGTGACCACGACCTCGTCGGCATCGGCACCGATGAGCCGGGCGATCTTGGCTCCGACCCGCCTCGGCAGGTCGATCCAGCCGGCTGCGTTCCAGGACGAGATCAGCTGCTGACCCCACTGGTCCTCGACCACCTCACGTACCCGCTCCGCGACGCCGCGCGGCAACGCGCCGAGGGAGTTGCCGTCGAGGTAGACGGTCCCGTCCGGCAGCACGAACCGGTCACGCACCGACGTCATCGGCCCGGCCGCATCACGGCGTACGGCGTCCTCACGACTTGGTCCGCTCACGTCTCGCACACCTTCGGCTGGGAACACTGAACACCGGCGGCATCGACGGTAGGGGACGCGCCAGGGTGCCGCAGCGGCAGCCCACGGCGTGTCCGCGCAGGGGAGGCCGTGGGTCGGGTGACGATAGAGCCGATGACCGATCTTCGACTCCGCCCGCCGGACCGTCCCCCCACCTCCGACCAGACTGGGAACCCGACCGGCGGCTCGACCTGCGGCTCGGCGTTGCGACTGGCACCGGTGGCCGGGGTCACGGCGGTCACCTGCTTCGCGACCGGGCTCGCCCTCTGCGTCGCGGTGGCCGTCGTCGGCTGGTTCGCCGGTACGACGGGCAACGTCCCTGCCGCTGTCCGTGCCGGCGCCGACGTGTGGTTGCTGGGCCACGGAGCCGGGCTGCGGACGGTCGACATGGAGGTCACGGCGGCACCGTTGGGGCTCACCCTGCTGGCGGCCGCGATGCTCTGGCGGGCCGGTCGATGGGTGGGCCGCTCGACCAGCCGGCTGGACGCCCGGGCGGTGGTCGTGGCCACGGCGGTGCTGAGCGCGTCGTACGGGGTCGTCGCCGTGGTGACGTCCGTGCTGGCGAGCACCGATGCGGTGGCGGTGTCTCCCTGGCGCTCCGGGGCCGGTGCACTGGCGGTCTCGATGCTGTCCGGGGGTGCGGGTCTGCTCCGCGCGGCCAGGGAGCGCACGGGTGTCGCATTCCTGCCTTGGCCGGCCGCCGTGCAGGCAGCGGCCCGCGGCGGTGCCGCCACCGTGCTCGTCATGGTGTCCGCCGGTGCGGCCCTCGTCACCACCTCGCTGGTGCTCGACTTCCCGGCGGCCGCGAATGCCGCCGACTCGCTGCGCGCCGGTCCGGTGGGCGGCGCGATACTCGCGCTGATCGGTGTGCTGCTGCTGCCCAACGCCGTACTCCTCGCGGTCTCGTTCCTGCTCGGGCCAGGTTTCAGCCTCGGTGCCGGGACCCTGGTCGCACCCGACGGTGTCACTCTCGGTCCGGTACCCGACTTCCCGCTGCTGGCTGCCCTCCCCGAGTCTGGCGTCCCCCCGGCATGGACGGCTGCCCTGGTCGTGGTCCCGGTGCTCGCAGGGGCTGTGGGTGCCGCGGTGACGCTGCGCCACGACCCGGTGTTCGGGCTCGACCAGGCGGGGCTGCGTGGCGGCGTGGCCGGCCTGCTCGGAGGCGTCGCCATCGGCCTGCTCACCGGGCTCGCCGCCGGTGCGGTGGGACCCGGCCGGCTGGCCCAGACCGGCCCCGACGTACCCGCCTGCGTGCTGACCGCGGCGGTTGGCTGCGGCCTCGGCGGGGCGGTCGGTGGCGCTGCGCTGCGCTGGCTGGGTCGCAGGCGTCGGGTCGCCGGCTGACCGCTATCGTGGGCCGGTGCCTGCGCTCCCCGCCCGACTGGTGGTCCTCGCCTCGGGCACCGGCACCAACCTGCAGGCGCTGCTCGACGCCAGCGCCGATCAGTCCTACGGCGCCCGGGTCGTTGCGGTCGGGGCCGACCGCCGCGGGATAGAGGCGCTGGCCCGGGCCGAGCGGGCCGGGGTACCGACGTTCGCGCACCGGGTGCACGACCACCGTTCGCACGAGCAGTGGGACGCCGCACTCACCGCCTCGGTGGCGTCGTACCGCCCGCACCTGGTGGTGCTGGCCGGCTTCATGCGGCTCGTCGGACCCACCTTCCTGGCCGAGTTCGGCGGCCGCACCGTCAACACGCACCCGGCGCTGCTGCCCGCATTCCCGGGGATGCACGGACCGCGCGAAGCGCTGGAGCACGGTGTCAAGGTCAGCGGGGCAACCCTCTTCGTGGTCGACGCCGGCGTCGACTCCGGACCGATCGTGGCCCAGGTCGCGGTCCCGGTGTGCGACGACGACAGCGTGGACTCGCTGCACCAGCGGATCAAGGTCGCCGAGCGCGCGATGCTCGTCGAGGCCGTGGGCCGGATGGTCCGCGACGGGTTCAGCCTCTGCAACAGAAAGGTTCGGTTCGGCTCGTGAGCACTGCATCGTCCGACCCGCCATCGACCGACTCGACGGCATCGCAGCGTCGTGCGCTCCGGCGCGCGTTGATCTCGGTCTACGACAAGACCGGTCTGGAGGACCTTGCCCGCGGCCTGCACCAGGCGGACGTCGCGATCGTGTCCACCGGCTCCACCGCGGCCCGGATCAGCGCGGCCGGAGTGCCGGTGACCGCGGTGGAGGAGCTCACCGGGTTCCCCGAGTGCCTCGACGGCCGGGTCAAGACCCTGCACCCCAGCGTGCACGCCGGGATCCTCGCCGACCAGCGACTGGAGTCGCACCGCGACCAGCTCGCCGATCTGGGCATCGAGCCGTTCGACCTCGTCGTGGCCAACCTCTATCCGTTCGTCGACTCGGTCATGTCGGGTGCCTCGGCCCAGGAGTCCATCGAGCAGATCGACATCGGCGGGCCCACGATGGTGCGCGCCGCGGCCAAGAACCACGCCAGCGTGGCGGTGGTGGTCTCGCCGAGCCGGTACGCCGACGTGCTGGGCGCCCTGCAGCGGGGCGGGTTCAGCCTGGCCGAGCGCCGGCGGCTCGCCGCCGAGGCCTTCGTGCACACCGCGACGTACGACGTGAACGTGGCCTCCTGGATCGGCAACGTGGTCACCGACACCGGCGACGGCAGCGGCTGGCCGGCCTGGGTGGGTGCCACCTGGGAGCGGGCCGCGGTGCTGCGCTACGGGGAGAACCCGCACCAGCGCGGGGCTCTCTACGTCTCCGGCTTCGCGCCACATCCCGGTCTGGCGCAGGCCGAGCAGCTGCACGGCAAGGAGATGTCCTACAACAACTACGTCGACGCCGACGCGGCCAGGCGGGCGGCCTACGACTTCGACGTCCCGGCGGTCGCGATCGTCAAGCACGCCAACCCGTGCGGCATCGCCGTCGGCACCGATGTCGCGCACGCCCACCTGCGCGCACACGCCTGCGACCCGGTGTCGGCGTTCGGAGGGGTGATCGCGGTGAACCGGACGGTGACGGCCGCAATGGCGGAGCAGGTGGCGGAGGTGTTCACCGAGGTGGTGGTGGCGCCCGGCTACGACGACGAGGCACTCGCGCTGCTGCGGGCGAGGAAGAGCGTCCGGCTGCTTCGCTGCGCCAACGCCGCGCGCGGCGGGATCGAGATGCGGCCGATCTCCGGGGGCCTGCTGATGCAGGAGCGCGACGCCCTCGATGCCGGCGGGGACGCTCGGGTGGCGTGGCGGTTGGCGGCCGGCGACCCGGGGTCGCCCGCGGTGATCGCCGACCTGGAGTTCGCCTGGCGGGCGTGCCGCGCGGTGAAGTCCAACGCGATCCTGCTGGCCCGCGCTGGCGCCACCGTGGGCGTCGGCATGGGCCAGGTGAGCCGGGTCGACGCCGCCCGGCTGGCGGTGTCACGCGCGGGGGAGCGGTCGGCCGGGTCGGTGGCCGCCTCCGATGCGTTCTTCCCGTTCGCTGACGGGCTGCAGGTGCTGGTCGACGCGGGGGTGCGGGCCGTCGTACAACCCGGCGGGTCTGTGCGCGACGAGGAGGTGGTGGCGGCGGCGCAGGCGGCCGGCCTGACGATGTACGTCACCGGCACCCGCCACTTCTTCCACTGACCTTCGCGTCGTGTGGCGCGTTCGGGGGCCGGCCGGGTGCCGGTCCGCGGCGCGAAAGCGGTCACCAACGACAGGCTCAGGCCCCCCGAGGATGTCGTTGCCGACCGGTTTCCCCGCACTCCATGGGGGGCAACCCCCAACGGGCACGCAACCGCGCGGTCCCAGCGGCTGTGAACAGTGACTCGGCCAGCAGTCGATGCCAGACGCAAATGCGGTCCGGCTCGTGCGGTCGCCCGAGGGCGTCGTCGGCGTCGCGGAGCACCGTCACCGCCTGGCGCAGCAGCACCGACGACGTGTAGCCGTAGCGGGCGTAGCCCGCCCGCTGAAGGGCGCGTTCACGCCTGAGGTCTGTGCCGTGCCGCTTGCGCTCTCGGTGCTCGTCCCCGTCGTACTCGTGCACTCGGCGCGTGCCTGGGATCCACAGATCTGCCCGGGCCACGAACTCGCCGTCACTGTTGACCACCTCGCGCTGCGGCTCGACAGGGACGTCGCAGGCCACGTGCAGCATGCGGAGCATCGACTCCCATGCCGACTCCGATCGGCCGTCGACGTAGCCGAGTGCACGCCGGAGTGCAGGTGCGCCGCGTCGCCGCCGATTCGCGGTTGGGTGCAGGTCGTCGAGGGTGCAGTCGCCGAGGTGAAGTGCCGCGTCGGCGAGCACGACGAGATCGAGCAAGCCGAGGTCGCGAGCCGCCGCCAGCAGAGTCTCGGCGCCTGTGGCCAGCCGTATGCCGTTGTCGTCATCTGCATCGATGACCTGCGTGTGCCGGCACACCAAGAGGCCGTCGCGACGCGGCCGCCCGTCGGCATCGTGGACGGCCGCGAAGACCGGCAGATCAGCCGGCAGCGGCGGCAACCACCACCCCCGCGCCTGGGCCGAGCTGAGGTGAGTGAAGGCACCCGACGCCGGCAGAACCAGTTGCCAGCTGCGTAGCTCCTCCGACAGGGCTGGCAGGTCGAGGGTCCTTCGGTACAGACCGCGACTGACCCGCTGCCAACCGGCACGCCGTACTCGGCCGCGCACCGGCGCCGCCGAACCGTCAGAACCGGGGTGGCCATCGTCACCATGGGCTGAACTGTGCATCCCACGAGCGTGCAACGTCCGGCCGCACGGTCGGCGCTGTTCGCCCGCCCTGTGGACGGTGACGGTCTCGCACAATGCCGCGCTGCAGAACCGGTCAGCTGCGACACGGGACGATGTCTTCGGGATGTCGTTGCTGCCCGGTTACGAACCGCCGCGAGGACACGGCGAGACGCGGAACGACTGCGTGGCAGACTGACCTGCCGTGACGGCACAGATCCTCGACGGCAAGGCAGCGGCGGGCGCCATCAGGTCCGAGCTGACCGAGCGGGTCGAGCGGCTGCGCGCACGCGGCGTCGTGCCGGGACTCGGGAC
>JALZMX010000192.1 GCA_030857985.1 Actinomycetota bacterium | reverse complement strand
GACGACGTCCATGGCCGAGCCAGCGGTGCCCCGGCAAGGTTGACCACGACGTCGGCCGCCCCGATCAGATCACGGTCGACCCTCCCTGCGGACGGATCCCAACGAGAGTCCAGCGCTGACGGTGAGTCGGCCCGGACCAGTCGCACCACCTCATGGCCCCGCTCCGCGAGGGCGGCGCGCAACGCCGTACCGAGAAAGCCGGACGCACCCGCGATGACGAATCTCATGGGTTCACCTTGCCCGTACCGACTCCTCGTCAAGCCCAGGCTCAGACGTCGAACGCGGCGTCCTGCAGACGCTGCTTGACCTCGCCGAGGAAGCGCGCCGCGTTGGCCCCGTCGACCAGGCGATGGTCATAGGTCAGGGCCAGGTAGACCATGTGGCGCACGGCGATCGTCTCGCCGAGGTTGTCGTCGTCAATGACCACCGGCCGCTTCACCACCGAACCGGTGCCGAGGATGGCGACCTGCGGCTGGTTGATGATCGGCGTGTCGAAAAGCGCGCCACGGCTGCCGGTGTTGGTCAGGGTGAACGTGCCACCGGACAGCTCGTCGGGGGTGATCTTGTTGGTCCGGGTGCGCTCTGCGATGTCGGCGATCTTGCGCGACAACCCGGCGATGGACAGGTCACCGGCGTCCTTGATCACCGGTGTCAAGAGGCCGCGTTCTGTGTCGACCGCAACGCTGAGGTGCTCGGCGTCGAAGTAGGTGACCTCACCCTTCTCGGTGTCGATCGCGGCGTTGAGCGACGGGTGCGTCTTCAGCGCATCGATCGTCGCCTTGGCAAAGAACGGCAGGAAGGACAGCTTGACGCCTTCACGCTGCGCGAAGTCGTTCTTGACCCGGTCGCGCAGCCGGGCGATCCCCGTGACGTCGACCTCGACCACGGTCGTGAGCTGCGCCGACGTCTGCAACGACTCCACCATGCGTGCGGCGATGACCTTGCGCAGCCTGCTCATCTTCTCGGTCTTGCCGCGCAGTGGACTCGGCGCCGGCTGCGCCGCGTCGCCCGCGTCGGTGGACTCTGCCGACTGCTGGGCCGGCTGCTGGGCAGGCGCCTTCGCCGACTCCTCCTTGGCCTTTGCGGCCTCGAGCACGTCCTGCTTGCGGATGCGTCCACCGACGCCGCTGCCGGTGAGTTCGGACAGGTCCACGTCGTGCTGGGCGGCCAGCTTGCGCACCAGCGGGGTGACGTATGACCGCGAGCCTTCCCCCTCGGGCGCTCCCTGCCGCGCCTCGTCCTGGGGCGCGTCGTCCTTCGGCGCCTGCTGCGCGGGCGCCTCGGCCGCCGGCTCCGGCTGCGCTTCCTTCTCGTCCTCCCGCTCTGGCTCCTGCTCCTCGCTCGGCTCCTGTGCTGGCTCCTCCTGCTGCTCCTCGGCCGGCGAGGGCTCGGCCTCCTGCTGGGCGGGGGCGGCGTCCTTGGAGCCGATCACGGCCAGCTCGGCGCCGACCTCGACGGTCTCGTCCTCGCCGACCTTGATCTCCAGCAGGGTGCCGGAGGTGGGTGACGGGATCTCGGTGTCGACCTTGTCGGTGGACACCTCGAGCAGTGGCTCGTCGGTCTCGACGCTGTCGCCGACCTGCTTAAGCCAGCGGGTGATGGTGCCCTCGGTCACGCTCTCGCCGAGCGCCGGCAGGGTGACCGACGTGCCGGTCGAGCCCCCTTTGTCGCTGCTGTCGCCGCCCGTGTCCTCGCCGCCGGTGTCCTCGCTGCCCGAGTCGCGGCCAGCCGGCGCGGCATCCGCGTGCTGCTGCTCTTGGGCGGAGTCTGGTTCCGCGCCGTTGGATTCCTGTTGCGCGTCGTCGGACTCCTGTTGCCCGGAGTCGTCGGACTCCTGTTCCTCGGAGTCGCCGGACTCCTGTTCCTCGGAGTCGCCGGAGCTGTCGTCACCGCCGTCGCCGCCCTCCGATGGCTCGCCGATCACGGCGAGCTCGGCGCCGACCTCGACGGTCTCGTCCTCGCCCACCTTGACCTCGAGCAGCGTCCCCGCGGCGGGAGAGGGGATCTCGGTGTCGACCTTGTCTGTTGACACCTCGAGCAGCGGCTCGTCCATCTCCACGGTGTCGCCCGGCTGCTTGAGCCAGCGGGTGATCGTGCCTTCGGTGACGCTCTCGCCGAGTGCGGGGAGGGTTACGGAGAACGGCATCGTGATCGTCTGCTCCTTCGTGGTGGCGTCGACAGCCTAGACGTGGGCGTGCAAAGGCTTGCCGGCAAGGGCGAGGTGCGCCTCGCCGAGCGCCTCGTTCTGCGTCGGGTGCATGTGGATGAGCGGCGCCACGTCCTCGGGGAACGCCTCCCAGTTGTAGATGAGCTGCGCCTCACCGATCAGCTCGCCGACCCGGCTACCGACCATGTGGACGCCGACGACAGGCCCATTGGTACGACGGATCAGCTTGACGAAGCCTTGGGTCTTGAGGATTTGGCTCTTGCCATTTCCGCCGAGGTCGAAGCTGACGGTCTCGATCTCGTCGCCGTACCGTTCGCGCGCCACCAGCTCGTTCAGCCCGACCGAGGCGACCTCGGGCTCGCAGTAGGTCACCCGGGGGATGCCGGTCTCGTCGATCGGGGTGGGCGCCAGGCCGGCGATGTCCTCGGCCACGAAGACGCCCTGCTGGAAGCCGCGGTGTGCCAGCTGCAGACCAGGCACGATGTCACCGACCGCAGAGACCGCATCGACGTTGGTGCGCAGACGCTCGTCGGTCAGCACAAAGCCGCGCTCCATCGCGATGCCCTGCTCCTCGAATCCTTGACCCGAGGTCGAGGGACCACGCCCGACCGCCACCAGCAGCAGCTCGGCCCGCAGCGTGTCACCGCCCTTGGTGGTCACGGTGACCCCGTCGTCCTGTGATTCGACGCTCTGGAACGGCGTACCGGTCATGAACGCGATGCCGCGCTTGCGAAAGGCTCGCTCCAACGCTTTGGAGGACGACTCGTCCTCCGCGGGCACGAGTCGGGGCAGCGCCTCGAGGATGGTCACCTCGGCACCGAAGGACCTCCAGGCGCTGGCGAACTCCACCCCGATCACGCCGCCGCCGAGCACGATCACGCTGCTCGGGACGCGGTCGAGCGCCAACGCGTGGTCGCTGGTGAGCACCGTGCGCCCGTCGACCTCCAGACCGGGCAGCGAGCGGGGGTAGGAGCCGGAGGCCAGCACGACGTGCTTGCCGTCATACCGCTGGCCCTCCACCTCGACGGTGCGTGGTCCGACGAGGCGGCCCTGGCCCTCGATCACCGTGATGCCGCGGCTCTTGACCAGTCCCTGCAACCCCGTGAAGAGGCGCTGCACGACGCCGTCCTTGTAGGAGTTGACACCCGGCATGTCGACGCCTTCGAGGCTCGCCTTGATGCCGAACTGGTCGCTCTCCCGGGTGGAGTCGGCCACCTCGGCGGCGTGCAGCAGCGCCTTGGTCGGAATGCAGCCCAGGTGCAGGCAGGTCCCACCGAGCTTGTCCTTCTCCACCACCGCGACGTCGAGGCCCAGCTCTGCGGCCCGCAGCGCGCAGGCGTACCCTCCGCTGCCGCCTCCGAGCACGAGCACGTCGAATCTGTCGCCGGCGTTCGCCACCAGGTTCCCTCCGTGACTCGAAGTGGGGCTGCTGTCTCGGTGCCGGGCCATCCTCCCACCATGCGCTACGGTCCCCGCAACGCACCCTGAGACACTGGTGCCGACCCGCAGGGAGGAGGGCTCCGCCATGGTGATGCGATGGTTGCGCCGTCGCGGTCTCCGTCACCGGGGCCAGCGGCCCGGCACGCTGCGCTCGGCCGGGTCCGACGACTCACGTCACCTCGAGGAGTTCGCGAGCTCGCGCCGCGGTGTCGAAGGCTTCGTGGAGCCGCGTACGACGGTCACCGAGACGACCCTGGTGCTCGTCGACATCGACGGTGAGTGGACCCGCCGCCGCGTACCTTCGGCCGACTGGGCGCACGACTTCGCCAATCAGCACGGCATCCCGTCCTATGACGCGGCCGTGGTCGGCTATCCGGCTCGGATGCGCGAGTACAACCGGCGCAAATCGGCCGAGCGCAAGCGGCTCGACGTACCCGACGACCTCAGCGGCCTCTGAGCGGGGATCTTTGCAGCCGTCGGTCGCGGGCCGGAGCGGACCGACCGCGCGCGCCGACGTGTCAGCCGGTGGAGTTCGCGCGCTCGGCGGCGAGCTGGATCAGCGTGCGTACGGCGGCACCGGTCCCGCCCTTGGGGGTGTAGCCCCACGGCGACCCGTCGTTGAACGCGGGCCCGGCGATGTCGAGGTGCGCCCACGGGATCCCCTCGCCGACGAACTCGCGCAGGAACGCGGCGGCGAACAGCGCACCGCCGTACCGCTCGACGTCATGCTGCATCAGGTCGGCGATCTTCGAGCTCTTGACCTTCTCGGCCTTCTCGGCCGAGATCGGCAGCGGCCACATCGCCTCACCCGCGCGCTCGGCGATCGTCGGGACCGTCTCGAGCAGCTCCTCGTCGTTGGACATCACGCCGGAGATCCGAGTCCCCAGTGCGACGACGCAGGCACCGGTGAGGGTGGCGACGTCGACGATGAGGTCGGGGGCGGTCTCGCTGGCGGTGGCGATCGCGTCGGCGAGTACGAGACGTCCCTCGGCATCTGTGTTGAGCACCTCGACGGTCTTGCCGCCGTACATCGCCAGCACGTCACCGGGACGGGTGGCCTTGCCGGACGGCATGTTCTCGGCCAGCGCCGCATAACCGGTGACCCGGATCGGCAGCCCGAGCTCGGCGATCGCGAAGACCGCCGCCGCGACCGCGGCGGCGCCGGACATGTCGCACTTCATCGTCATCATGCCCGCGGCCGGCTTGATCGAAAGGCCGCCGGAGTCGAAGGTGATCCCCTTGCCGACCAACGCGAGGTGGGTCTTGGCCTTCTTCCGCTTCGGCTGGTAGGACAGCGTGACCAGCCGCGGCGGGCGGTCCGAGCCCTGGCCGACGCCGAGGATGCCGCCGTAGCCCTGCCGCGCCAGCTGATCCTCGTCCAGCACACTGACGCGCACGTCCGAGCCCTTCGCCAACGCGACCGCGTCGTCGGCGAACCTCGCCGGATCGAGGTCGCCCGCAGGGGTGTTGACCCAGTCCCGGGCGGTGTTGACCGCACGCCCGACCACCAGCGCGATCGCCAACGCCTCCTGTGCCGACTTGTTGCGGGCGAGATCGGTGAGCAGCACGACCTCCTCGACCGGTTTCGGCTGGTCGGCGCTGAGATAGCGAGTGAAGGAGTAGCCGCCGAGCAGCACCGCCTCGCCGATCGCACGAATCCGCTCGGGGGTGTCCGCAGGCAGCGCGACCGCGATGGTCGCGGAGTCGCTCAGCGCGCGCACGGCGGCGCCGGTGGCGCGTCGCAACGTCTCCAGCGAAAGGTCGTCGTCGGCGTCGCCGAGTCCGACCACTGCGATGACGTCGGCCTTGACCGCGTCACCGCCGGGCAGCTTGGTGACGTCTCCGACTTCCCCCTTCACGCCGAGGGCCTTCACGGTGGCGGCAAACGAACGTCCGTACGCCTTGGCCACGTCCTCGGACGGGCCAGGTGCGGGTTGCACCCCCTTGGCCGTCTTGGTCACTCCGATGACGAGCGCAGCGGCTCGGGTCTTGGCGGCGGCGGCCTTGCGCAGGCCGATGGTGGTCTCGTGTGTCGTCGTCACCTGGCCAACCGTAGCGACCGGACTGCTGCGCTAACGTCGCGGCCATGACCGACGCCGCCGCCGACCCGGGTGACCTGCTCACTTCACCGCTGCACGAGCGCCACCTGGCGCTCGGTGCGAAGACGGCCGCGTTCGGCGGTTGGGAGATGCCGGTGGAGTACGCCGGTGGCGGTGTCCTCAAGGAGCACGCTGCGGTGCGGACAGCGGTGGGTCTCTTCGATGTCAGCCACCTCGGCAAGGCGCGGGTCAGCGGCCGGGGCGCGACCGAGTTCGTCAACCGTTGCCTCAGCAACGACCTGCGCCGGATCGGACCGGGGCAGGCGCAGTACACGCTGTGCTGCGACGACTCCGGCGGCGTCGTCGATGACCTGATCGCCTACCTGCGCGCCCAGGACGAGGTCTTCCTGATCCCGAACGCGGCCAACGCGGCCGAGGTGGTGCGCCGGCTGCGCGTGCAGGCGCCGGACGGCATCGAGGTGGCCGACCAGCACCGCGACTTCGCGGTGATCGCCGTGCAAGGGCCGCGCAGCGACGAAGCGCTGCACGCGATCGGCCTGCCCGTGGGTCACGACTACATGTCGTTCGTCGAGGCTGAGCACGGTGGCGAGGGCGTGACGGTGTGCCGCACCGGCTACACCGGTGAGCGGGGCTACGAGCTCGTCGTGCGCCGGGAAGCGGCCGTCGCCCTGTGGGAAGCGCTGCTCGCGGCCGGCTCGGCGTACGACATCATGGCCTGCGGCCTGGGGGCGCGGGACACGCTGCGCACCGAGATGGGATACCCACTGCACGGGCAGGACATCACCGTGCAGACAACCCCGGTGCAGGCACGGCTGGGCTGGGCGGTCGGCTGGAAAAAGGACGACTTCTGGGGTCGGGAGGCGCTCGTCACCGAGCGTGAGCGCGGCTCGGCTCGTGTGCTGCGAGGCCTGGTCGCGACCGGTCGCGGGATCCCGCGACCGCACATGCCGGTCGCCGGTCCCGGCGGTGCGCCGGTGGGAGAAGTGACGTCGGGGACGTTCTCCCCGACCCGCCGGGTGGGCATCGGCCTGGCACTTCTCGACTCCTCCGTCGGTGAGGGGCACCGGGTCTGCATCGACGTTCGTGGGCGCGCTGCGGAGTTCGAGGTGGTCCGGCCGCCCTTCGTGCAGGCTGGCGTCAGGACCGGCTGACCTCCGTCGCGGGTCGGGGCTCGAACTCGACGGGGACGTCGAAGGCCGCCCGCCGCGCGCCACGGCGCAGCGCCGCCAGCACCGGGCGCCCGGCGAACAGCACGAGCAGCATCGTCAGCACGCCTCGTGGCACGTCCCAGCCGAGCGAGGTGGTCAACCAGAAGACGAGATAGCGGTGCAGGTTGTCGGCCAGCGGGTCGCCGGCGACGTAGGAGAGCTCTGGTGCATAGCTTGCGAACGGCCAGAACCACAGGTTGATCAGCAGTCCGTAGGCCAGTCCCGCGACCAGCGCGAACGCGGCAAGCAGCCAGATCTCGGTGCGCCCGCGCGCCGCCGGGAGGCAGCCGGCGAGGAATCCGACCCAGGCCAGCCCGAACATCTGGAACGGCAGCCACGGCCCGACGCCGCCGGTCACCAGAGCACCGGCGAAGACGGTCAGCGCACCGAGCACGAAGCCGAACCCCCGACCGAACACCCGCCCCCCCAGCAGCACCACCAGGAAGCTCGGCTCCAGGCCGGCGGTGCCCGGCCCCAGCGCACGCAGCGCGGCCCCGACCGAGGCGAGCAGGCCGAGCACGGCGACCGACTTCGCGTCCAGCCCTCCCTCGGTCAGCTCGGCCAGCACGATCGCGGCGAGCAGCGGCAGCAGCAGGACGAACAGCCACGGCGCATCGGCGGAGTGCGAGGTGCCGAGCGCGCTGCCCGGATCGGTGAACAACGGCCAGCCGAACGCGACCAGCCCGACTGCCGACACGATCGCCAGCACCAGCGCGGAGCGCCAGTGCATCGCCACCAGGTCGGGCCGCGGCGACCGGGGGACGCTGCTCACGACGCCGTCTCCAGGGCGGTTGCGACGTCGGCCACCGTGAGCCAGCGTTGCGGGGCCAGCACCTTGGCGACCTGCGGAGCGAACGCAGGCGAGGCGACGACCACGTCCGCGGTGGCCCCGTCGGCCACGATCTCGCCGTCACCGAGTACGACGACCCGGTTGCTCACCTCCGCGACGAGCTCCACGTCGTGGGTGGCGAGGAAGACGCCGAGTCCTTCGGCCGCCAGCGAACGCAGGGCCGAGATCAGCCGCCGCTTGGCGCCGTAGTCCAGACCCCTGGTCGGCTCGTCGAGCAGGATCAGGGAAGGACGTGCGGTCAGCACGATCGCCAGCGCGAGGGTGAGCCGCTGGCCCTCGGAGAGGTCGCGGGGATGGCGGTCGTCCGGCACCGCCGGGGCCAGCCGCTCGAAGAGCGCGCGGCAGTTGCCGGAGGGTACGCCGGCGTCCTCGTCGGCCAGCCGGCACTCGGCGGCGACCGAGTCGGCGTACAGCAGGTCTCCCGGCTCCTGCGGGACCAGGCCAACGCTGCGCATCAGCGTGCGCACGCCGGTGTCGGCGGGCACCTGTCCACCGACCGTGATCCGCCCGGAGGCCGGTGTGACCAGTCCTACCAGCGCGGACAACAGCGTGGACTTGCCCGCGCCGTTGCGGCCCATCAGCGCCACCACCTCGCCGGCCCGAAGGGTGAGGTCCACACCGCGCAGGGCAGCGATGCCGCGGTAGCTGACCACGACCGCGCGCAGCTGTGCCAACGGCGTACCGCTCGCCGCGGCCGCGGCTTTCTGTGTGGGTCTGTGGGGGACAAGCCGCTCGCGCAGAACTGAGGCTCGACGCCGGGCGTCGCGCACCGACAACGGCAGCGGCGACCACCCGGCCAACCGGCCGAGCTCGACGACCGGCGGAGCCAGCGGAGAGGTCGCCATCACCTCCTCGGTGGTGCCGGCGACCACCGGCTCACCGTCACCGGGGACGAGCACGATCCGGTCGGCGTACTGCACGACCCGTTCGAGCCGGTGCTCGGCCAGCACGACGGTGAGTCCGAGGTCGTGCACGAGCCGGGTCAGGGTAGCCAGCACCTCCTCCGCTGCCTGCGGGTCGAGCGCGCTGGTCGGCTCGTCGAGGACGAGCACGCGAGGGTGGGTCGTCAGCACCGAGCCGATCGCCACCCGCTGCTGCTCACCGCCGGACAGAGCCGCCAATGGGCGCTGCCGCACTGCGGACAGGCCGAGCACGTCCAGCGTCTCCTCGACCCGCTTGCGCATGACGTCGTGCGGCAGACCCAGTGACTCCATTCCGTAGGCCAGCTCGTCCTCGACGACGTCGGTGACGAAGCCTGCCGGCGGGTCCTGACCCACGACGCCGACGACGTCGGCGAGATCGCGAGGCCGGTGGGTGCGGGTGTCGCGCCCGTCGACCACGACCCGGCCGGTGAGCCGGCCACCGGTGAAGTGCGGGACGAGTCCGTTGATCGCGCGCAACAGGGTCGACTTGCCCGACCCGGTGCGCCCGATGACGAGGCAGAGCTCACCTTCGGCGATGTGCAGCGTGACGTCGTCGAGCACCGGCGCCAGGGCACCGGAGTAGGTCACACCGACCCGGTCGAAGTCGATCACGCGATCACCTCCGGCGCTTTCGCGCTCGGCTGGGGTGAGACGCAGGCGGGCAGCAGTGCCAGCAGCACTCCCACCGTGGCAATGACGGGCACAGGCGGGACCGTGAGCGGTGACGGCAGCCGGAGCGCCGCCGGGTCCGCTGCGCCGGTGTAGAAGAGCGCGGCGGCGGTGGCGGCACCGCTGCCGGCGACCACCCACTCCGGCAGCGCCCACGGGTCGGGGCGATAGCGCGTACGCCGGGTGCGTCGGCCGCCCACCGCAAGGCCCAGGGTGGCGAGGAGCGCGCCGACGAGCAGGCTCGGCAGTCCCAGCAACGCCGATGCGCTGTTGTCGAGCAGACCGTAGACACCGACGCAGATCCCGAGCAGACCGCCGAAGACGAGGGCGACGGTGGTGCGCCGCGAGGCCCGGCTGGTGTCGGTGGTGCGTCCGTAGCCACGCGAGTCCATCGCCGCGGCCAGCTCCACCGACCGTTCCAGGGCGCCCTCGAGCACCGGCATCGCCGTACGCCCGAGTGAGCGCAACCTGATGCCTTCATGCCCGCGCAACCGGTGCGCCGCCCGCACCCGGCTGGCATCGCTGACCAGCTGGGGGGCGAAGGTCAGCGCCACCACGGTGGCGACCGCGACCTCGTACAGCGCGCCCGGCATGCAGCGCAGCAACCGGCGGGCACTGGCCAGGGCGTTGGCGGCACCGATGCAGCACAGGATCGTGGCCAGCTGCAGCCCGTCGTAGAACGCGCGCAACACCGCCTCGGCGGTGACCATGCCGCCCAGGCTGATACCGGCGAAGGACTCCGGCAGCGGAAGCTCGGGCAGGGTGAACAGCACCGTGACCCCCTGCGCGCTGTCCGACAGCAGCGCCTGCAGCACCACCCGGATCGCGATCACGATCAGGCCGAGCTTGAGGAACGCGGCGTACGCGTTGGCCCAGGGCGCGTCGGTGCGCCGAGCCGCCACCACCAGCCCGGAGACGGCGAGCACGAGGAGAAGGATCACCGGGTTGGTGGTGCGGCTGGCCGCCGCGGCCAGGCCGAGAGCCCAAACCCACCAGGCTCCCGGGTGCAGGCTCCGGGAGTACGACGGCAGATGGACTGGGCGCATGGCTGGCTCGGCGGCAGCCAGTCAGGTGCGGCGGCGGGAGAGGGCGACGGCGGCGCCACCGAGCAGAGCCACCAACGCGGCGATCACCACCAACGACCAGGGGAAGCCGTCCTCGGACGCCTCGTCGCCGTCGTCGGCCGCGGC
>JALZMX010000138.1 GCA_030857985.1 Actinomycetota bacterium | reverse complement strand
GACGGCGGGTGACCCGGCGCTCGCCCGGCAGTCGCAGCGCGACGAGCAGAAGGTGCAGCTGCTCGAGCTCGGCCGGCGTCATCGCGCTGACATCGCGGTGGCGCAGTTGCTCGGCGCCGCTCGCTGCGGCGCTCAGCGACTGGGGCGGCAGCTGATCGTCCTGCTCGCCGGTCCCTCCGCCGGCCTCGGCGACCAGGCGTAGCAACTTCTTCGTCAGCCGCTGGCGTCGGACGACCGAGCCCGGCCGGTCGCCGAAATAGGCCTCGAAAGCACTGTCGTAGCGGGGCAGATCCCCTGCCGAGCCACACAGCGTGAGCCGTCCGGCCCAGTAGACGTCGGCCCGCCGCATCGGGTCGAGCTGCGCCAGTGCCGAGACCGCCGCGCTGACCCGGTCGGGCGAGGCCGCCACCCCCATGCCGCGCAGCGTGGCGGCCAGTCCGACCAGGCTGTCGACCGCGTCGTAGGGCTCAGCCACCGAGCACCGCGACCGCGATGCGCTGCTGGACGTCGAGGCGGCCGGCGTGCAGCAGGTCCTCGCGGTACTTCAGCACCGCCCCGAGTGTCGCCGTCGCCATGCCGGCGTCGAGCCGCTCGGCGCCGAGCGCGACCAGCGCCTGCGTCCAGTCGATGGTCTCGGCGACCCCGGGGGTCTTGAGCAGGTCCTCCGAGCGCAGCACCGCGACCGCCCGGGCGACCTGCTCGGCCAGCGCAGCGGAGGCCTCGGGCACCCGCTGCCGGACGATCGTGACCTCGCGCTCGAAGTCGGGGTGCTCCACCCAGTGATACAGGCAGCGCCGTTTGAGCGCGTCGTGCACCTCGCGGGTGCGGTTGCTCGTGACGACGACGACCGGCGCCACCTCGGCGCGCACCGTCCCGAGCTCGGGCACCGTGACCGTGTAATCGCTGAGCACCTCCAGCAGGAACGCCTCGAACTCGTCGTCCGCCCGGTCGATCTCATCGACGAGCAGGACGGCCGGCGAGGTCTCGAGGGCGGCGAGCAGTGGGCGGGCCAGCAGAAATCGCCGGCTGTAGACCTCGGCCTCCAGCCGGTCGGCGTTCGCGTCCCCGGCCGCCTCGGCGGCCCGCAGGTGCAGGAGCTGGCGCGGGAAGTCCCAGTCGTACAACGCCTGGCTGGCGTCGATGCCCTCGTAGCACTGCAGTCGCAGCACGTCGGCTCCGACGACCTTCGCCAGCGCCGTGGCCAGCGAGGTCTTGCCGACACCGGCCTCACCTTCGAGGAACAGCGGGCGGGACAGGGCAAGGGCGAGGTACGCCGCCGTCGCCACGCCCTCGTCGGCGAAGTAGCCTGCCCCGGCGAGCAGCCGACCGAGCCCGGCGGGATCCCGCACCCCGGAAGGGAGCAGGCCCCGCCGGGGCCGCGATCCAGTTCCCGTCAGCGGCCCATCACTGTCAACTGGTCAGTCCGGCGGCTGCCGTGACAGCGCGCGCGGTGAGCACGCTCGCGAGGTGCTGGCGGTAGTCGGCCTGGCCACCGAGGTCGGACGGCGGGCTGGTGCCCTCCGCTGCCGACGAGGCAGCTTCCTGAACCGCGGCCCGGTCGGCGGCACCGACCAGCGTGCCCTCCACCGAGCTCGCCCGGACCGGCGTCGCACCCATGTTGGTCAGCCCGATCCGCGCCTCGGCGATGGCGCCGCCGTCCATGCGCACGGCCGCGGCCACGCCGACGATCGCCCAGGCCTGCGCGACCCGATTGAACTTCTCGTAGCGCACTCCCCACGAGCCCTCGAGCTTGGGAATCCTTACTGCCGAGAGGATCTCGTCCGGGGACAGGGCCGTCTCGAGATAGTCGAGGAAGAAGTCCTTCGCCGCGATGGTGCGCCGACCACCCGGGCCCTCGGCGACCAGCTCGGCGTCGAGCGCCAGCGCGACGGCCGCGAGGTCCCCGGCCGGGTCGGCGTGGGCGAGCGCCCCGCCGAAGGTGCCGCGGTGACGGACGGCGGGGTCGGCCACCGTGGCGGTGGCCTCGGCGAGCAGCCCGGCGTACTGCCGTACCAGCGGGTCCTCCATCACCTCGCTGTGCCGGGTCATCGCACCGAGGACGAGGCTGTCCCCGTCCTCGCGGACCCCGCGCAGCTCGTCGACCTTGCCGAGGTCGACCAGCGTCGTCGGGAAGGCCAGCCGAAGGCGCAGCACGGGGATGAGGCTCTGTCCCCCGGCGAGGATCTTGGCGTCCTCACCGGCCTCGGACAGCGCGGTGACCGCCTCCGCCAGCGAGGTCGGCGCGACGTAGTCGAACGCGGCGGGGATCATTCGGCACCTCCGGCGGTGGTCGAGGTGGAAGCGCCGCCGTACGCGACGGTGCCCGAGGAGTCGCGCGGCGTCCCGTCGTCGTGACGCAGCGCCCGCCAGACCCGTTCCGGGGTGGCCGGCATGGCGATGTCCTGCACGCCGAAGGGGCGCAGGGCGTCGTGGATCGCGTTCATCACCGCGGGGGTCGAGGCGATGGTCCCCGCCTCACCGACACCCTTGACGCCCAGCGGGTTGCTGGTCGCCGGGGTCTCGGTCCGGCCGGTGTCGAAGTGCGGCAGGTCGGGCGCGGCGGGCACCAGGTAGTCGACCAGCGAGCCGGTCGTCAGGTTGCCCTCGGCGTCGTAGACCGCCTCCTCGTAGAGCGCCTGCGCGATGCCCTGCGCGAGCCCGCCGTGGACCTGACCCTCGACGATGACCGGATTGACGATCTTGCCGATGTCGTCCACGCAGACGTACTTGCGGATCGTCGTGAAACCGGACTCGCTGTCGATCTCGACCGCGCACAAATGGGTGCCGTGCGGGTAGGAAAAGTTCTCCGGGTCGTAGACGTAGTCGCTGTCGAGCGAGGGCTCCATGCCGTCGGGCAGGTTGTGCGCCGCAAAGGTCGCGAGCGCAACCTGCTGGATCGTCATGGTCGCCTCCGGTGAGCCCTTGACCGAGAACGTCCCGCCGGAGAACTCGACATCGCCCTCGGCGGCTTCGAGCAGGTGGGCGGCGATCCGCTTGGCCTTCTCCAGCACCTTGCCGGTCGCCTTGTGGATCGCGACGCCGCCGACGACCAGAGAGCGCGAGCCGTAGGTGTCCATGCCCTTCGGGGTCGAGTCGGTGTCGCCGGTGACGACCTCCACATCCTCGAACGGCACCCCGAGCGCGTCGGCCACGATCTGGCTCCAGGCGGTGTGATGGCCTTGCCCGTGTGGCGTCGCGCCGCTCGTGACCTCGACCTTGCCGGTCGGCAGCATCCGGATCTGCGCCGCCTCCCAGCCGCCGGCGCCGTAGGACAGCGAGCCGAGCACCCGGGACGGGGCCAGGCCGCACATCTCGGTGAACGTCGAGATGCCGATGCCCAGCAGCATGGGGTCGCCGGCGTC
>JALZMX010000098.1 GCA_030857985.1 Actinomycetota bacterium | reverse complement strand
ACCCAGCGACGCACCATCTGGGGACGAGGGTCGAGGAGGCGAGCACCATGCATGACTTCGACGTGCTCGACGGCGCACTGCACGAAACCGAGGCCGAGGAGCTGAGCTGGCAGGAGCGGGCGCTGTGCGCCCAGACCGATCCGGAGGCGTTCTTCCCCGAGAAGGGCGGCTCCACCAGGGAGGCCAAGAAGGTCTGCCTGTCCTGCGAGGTCCGGGCCGACTGTCTCGAGTATGCCCTGAACCACGACGAGCGGTTCGGCATCTGGGGCGGCATGTCCGAGCGGGAGCGGCGCAAGCTGAAGAAACACGCCGTGTGAGCGCGCCCGGCCCGGCGCCGCGGCGCCGGGGTCCGCGTCGGGACCGGCGTGGTCGCGGCCTGCGTGGGCCGGTCGCGCTGCCGGGGTCGCTCTCGGCGCGCGGCGGAGGTTTCCCGGGCACCCGGGCGCAGCAGTTCGATCAGCTGGTGCTGAGCCTGGTCGCTCAGCTCGAGCCGCGCTGGGGCGCGACGTGGGGCACGGTTGAGTTCGGCGTCGAGGAAGCTCCGCTGATCCCACCGGACTGGCGTGACGACGTGCCGCTCGCCACCCTGGTCGCGGCGACCAGGACCGAACCGGCTCGGATCGTGGTGTTTCGCCGACCGGTCGAACGACGTGTGTCGGGACGCGCCGAGACCGCGGCGCTGGTGCTGGCCCTGCTGGTCGAGCGGGTCGCCGAGCTGCTCGGTCGCGACCCGCACGAGATCGACCCGCGTTACGAGGACTGACCTGCGTCGGGGGTGGCGGACGACACGGTGAACGACGCAGGCTCAATGGGCGGCTCCGCGGCGGAGACCGGATACTGTCCCCGCGTGAGCCCTGGCCGCCGTTGCACCCGACCGGCGTGCGCGTGCGCGGCGACGGCCACGCTGACCTACGTCTACTCCGACCAGACCGCCGTCCTGGGCCCGCTCGCCGTCTACGCGGAGCCGCACTGCTACGACCTGTGCGCGGCACATGCCCAGCGTCTCACGGCGCCTCGCGGCTGGGAGGTCGTGCGGCTGGTGCCCGACCCTGCCACACTCGGCCCCTCCAGCGACGACCTCGAGGCGTTGGCCGACGCCGTGCGCGAGGCTGCCCGCCCCCGTCCGCTGGCGCCCGTCGGTCCCGACCCGATGGAGATCGGTCGGCGTGGGCACCTGCGGGTGCTGCGCGCCACCGACGCATGACCCGGCGATACTGTCGGCGGTGACCGAACCGGTCACGCCGGAGCCGAGCGCCGGCGACCATGCGGGTGTAGCGAGGAGCAGGCGTGTCCGACCTGTCGGCGATCTTCAAGGCGTACGACGTGCGCGGCGTCGTCCCCGACCAGCTCGACGAGGACATCGCCCGCCGTACCGGAGCCGCTTTCGTGGCGGTGACCGGGGTGTCGGAGCGGGGCGGGGCGGTGGTCGTCGGTCGCGACATGCGCCCGTCGTCGGCTCCGCTGGCGGCCGCCTTCGCCGGCGGCGTGACCGCCTCGGGCGTCGACGTCGTGGACATCGGCCTGGCCTCGACCGACCAGCTCTACTTCGCCTCCGGCCATCTCGACGTGCCCGGCGCCATGTTCACCGCGAGCCACAATCCGGCCCGCTACAACGGCATCAAGCTCTGCCGCGCAGGTGCGGCGCCGGTCGGGCAGCAGTCGGGGCTCGACGAGATCCAGGCCCGGGTCGAGTCCAGCGTCGAGTCCGGTGTCGAGCCTGCTCTGCCGGGCCGACCTGGCCGCGTCGAGTCCCGCGACCTGCTCGGTGAGTACGCCGCCCACCTGCACTCGCTGGTCCCGGTGTCGGGACGCCGGCTGCGGGTCGTCGTCGACGCGGGCAACGGCATGGGCGGGCACACCGTGCCCGCAGTGTTCGACGACCTCGACGTCGAGCTGGTGCCGCTCTTCTTCGAGCTCGACGGCAACTTCCCCAACCACGAGGCCAACCCGATCGAGGCCGAGAACCTGCGTGACCTCCAACGGGCGGTCCGCGAGCACGCCGCCGATGTCGGGCTGGCGTTCGACGGCGACGCCGACCGCTGCTTCGTCGTGGACGAGCGCGCGCAGATCGTGCCGCCGTCCGCGCTGACCGCGCTGATCGCCGTACGCGAGCTCGACCGCGAGCCGGGGAGCACGATCATCTACAACCTCATCACGTCACGCGCGGTGCCCGAGATCGTCCGCGCACACGGCGGCACCCCCCAGCGGACTCGCGTCGGTCACTCCTTCATCAAGGCCACCATGGCGGAGACCGAGGCCATCTTCGGCGGGGAGCACTCAGGGCACTTCTACTTCCGCGACTTCTGGCGCGCCGACTCCGGCATGCTCGCCGCCCTGCACACCATGGCGGCACTGGCCGGCAGTGACCGCTCGCTCTCACAGCTGCTCGCCGACTTCTCGCCCTACTCCGGGTCCGGCGAGATCAACACCCGCGTCGACGACCAGGCGGGTGTGGTGGCCAGGGTCGAGCAGGAGTACGCGGCGCAGCACGGCGTCAGCGTCGACCATCTCGACGGGCTGACCGTGGAACACGCCGACTGGTGGTTCAACGTCCGCGCGTCCAACACCGAGCCGCTGCTGCGGCTCAACGTGGAGGGCTGCGACGAGCCCACCATGGCCCGTGTCCGCGATCGCGTCCTCAGCCTGGTCAGGAGCACCTGATGAACCTCGACCCAGCCCTGCTCGACATCCTCGTCTGCCCCGCCTGCCGGTCCACGCTGGCCGTCGACGATGCCAACAGCGAGCTGGTCTGCACCGGCTGCGGCCTGGCCTATCCCGTGCGGGACGACATCCCGGTGCTGCTCGTCGACGAGGCCCGACGTCCCAGCGAGGCCTGACCGGTGGCCGATCCGTTCGACGACACGCTGCTCGATGACGAGGCGGCCCTGGCGGGAGCCGACGCCGCATTGCGCCGGTTGGCCGAGGCCGGCGCCCGGGTCCGCCGGGAGGTCACCGCAGCCGCCGACGCGGGTGGGGCACTGAGCCGCGACGAGACGCCGCGGGCTCTCGTCGTCGCCGGTGCCGATGCCCGCCTCCTGCGGGCGGTGCTGGAGCCGTGGTGCCCGGTGCCATTCGTCGCCTGGCCCGGTCCCGGTCTGCCGGGATGGGCCGGCGCGCTCGACCTCGTCGTCGTGCTGGCTCCGGACGGCGGCGACTCCGGCACGGCCTCCGCGGTGGTCGAGGCGGTACGCCGGGGGTGCGCGCTGATCGTCGCGTGCCCGCCACACTCGGTGCTCGCCGAGCACGCTCAGGGCCGCCACACGACGGTGTTGCCGACCTCGACCGATGACGTCCTGGCGGCGGCCGTGGTGATGCTGCAGGCGCTGCACCTGGTCGGACTGGGTCCCGAGGTCAACGCGGAGTCCGTGGCCACAGCTCTGGACGACGTGTCGATCGAGTGCGCTCCGATGCGCGATGTCGCCACCAACCCGGCGAAAGGCCTGGCGCTGATGCTCGGTGACCGGGTGCCGCTGGTCTGGGGCGGCTCGGTGCTGTCGGCCCGAGCGGCGCGGCGGGTAGCCGAGTGGATGCGCCGGACGTCCGGCCGGCCGGCGCTGGCAGCCGACGCCGAGCACCTGCTGCCGGTCCTGACCACGACAGACGCCATCGACCTGTTCGCCGACCCCTACGCCGACCCGGGCGAGGTGCTGCTCCGCCCGGCGCTGATCGTGCTCGACGACGGCGCGGACGAGCCCGCCGTACGCGAGCAGCGCGGCCGGTTGCTGCATCTGAGCGCCGCGCGTGACGTGCGTGTGCACACCGTCACCGCAGCGGAGGGCGCCGAGGTCGCCCGCTACGCCTCGCTGCTGGCCACCGGCAGCTATGCCGCGGTCTATCTCGCGGTCGGTCTGCACCGCCGGGTGGAACCGTGAGCGCCGTGGACCCCAGCCGACGTAGGGTCAGCGCCTGATGAAGCTCCTCGACAACCCGGTCCGACGCTGCGCGTGGGGTTCGGCCGACGCCATCCCGCGCCTCCTCGGCACCGCGGCCGACGGGGAGCCGCAGGCCGAGCTGTGGCTGGGCGCGCACGAGCGGCTGTCCTCTTCGGTGCGGGTGGGTGACCGCTCGGTGCCGTTGGGCGAGATGGTCGCCAGTGATCCGGCGGGCTGTCTCGGCGCCGGCTGGGCAGCCCTCGAGCGGATGCCGTTCCTGGCCAAGGTGATCGCGGTCGCGCAGCCGCTGTCGCTGCAGGTGCACCCCGGTGCGACGATTGCCGAGCGGGGCCACCAGAGCGAGAACAGCGCCGGCCTTGGTCGCGACCACCCCCGGCGCAACTTCCCGGACCCGCTGGCCAAGACGGAGATGGTGTTCGCGCTGGAGCCGTTCGCGGTCCTGTGCGGCTTCCGCCCGCTCGCGGACATGTCGGCGTGGCTGGACGCGCTCGCCGTGCCCGCGTTGATGCCGACCGCCGAGGCAGTGCGTCTGCACGGGCGGGCCGCCCTCGCCGACGTGACGGTTCGGTTGCTGGCGTGCCCCGCCGCCGCCGAGCTCCTCGCCGACGTCTCGGCGCGGTGCACGTCCCTGACCATGGACCCACACTGGTCCGTCTCGGCGCAGGTGGCCGGCGACCTCGTCCGCCGCTACCCCGACGATCCGGCGGTGGCCCTGGCGCTGCTGCTGCAGCCGCGAGTCCTCGCGCCGGGCGAGGCGATGTTCGTGCAGGTCGGTCAGCCGCACACCTATCTGCGTGGTACGGCGGTCGAGGTGCAGGCCAACTCCGACAACGTCCTGCGTGCCGGCCTGACCGAGAAGCACGTCGACGTGACCGCACTGGCGGAGGCGCTCGACACCGGGCTCGACCCAGCCTCGACCGTGGTCGCGTCTCGCCGCGGCTGTGAGCAGGTCTTCGCGCCGCCGACCCCGCTCTTCGCGCTGGCCCTGATCGAGCAAGCCGCCGGGGACGACCTGCCCGTCGTACCAGGTCCACAGATCTTCTGCTGCACCGACGGGTCCTTCGACCTCGCCGATGCCAGCGGCGGGCTCCGCCTGCGACGTGGTCAGGCGGCGTTCGTGGCGGCCGGTGACGCCCATGTCCGCGTGCGGGGCAGCGGACAGTTGTTGCGGGTGAGCACGGGTCGGGCAGGATGAGCGTGCGTCCCGAGTGACCCCGAGCGACCCCCGAGCGAGCACAGTGGTGAGAGGACGGCACGGATGAGCGCAG
>JALZMX010000089.1 GCA_030857985.1 Actinomycetota bacterium | reverse complement strand
CGCGAACGAGCTCGGCCTGACCACTGGCGGTCCAGAGTTCGACGAGCCCGTGAGCGCGCTCAACAACAAGCAGCTCGCCCTGGCCCACCCCTGCTTGGCCGAGCACCTCGACCTGCTGCTGGCTGTCCTCCAGCGACACGGCCTCATCGTCCCCATCACGTCGGGAGTTGGTGCCTTCCTGGGCGGCGGTGGGCAGCGGCTCCAGAGTTGGGAGGCCACCCCGTTCGGGCGTACGACAGCAGAGCGACTAGAAGCGATCGGGTCCGTCCTCTCCTGAGGCGCGGGCCCCGTCGCCCAGCAGGGCAGGAGGTCGCCCTGCGGTTCTGTCCGAATGAACGACAGCAATCGCTAGCGTCTACGGCGTGAAGCGCCTTGTGCTGCTTGGGCTCCTGCTGGGGCTGGGGAACGGTTTGGCCGCAGCCGCGACGCTCTACGTCACCTATCGGGCTGCGCCCGATGCAGCGTTCGGCTGGTTCGCGTATGCGCCGCTGAACGAGAACGTCGTCTACGACTACTACGGCTTCCCCTGGCAGTACGTCATCGTGCCGACGGTCCTCGTCGTGCTGAACGCGCTGCTCTTGCCCCTGGCGGTCCGCCGGGGCTTGCTGCGCGGCTGAGTGCCGATAGCGTCCCCACATGCACCCCGGCCCCGAGCGGTACGCCGACCGCTTCGACCTTCGGACGTACACCGACGACGAGCCGGTGGGTGTCTTCCAGCGGCCAGACGACCAGGACGCCGTCTGGCTCCCCGAGCGGCTCTTCCACCGCCTGGTAGCAGTCGGGAGCGGCTACGACCTTCACCTGCTACCGCTCCTGGGCGGCCCGGAGCCGGTCGTGCTCAACCGGCAACAAATCCAGAACCTGCGGGACGAGTTGGCTCTCGTCCGTGCCGTTCTAGCGGTTGACCCGCTGGTCACAGCCAACGTCACCGAACTCGATGACTATCTCCTAGGGACGCTTGGACGACCGGACGCAACGGTCACAGTCGAAGGCAACTAAGCCCGGATCCACCGTTGATCTTGGCGGTCGGGGGCTGACGTGAGGCGGTCCGTTGTCGCCGTGTTCGGCTGGCGGAGGGCGTGCGTGATCGGCCGGTCTGCCGGCTTCTCCGAGGTCCTGGTCGTCGGTGCGGGGGTGGTGCTCAGCAGCGCAGCGGGATCGCGTGGATCGAGGCGAGTGCGGTGCTGATCGCCTCGGCCCACGGCCAGTTGGCGGGTAGTCGCAGATGTCGTCGTCGGCCGCTGTGCACCAGGCGTCCGGGCATGGTGAACACCTTGCGCCGCAGGGTCGCTACGGTCGCCCGTTGCAGGTCGGGGCCGGCCAGGATGGCGACGGCCCGGCCCAGGTTGTGGGCCATGACGGTCAGGGAGAGCCAGCCGGCGTTGGCCATGAAGTTGCCTGAGGTTATCTGGAGTCCTTCCTGCTCTGTCCGTCACGTGCACGACGAGGGCTGACTGCTCAGCGAGCTGCGTCGTGGATGCGATTACCTACCGCCGTCCAACACGGAGGCGGAGGCGCGGATGCGGGTGCAGCGGGTGGTGATGCCGGGCTCAGGTTTGGAGTCCTGGACGGTGCTGGGTGAGGACCATGGCCCGCTCGAACCAGTCGAGCGGTTCCTGTCGTATCTGGCCTCGGTCGAGCGGTCCCCGAACACCGTCAAGGCGTATGCGCACGACCTGAAGGACTGGTTCACCTTCCTGGCCCTGCATGGTCTGGACTGGCGGTCGGCGTCGGTGGAGGACGTCGCCAGTTTCGTCGGGTGGCTGCGGTTGCCACCGGCCGGCCGTGACGGGCAGGTCAGCGTGCTGCCCACGGTCGAGCATCACTGCAGCGGCGCGAGTGTGAACCGCAAGCTCGCCGCGTTGACCTCGTTCTGCGGCTTCCATGCGCGGTTGGGGGTGCCGTTGGCGACCTCGTTGGTCATGATGACCGCGACTGGTCGCCGTGGGTCGTCGGCGACGTCGTATCGACCGTTCCTGCAGCACATCAGCAAGAACACGCCGCAGCGTCGCCGCACGATCGCACTGCCGGCGGCGGTGCCACGGCCGCAGGTGCTCACCACGGTTGAGGGGCAGGCGATCCTGGACGCCTGTCAGCACTTGCGGGACCGGCTGTTGTTCGCCGTGCTGCTGGATACCGGGATGCGGATCGGGGAGGCGCTCGGGCTCCGGCATGAGGACCTGCACCTCGCCGAACGGCAGGTGGTGGTGATGCCGCGACGCAACGACAACCGGGCGCGCGCGAAGGGCGGCCGGACCCGGACGATCCCGACCAGCGCCGAGCTGATGCGCTTGTATGCCGACTACCTCAACAACGAGTACGGGATCCTCGATTCGGACTACGTGTTCGTCAACTTGTGGGGCCGTCCGCACGGGCATCCGCTGAGCTATCCGGCGGTCTATGACCTGGTGACGCGGCTGCGCCGCAGCACCGGCATCAGTTTCGGGCCGCACCATTTCCGTCACACCTACGCGACCTGGCTGCTGCGCAAAGGCGCCGGGATGGAGAGCGTGAAGGAGCTCCTCGGGCACGCCTCGGTGACCACCACGATCGACACCTACGGCCACCTGAGCGTCGAGGATGCCCGCCGGACGCTCGAGGCTGCGGGCTGGTTCACCGGCCGCGAGGTGAAGCTGTGACCCCGCCCGTCCAACAACCGGCGGCTGCCCCGACCCGGCTGCTGGAGAAGCTCCTGAGCGCGGTGCGTCCGGAGTTCCGCGTCGATGTCTACGTCCCCGCGCCGGGCGATCCGGTGCTGGGACGCCCAGCGTGCTCGGTGAACGGTTGTGACCGGTCCGGCTGGGAGTACGGGCTTTGCCCTGCCCACGGCAGCCGATGGCGTGCGCAAGGCCGCCCCGACCTCGCCAGTTTCGCGGCCGTGCCGGGCCCGGAACTGAACGGCCGACGCGCGCTGTCGCGGTGCACCGTGAAGGGATGCCGGTTCGGCACCAGCGGCTTCGGACTGTGCATGCGGCACCGCAGCACCTGGACCTCCTCGAAAGAGCCGGACCCGGCCAGGTGGGCCGGCACCGTTCCGGCTGTCTCGGCGGTCGGGCGGACCGAGTGCCAGCTGCCGTTCTGCGACGTGTGGGCCGAGAACGACAAGCACCTGTTCTGCAAGTCCCACCACACCCGCTGGCATCAACTCGGCCGCCCCGACCCTGAGCAGTACCAGGCGCACTGCCTGCTGCGCGGCAAGGCCAGGATCGACTTCCGCCCCCTGGCCGGACAGCTGAAGCTGGAGTTCCAGTACGCCGTCCAGTGTCGCCACGATCAGCAGACGATCACCGCCCCGCCGCCGGTCGTGACCTGGGCGCTGCGGCTGGCCGCGAACAGTGGCGTCGTGTCGTTGCTCGACTACGAGGCGCAGCACTGGCGGGAACGCTGCACCCACAAGTCCGGCGGCTGGTATGAGGGCTTCCTGCTGCATGCCCACGAGGTCGTCGAGATGCTGCGGGACGGCACCGGCTGGGACGTGGAGTATCCCCGCGACGTCTGGCGGTTGCACACCCTGCCGGGACTGACCCGCAACGCCGGCCACACCACTGACGCCCGCAATCAGCTGCGTTTCGATCGGCTGTCGCAACCATGGTTGCGCGCGTTGGCCAAGCGCTGGTGCCGCCTGCGGCTGAGCTCTGGCCTCACCGTCGGCACCGTGGTCAGCGACGTCACCGCGCTGACCCGGTTCAGCATGTTCCTCGAGCATCACGCAGCCGACGTGACGACGCTTGCTGACCTGGACCGTTCCTTGTTGGAGCGCTACCTGGCCTGGGTCAGTACGCAGACCTTCGGCGACGGCGCCAAGGACGATTGCATCACGACGCTCGGCGCGCTTTTTCAGGCGATCCGCCAGCACGACTGGGACGACTCGCTGCCCACGACCGCGGTGTTCTTTGCTGGCGACATCCCGCGCCGACCACCCCGGCTGTCCCGCCAGCTCGCCGAGTTCGTGATGGCGCAGGTCGAAGCTCCCGCCAACCTCGACCGTTGGCCGCACCCGCACGGTCGGCTGCTGACCCTGATCTTGATCAGGTGCGGGCTGCGGGCCTCCGACGGCTGCACCCTGGCCTTCGACTGTTTGATCCACGACGGGCAAGGCGCTCCCTACCTGCGCTACTTCAACCACAAGATGCGACGGGAGGCTGCCGTCCCGATCGATGAGGAACTCCAGGCGGAGATCCGCAGCCAGCAGCAGCGTGTCGTCGCGCGTTGGCCCGAGGCCCATCCGCACCTGTTCCCCGCGACGCACGGCAACGCCAACGGGCAACGCCCGCTGACCTACTACAGCTACCGCATGATGCTCACCAAGTGGCTCGCCGACTGCGAGGTCCGCGACGAGCACGGCCAGCCGGCCCGGCTGACGCCGCACCAGTGGCGGCACACCTTCGCCTGCCGACTCATCAACCGAGACGTCCCGCAAGAGGTCGTTCGGATCCTGCTCGACCACGAGTCGACGCAGATGACGGCGCACTACGCCCGGATCACCGACCAGACCGTCCGCCGCAGGTGGGAGCAAGCCACCAAGGTCAACATCAACGGTGAACGCGTCACCCTGGACCCCGACGGTCCGCTGGCACAGGCCCAGTGGGCCAAGACCCGCTACGGCATCGCGACTCAGACCT
The DNA here is from genome assembly GCA_030857985.1 of Actinomycetota bacterium. Classification (GTDB taxonomy): domain Bacteria; phylum Actinomycetota; class Actinomycetes; order Propionibacteriales; family Nocardioidaceae; genus JALZMX01. The sequence continues at coordinate 1,543 of JALZMX010000089.1, read as the reverse complement.
TGCCGCACGGGTACTGCGGCCTGCCGGTGCAGAAGAGCTGCCCGCACGCCAACGCCTGCCTGACCTGTCCGGTGTTCCTGACCGGCCCGGAGTTCCTGCCCGAGCTGCGAGAGCACCGCGGCCGAACCCTGACCCTCATCGACCAAGCCGAGTGCAGCGGTCACACCCGCGTGCTCGAGATGAACCAGCAGGTCCTCACCAACCTCGACCGCGTGATCAGCGAGGTCGAAACGGTGGACCCCGACGAGAGCCACGATGAGGTGGCCGATGCGGGCTGACAACTCGCGCCATCTCATTACCGCCGCGCAACAACGCGCCGAGCAGACCAGGCGACGAGCCGTCGCCGCCCTGCGTCGGCTGGATGCCACCGGCAGACCGATCAGCTTCGAGAGCGTGGCCCGCGAGGCCGGCGTCTCCCGTTCCTGGATCTACGCCCAAACCGACCTGCGTCAGGAGGTCGAGCGGCTGCGAGCGCGCCACCAAAAGCGGCCCGCCACGACCGTGCCTCCCGAACGGCAACGAGCCTCGGAGACCTCCCTGATGCGCCGCCTTGAGGCTGCCACCGAACGGATCGGTCACCTCGAACGCGACAACCGCCAGCTACGCGACGCGCTGGCCCAGGCCCTCGGCGAACAGCGCACATCGGCGATCCTGGGCCCCAGAGGTCGTCGCGACACGCCCAACAACAAGGGCTCGCAACTCATCGGACCGTGCTGACCAGCGACCCGCCCAACTCACGTCGACGACACCGTCCACGACGCAAACGCCCAGGTCACAGCCATGATCAACAAGACGACTCAAGATAACAGAGGGTAGGTGAGCCAACGGTCCCTGCTTCAGGTCGGCGTTGACCTGCTCGATGATGGCGTGCCCACGATGGGCCTTCTCGGCCTGGACCAGCACCAGCGGGCTGTCGCTGAACACCGCGTGGTAGCGGTAGAGCGAGAACAACTCCTGCTGCTGGCCGGCGGTCGAGACGGCGTCTTTGGCCTTGCCGGCTCTGGGCTTGGGGCTGGCGGGGTTGAGGCGTTTCACGCGTCGCACGATCAGCCGCCCGGCGATGTGGTCGGCCTTGCGCCGGCTGGTGAACGCTGTGTACGGGATCTCGGCGATCTCAGCGTCGCTGACGAGCCGCTGCTCGTCGTTGTCCCAGACCGCGTCCGGGTAGCTGATGGGCGTCCAGTCGTCGCTGCCGATGCCGCTGATCGCCGTGGTGATGGCCGGACTCATCCGGACGGTGACCGAGAACCGTACTTTGGCGCGGCGGGCAGCGGCGATCACGTCGTGGTTGTAGAAGGCACTGTCGGCACGCAGGATGATCAGTCCGGTGCCGTGCGGGCCACCAGCCCCGGCGGCCTTCGCCGCGACGAGCGCGTCGGCGACCAGTCGGGCCGCGCCGCGGGCAGAGTTGGTGTTGCCCTTGCGCAGCCGGGTCGCGCAGATCACCGGCGCCGACAGCGGGGTGCTCGCGATCGCGATCAGCGCGTTCAGGCCCTTCACCCCGGAGTAGCCGTAGCCGGCGCCTTGCTTGGCGTAGCCGTAG
>JALZMX010000077.1 GCA_030857985.1 Actinomycetota bacterium | reverse complement strand
CCGCCGTGTCGCGGCGCGGGTTCCTGCTGCGCGCAGGTGCGGTCGCGGTCGGTGCGGTCGCCGTCGCCGGCGTCGGCCGGCTGCTACTCGGCGGACGCGAGGCGGTCGAGGCGGCCAGGCGCACGGTGGCGCTGCGTCTCCGGTCTCCGGTGGTCCCGGACGGGGTGCGGGTCGAGGTCGCGGGAGTGGAGCCGTGGCTGACGCCGAACGACGACTTCTACCGGATCGACACCGCGCTGGCCGTGCCGCAGCTGCTTCCCGAGGAGTGGCGGCTGCGCGTGCACGGGCTGGTCGACCGCGAGCTGGACCTGACCTACGCCGACCTGGTGGGGCGTGGTCTCGTCGAAGCCTGGATCACGTTGTGCTGCGTGTCCAACGAGGTCGGTGGCTCGTTGATCGGCAACGCGCGCTGGTCCGGCGTACGCATCGCCGACGTGCTCGCGGAGGCAGGCGTGCAGGAGGGCGCCGACGCCGTGCTGTCGACCTCGGTCGACGGGTGGAACTGCGGTACGCCGATCGAAGCGCTGACCGACAACCGTGGGGCGTTGTTCGCGGTGGGGATGAACGGTGAGCCGCTGCCGGTCGAGCACGGCTTCCCGGTTCGGATGGTGGTGCCGGGACTGTACGGCTTCGTGTCGGCGACGAAGTGGATCGTCGACGTCGAGGTCACCCGGTTCGCGGACTTCACGGCGTACTGGACCCAGAACGGCTGGTCGGCGACCGGGCCGATCAAGACGCAGTCACGGATCGAGGCACCTCGCTCGGGGGCGACGGTCCGCGCCGGCCAGGTCGCAGTCGGCGGCAGCGCCTGGGCCCAGCACACCGGGGTTGAGAGGGTCGAGGTGCGGGTGGACGACGGTCCGTGGCAGCCGGCTCGGTTGGCCGCGGTGCCCAACGTGGACACCTGGCGCCAGTGGGCCCTTGCCTGGGAGGCGACACCTGGCGACCACCTGCTGTCGGTCCGGGCGACCGACGCGAGCGGCTACACCCAAACCGGTGACGAGGTCGGCGTCGTCCCCGACGGCGCCACCGGCTGGCACACCATCAGCGTCACGGTCACGTAGCGCCGGTGCCGGGCGGGAGCTCGCGCAGCCACCGCTCCGCCGCTCGTCGGTGGCGCAGTCGTACCCACCGGGTCGTCGGAGCTGCCGCCGCGGCGGCTTGCTGATAGCGCTCGCGGTACGTCGCGTGGCGGGTCCATGCCCACAGCATGATGTTCTCGTGCGGATCGGTGCTGAGCATCGAGCGCCAGCGCTCGCGATTGCCGTTCCACAGCTCGCGTGCCAGGAGCCGACGACCGAAGGTACGCCGAACCACCCGGGTCATGACGAGGCGCCTGGAGTAGTCCAGCCAGACCACGGTGTCGGGCGTGTCAAGGAGATCGCCGATCCGCGACGCGTAGTTGCCGTCAACGACCCAGCCGCCGGCAGTGCGCTCGCTGTCGTCGAGGAAGCGCTGCACGTCAGTGGTGAACTGCTCGAGAGGTGCCTCGCGCCAGCCCGGCAGGTGATGGACCGCATCGAGCTCGAGGTGCGGGACACCGAGCCGCAGCGCCAGCCGGCGTGCGAAGTGCGTCTTGCCCGAGCCGCTGTTGCCGACAATCCGCACCCGTTCGACCACCCACTGATTGTGCCGCGCCCACGCACGATGGTGCTTGCGGTGCGCTCCTCCATGGTCGACGCTGGATGCCGTACCGCGCATTCCGACGAGAAGTTTGCCGTGAGAGGAGTCCCGAATGAGTCAGGTGACGAGCTCCGAGGAACGCCCAGCCGAGCACGACGAGCCCGCCCTTCGGCGGGTCATGGGCACCAAGCTGCTCTTGCTGTTCATCATCGGCGACATCCTCGGCACCGGCGTGTACGCGCTCACCGGGCAGGTGGCGGCCGAGGTGGGGGGCGCCGCCTGGCTCCCCTTCCTGGTCGCCTTTGCGGTCGCTCTCGTCACCGCCTTCTCGTACCTGGAGCTGGTGACCAAGTACCCCCAGGCCGCCGGCGCCGCGCTCTACACCCACAAGGCGTTCGGCATCCACTTCGTCACGTTCCTGGTCGCCTTTGCGGTCATGAGTTCGGGCATCACCTCGGCCTCCACGGCCTCGCAGGCCTTCGCGTCCAACCTGGTCGCGGGTCTCGGGCTCGACTGGGGCACCAGCGGTCTGCTCCTCATCGCCGTGGCGTTCATGGCTCTCGTCGCGGCCATCAACTACCGAGGCGTCGGCGAGAGCGTCAAGGCCAATGTCGGGCTCACCCTGGTCGAGCTGACAGGTCTGCTGATCGTCATCCTGGTCGGGCTCTGGGTGATCGTCGGTGGCGACGCCGACTGGTCCAGCGTCGTCGCGTTCGACACCCCAGAGGACAAGAGCATCTTCCTGGCGGTCACGACCGCCACGTCGCTGGCGTTCTTCGCGATGGTCGGCTTCGAGGACTCGGTCAACATGGCAGAAGAGACCAAGGACCCGTCTCGCATCTTCCCCAAGGTCATGCTGACCGGCCTGTCCATCACCGGCCTGATCTACGTGTTGATATCGATAGCCGCGGTAGCGATCGTGCCGGTCGGAGACCTCGCCGACAGCGACACACCGCTGCTGCTCGTGGTCCAGTCGGGTGCCCCAGGCCTGCCGATGGACCAGATCTTTCCCTTCATCTCGATGATCGCGGTTGCGAACTCCGCCCTGATCAACATGCTGATGGCCAGCCGACTGCTGTACGGCATGGCGAAGCAGGACGTGCTGCCTCCTCAACTCGGCAAGGTGCACCCCACCCGACGCACGCCGTGGGCCTCGATCCTGTTCACGACACTGCTGGCGATGGGCCTGATCGCCTACGTCAGCAACGCCAGCGAGAACGCCGTGGAGATCCTGGGGGGCACCACCGCATTGCTGTTGCTGGCCGTCTTCACCGTCGTCAACATCACCTGCCTAGTGCTGAGGCGGGACCCGCAGGAGCACGACCACTTTCGGGCGCCCACGCCGCTTCCGGTCATCGGGGCACTGGCCTGTGCCTACCTGGTAACCCCGCTGTCAGGGCGCGAGAGCGAGCAGTACGAGGTCGCCGGCCTGCTGCTGGTCCTCGGAGTCGTGCTGTGGGCGATCACCTGGATCGCCAACCGGGCGCTCCGCGGTCGCAAGACCCATCTGCGTGACCCCAGCGATCTTCACTGACGCTCCGACGGCCGGCGCGGATCCCACCCTCCTCGCGTCGAGATTGCGCATCTCGTCGATGGCGGGGAGTGCATCCGCCACCATGTCATCGACTTGTGAGCACGCTTGTCTCGCACGCCACGTAGGTGTTGTCGTGGACGACCCGCGACGACAACTACGTAGCGTGCGGTGGCAGTTCGTCGGCCAACGCGACGGATCGATGGGTGGGCTGCAGTGGTTTACGAGTTGGCTTCGAGGGTGCGCCGGGGCAATCAGGGGGTCGAGGCCGGCCGTACGACGTACACGACGCCGTTCGAGCTGCCGGCCCCGGCGTCGGCGAACTGGCTGCACCGGTAGACCCGGCGTACTCCCTGGCAGGTGTTGGCCGCAGAAGGACCGACCTCAGCCCGGAGAAAGACCGCGAGGCAGTCGATGTGACCCCCGACGGCTTCACCGGCTGACACATCGACACCGTCGCCTGCACTAGGCGCGGGCTAAGAAGCCCTTGACGACGTACCTGATGTGGGCCCCGTGGCTCAGAGGGGAGGGCAGATGAGTGAAACAGAGCCGAAGGCTTCCTGGAATGACGACGTTCCGTCGGCCCTGCGTGTCAGGCGGACCATGAGGGACGTCCGAGCAGCCAAGCAAGCGGCTGCGGCGTCGGGGCTGGCTCCAGCACCGTTCACGTCGACGGGCGTGGTTGATGAGCACCGGCCGTCCTCCGCCCGAGCATCAAGATGAGTGGGACAAGGCTGCCCGTGAGTTCCACCGCGACCTACTCACCAAGGCTCAATCCACGGCGAAGGTATGGAGCGAAGGTGTGGCAGCCCTACTCGGTCTCTTCGGCACCGTCGCACTGGTGGCAGGGACCGACCAGATCAGTGATCTGCAGAGCGGGATTGCGCAGGTCGCCGTGGTCGGGTTGGTCGTTCTCGCCGACTTGCGGCAGCAGGTGCCCGTTACGTCCTCACGAAAGCGCAAGGCCTGCCCAGTATCGACGCTGAGCACTGGGACGGCATGGCCTACCGCGCCTACGTCACCAGGAACGCAAACGAGGCAGCGCGGCAGGTCGATGTTGGCCGCACGCTCGGCACCCTGGCCGGCGCCCTCATTTTCGTCTCCGGACGTCATCGCCCTCATGGACGGCATCTCCTGATCGAATCTGCGACGTGCGGGGCTCACCAGTTGGGTTCGGAGGTACGCCGGGGCAGCGGGGTCGAGCCCGGCCGTACGACGTAGACGACGCCACCGGATCCGCCGATCCAGGCGTCGGCGAACTGGTCGCGCCGGTACACCCGCCTTACGCCCTTGGCGCTTTCCGCCGCCGGGTCGTTCACGACGACCTTGCCGCGCTCGGTAAAGCCGCGGATCACCAGCAGGTGACCGTTGGTGCCGCGGATGGGCGAGTTGTCGAGTTCGCCGGCCCCGAACGAGATCGAGGCGACCAGCGGGATGCCGGCCTTGATGAAGCGCTCGGCCTCCCGCACGGATCGGAGCCGGGTCACGAACGAGGAGGTGCCGTAACGGCCGGCGTAGGCGGTGTTGAACGCCCAGTTCCCGGCGCCGTCGAACCCGTAGTCGAAGGCGTAGCGGGCGGCGTGGGCCACCTCGGGGTCGCGGTAGCCGTCGCGGACCCAGGTGTACTCGCTCGGATCCGGAAGACGGTTCCAGTAGGCCAGCACCATGGTCGTCGAAGTCGGGCTGCACCACGCCTGCCCGCCGTTGTTGTACTCCGGGTACTCCCCGCGATGGACCATCTGCGAGTAGCGCGGGACGTCGAGCACGATGCCACGGGCCGAACCCGGACGGCTCGTCGCCGCGTCGCCGCCATCGGGCAGTGCCGAGACCATCGAGCCGACTCCCCGCAGCCGCGGGGAGACGGTCGAGCCCGCTCGCCGATAGAGGGTCACCCGCAGCTGCCACGCGTGGAGCCGGGACCGGCCCTGGGTCTGCAGCGTGTCGACGCTCACCCGGGTCAGGTCGTCAACCTGCGCGCCGAGAGTCGTGCGCCGAAACTTGGTGTCGTGCTCGGCCCAGTTGCCAAGGCTGTCCCAGCTCGAGAGCAGACCGCGTGGCGTGCGGCCGCGCATCTCGACCGAGATCCAGGTGCCGGCAGGGGTTGCGGCCCGCCACGACGGCACCGCCTCCGTCAGCCCGAAGCCTGGCCGGACCCAGGGCGAGGTCCAGCGGCCGAAGCCGTATCGCCGCCCGCGGTAGCTGTGTACTCCGATGGGGTCGAAGATGCGCACAGCTCCCCTGCGCACGCGGGTGCCCGCGAGCGTTCCCCGGCGAAGTGCGTCGCCGTCGGCCCACTGCTTGTACGCGACGTGGCGTACGGACAGTTGGGAGTCAGCGGCCGCGGAGGCGGGCGGCGTGCCGACGGCTGCGGTCGGCGAACCAGCGGAGGCTGCCCCGGCAGCGGACACGGCGAGCACCGCCGAGGTGCCCAGCCAGGCGAGACGTCGAATCAGCACGGACCGCACTCTAGTCGTTACTGCGCGCGTCCGCGCCGGCAAACGCCCCGGGCGACGAGGTGGTGCTGATGCGCAACCTCGTGGCGAAGGGGGTGGGGCCGGTGGGACGCTCGGTAGGCTTTGCGGGTGACGCTCCGCCTCTACGACACCGCCTCGCGCCAGATCCGCGACTTCGTTCCGCTCAGCGAGGGCAACGTCGGGCTCTACCTCTGCGGGCTGACCGTGCAGTCCGAGCCGCACGTGGGCCACATCAGGTCCGGGGTCAACTTCGACGTACTGCGTCGCTGGCTCGAGCACGGGGGCTACCAGGTCACCTACATCCGCAACGTCACCGACATCGACGACAAGGTCCTGCTCAGGTCCGCCGAGGAGCAGCGCCCCTGGTGGGCGCACGCCTACCTGCACGAGCGCAATGCCACCAGCGCCTATGACGCGCTCGGCTGCCTGCCGCCGACCTATGAACCCCGGGCCACCGGGCATGTGCCGGAGATGGTGGAGCTGATCGCGGCGCTGGTCGAGGCCGGTCACGCCTATGCCGCCGAGGACGGCTCGGGGGACGTCTACTTCGACGTGCGCTCCTGGCCGTCGTACGGCGAACTGTCCGGCCAGCGGCTCGACGACATGCAGGCCGCCGAGGACGCCGACCCGCGCGGCAAGCGTGACCCGCACGACTTCGCCCTGTGGAAGGGGCACAAGTCGAGCGAGCCGGCCACGGCGTCCTGGCCGACCCCGTGGGGACGCGGCCGGCCCGGCTGGCACCTGGAGTGCTCGGCGATGGCGCAGAAGTACCTCGGGTCGGAGTTCGACATCCACGGTGGGGGCATCGACCTGCAGTTCCCCCACCACGAGAACGAGATCGCCCAGTCCAAGGCCTCCGGCCACCGGTTCGCGCGCTACTGGATGCACAACGCGTGGATCACCACCTCCGGCGAGAAGATGGGCAAGTCGCTCGGCAACTCACTACTGGTCCCCGCCGTGGTACAGCGGGTGCGGCCGATCGAGCTGCGCTACTACCTGGTGGCGGCGCACTACCGCTCGCACGTCGAGTTCTCGTTCGAGGCGCTCGACGACGCGGCCGCGGCCTTCCGGCGGATCGAGGGGTACGTCGAGCGGGCCGCCGAGCTGACCGGCGGCGGCGACCGCGCGGAGCAGGGTGCCGCCCCGGCCGGGATGCTGTGCGCCGACTTCGCCGCCGCGATGGACGACGACCTCGGCACGCCGGCGGCGGTCGCCGCCATCCACGACAACGTCCGGCAGGGCAACAAGCTGCTGGCCGACGGGTCGTCCGCGGCTCTGCGCGGCAACCTGGGCTGCGTGCGGACGATGCTGAACCTGCTCGGACTCGATCCCCTGTCGCCGTCCTGGACGACCAGCTCAGGGGGTGAGCAGCAGGGCCTTCGGGGGGCTCTGGACCTGATCGTCGGCGCCCTGCTGCAGCAGCGGCAGGAGGCCCGCGAGCGGCGGGACTTCGCTGCCGCCGACAAAGTGCGCGACCAGCTGCAGGCGGCCGGGATCGAGGTCGCGGACACCCCGAGCGGCCCGCGTTGGACGCTGGAAGGCCGAGCACCCTGATGCCGGGCAACAGCGAGCGCCGCGGGGCGATGCGCAGGACCACCAAGGGCAACCCGACCGCGGGCTCGGGAGGCCGGCGGCGCCGGGGCCTGGAGGGCAAGGGTCCGACGCCAAAGGCAAAGGACCGCGTCGGTCACGTAGCACACAAGCGCACCCGGTCGGAGGACCGTGCGCAGGACAAGCGCCCGCGGCGTACGTCGAAACCGGCCGCCGTCTCCGAATGGGTGGCCGGGCGCAACGCTGTCGTCGAGGCGCTGCAGGGACAGGTGCCGGTCACCACGATGTATGTCGCCGACACCGCCGAACGCGACGACCGGGTTCGTGAGGCGTTCCGGGTCGCCGCGGACCGTCGGGTCTCGATGCTCGAGGTGTCACGGCACGAGCTGGACCGGCTCACCGGCGGGGCGGTGCACCAGGGACTGGCCCTGAAGGTGCCTGCCTACGACTACGCGCACCCCGACGAGCTGCTCGATCGGGCCCGCGCAGCCGGTGAGGCTGCGTTGATCGTCGCGCTCGACAGCGTGACCGACCCGCGCAACCTCGGCGCCGTCGTCCGCTCGGCCGCCGCGTTCGGCGCGCACGGGGTCGTCGTACCCGAGCGTCGCGCGGCCGGCATGACCGCGAGCGCGTGGAAGACCTCGGCCGGAGCGGCGGCCCGGGTGCCGGTCGCACGGGCGGTCAACCTGGCCCGGCAGCTGCGGACCTACCGCGACGCGGGTCTGGTGGTCGCCGGCCTGGCCGCGGACGGCACCGACGAGATCGGCGGGTTCGACGCAGCGACCGAGGACCTGGTGCTCGTCGTCGGTTCGGAGGGGCAGGGCTTGGCGCGGCTCGTGCGCGAGAGCTGCGAGGTGCTGCTGCGGATCCCGATGACACGCACCACCGAGTCGCTCAACGCGGGGGTGGCGGCCGGGGTGGCGCTGTACGAGATCGCCCGCCATCGCACCTGACCCGAGGAAGGACTGCCATGCCGGTCGACCGCCTGCTGCCCACCGACGATGCCCGTGACCTGCTCGCGCTGACCCGGGAGATCTGCGCCGACAAGCTGGCGCCACGCGCCTCGGCCGACGAGGCCGCCGAGACGTTTCCCCGCGACGTCTTCCGGCTGCTCGGCGAGGCCGGCCTGCTGGCGCTGCCGTTTCCGGAGGAGTTCGGTGGCGGCGACCAGCCTTTCGAGGTGTATCTGCAGGTGCTGGAGGAGATCGCGTCGGCGTGGATGTCGGTCGGCGAGGCGGTGTCGGTGCACTCTCTCGCGTCGTACGGCGTGGCCGCGCACGGCAACGAGGACCAGTGCCAGATCCTGCTGCCGGACATGCTCGGCGGCCAGCAGCTCGGCGCCTACTGCCTCTCGGAGTCGCAGGCCGGCTCCGACGTCTCCGCAATCCGCACCAGGGCCACCCGAGACAGCGACGACTACGTCGTCAACGGCGTCAAGTCGTGGACCAGCCAGGGCGGTCAGGCGGACTTCTACCTGCTCTTCGCGCGTACGTCGGACGACCCTCGGCGTGGCCTGTCGACGTTCCACGTGCCGGCGGGGCTCGACGGGCTGTCGTTCGGTCCGCCGGAGAAGAAGATGGGACTCAGCAGCTCTCCGACGACCCAGGTCATCTTCGAGGACGTGCGGCTGCCCTCCTGGCGGCGCCTCGGTGACGAGGGCGACGGAATGCGGATCGCATTGTCGGCGCTCGACTCGGGTCGGCTGGGGATCGCCGCCTGCTCGGTCGGGCTGGGGCAGGCGGCTCTCGACGTGGCGGTCCAGTACGCCACCGAGCGCCGGCAGTTCGACCGCGCGATCGGGGAGTTCCAGGGCCTGCAGTTCTTGCTCGCCGACATGGCGGCCGCGGTTGAGAGCGCCCGCGCGACCTACCTGCACGCCGCTCGACTCCGTGATGCCGGCCGGCCGTTCAGCCGGTCGGCGGCGATCGCCAAACTCACGGCGACCGACGCGGCGATGAAGGTGACGACCGATGCGGTGCAGGTGCTCGGCGGATACGGCTACACCCGCGACTTCCCGGTCGAGCGCTACATGCGGGAGGCGAAGGTGACGCAGATCTTCGAGGGCACCAACCAGATCCAGCGCATGGTCATTGCGAGAGATCTGCTTCGTCAGGCGAGATCGGCGGGGTGAGCTCGGTGTCGGGCTTGGTCCGCAGCACGTCGTCGACATAGGACCGGGTGGCCTGGAAGATCTCGACCTCTCCGCCGGCCCGCTCCGAGAGGTACCACCGGTGCTCGAGGATCTCGTGGAAGATCTCGGCCGGCTCGAGCTTGCCCCGCAGCCCGGGCGGCACCATCGCCACCACCGGTTCGAAGATGTCGGTGAGCCACGCGTGCGCGACGATCGGCGCGCTCTCACCCTGCAGGCCGTTGGCGGCGGCGTAGGCGTCGAGGTCGTTGAGCAGCCGCCGCGCCTGGTTCTCCTCGACGTCGAGCCCGGTGAGACCCTGCAGGCGGCGGGAGTGGTGACCGGCGTCGACGACCTTGGGCTGGATCCGCACCGTGGCGCCGTCCCAGTCGGTGACGATGTCGAGCTCGTCGATGTCGAAGCCGAGGTCGTTCAGCCGGCGGATCCGCTGCTCGATGTGCCACATCTCCCCGGTCCCGAACTCCTCGGCCTCGGTCAGCTCGACCCACAGTTCCTGGTAGCGCCGGCTCAGCATCGCGATGGTCTCGTGCGCGTCGAGCGACTCGTCGAGGAAGCCGCCCGCCTGCAGGTCGAGGATCTCGCCGAACAGGTTGGAGGTGGCGATGTCGAGGTCGTAGGCGCGTTGCCCGGGTGACAACTGGTCGTGCAGCTCGCCGGTCTCGGCGTCGACGAGGTACGCCGCGAACGCACCGGCGCTGCGGCGGAACAGCGTGTTGGACAGGCTGCAGTCACCCCAGAAGAAGCCAGCGAGGTGCAGGCGGGTCAGCAGCACGACGAGGGCATCGACCAGCCGGGGAGCGGTGTCCGTGCGCAGCCCGCGGGAGAACAGCGCCCGGTAGGGCAGCGAGTAGTTCAGGTGCCGGGTCACCAGGACCGGCTCGATCGGCTCGCCCTCGGTGGTGGCCCGACCGGTGACCACTCCGACCGGCTCCACGGCCGGCAGCGCCAGCCGCCGCAGGTCCCGCAGCAGGCGGTACTCGCCGAGCGCGATCCGCTCCCGGGTCTCCTTGACGGCGTAGATGTGCTCACCCAGCCGGACGAACCGGACGACGTGTCGCGAGATGCCGCGGGGGAGCGGCACCAGCACCGAGTCGGCCCAGTCCTCCAGCGGCGTCTGCCACGGCAGCGTGACCAATGCCGGGTCGGGTCGCGTGGCGACGATCTGCAGAGGCACGTGGCCAGACTATGGGCGCGCTGACGGTGCCGGGTCGTCGCGCAGCAGCACCGCACCCGGTCCTCGGGCGGCGAGCACGTCGCCGGGGTTGGACAGCGCACACCGTCGCAACGACAGGCAGCCGCAGCCGATGCAGCCGGTCAGCTGAGTCTTGAGCCGCTCCAGGTCGCGGATCTGCGCGTCGAGACGGTGCTGCCACGACCTGGACAGCCGAGCCCAGTCCGCCTTGGTGGGTGTGCGGTTGTCCGGCAGCGTCGACAACGCCTCCCGGATCTCGTCCAGGGTGAGGCCGACACGTTGCGCCGAACGGACAAAGGCCACCCGGCGCAGCTGGCTGCGGTGGAACCTGCGCTGATTCCCAGCAGTGCGCTCCGCGCAGATCAGCCCCTGTGCCTCGTAGAAACGCAACGTGGACGTGGCCGCACCAGAACGGGCGGCGAGCTCGCCGATGGCGAGGTGCTGCGTTGTCTGTGCCACATCCCAAATCATAGCGCTTGACCTAAAGTTAGCTTCAACTTGCAGCATGGGCTCTATGACCTCATCACAAGGACTTCCCCGCTCGACGGGAGACACCCTCGGCTACCACGACCTCAACGACCTGATGTCACTGATGACCGGCGACGAGAAGCACACCGTCAGTGCGACTTCCACGCTCGACGTGCTCTGGGTGCTCTACGACCGAATCCTCGACGTCACCCCGGTGAGCGCTGACGACCCGTGGCGCGACCGGTTCTACCTCTCCAAGGGCCATGGCCCGATGGCCTACTACGCGGTGCTCGCGGCTCGCGGGTTCATCCCGGTCGAGGAGCTGCGCGGCTTCGGTTCGTTCGACTCGCGGTTGGGTCACCACCCGGACCGGGTGCTCGTCCCCGGTGTGGAGATCTCCAGCGGCTCGCTGGGACACGGCCTGCCACTCGCGGTGGGCACCGCGCTCGGACTGCGCGCACAGGGCATCGGTTCACGAGTCGTGTGCCTGGTGGGAGACGGCGAGCTCGACGAGGGCAGCAACGCCGAGGCCATCGCCTACGCCGGTGCCGCGGCGCTCGACGCGCTCACCGTGGTCGTCGTCGACAACGACTCCGCGACTCTCGGCTGGCCGGGCGGGATCGAGCAGCGGTTCGCGGTGGAGGGCTGGCACGGCGTACGCGTCGACGGCCGCAACCATGCCGAGCTGGAGCTCGCGCTGAAGCAGCGGACCTCCGGACGCCCGTCGGTCGTCGTCGCCGAGGTCGAGAAGGAGAGCTGACATGACCACGGACATGCGCACCCGCTTCGCGGCCACCGCGAGCCAGCTTCTGGACGAGGACCTGTCGACCGCGGTGGTCCTCGCCGACATCTCCGCCCAGCTCTTCACCGAGGCCGCCGAACGGCATCCGGAGCGGGTGGTCAACGTCGGCATCCGAGAGCAGCTGCTGGTCAGTGTGGGCGCCGGGCTCGCCCTGAGCGGAATGCGACCGATCGTGCACACCTTCAACGCGTTCCTGGTGGAGCGCGCGTTCGAACAGGTCAAGCTGGACTTCGGCCACCAGGACGTGGGCGGGGTCCTGGTCAGCGTCGGCGGCTCCTACGACTGGCCGGCCGGTGGGCGCACCCACATGGGCCCTGAGGACGTCGCGCTGATCGACACACTGCCGGACTGGTCCGTGCACGTGCCGGGCCATCCAGACGAAGCGGAGACGCTGCTGCGGCACGCGGTGGCCGGATCCGGGCGGGCTTACCTGCGGTTGTCGAGCCAGCAGAACGCGTCGCCGCTCCCGGT
>JALZMX010000055.1 GCA_030857985.1 Actinomycetota bacterium | reverse complement strand
GGACCCCAGTCGAGCTTGTTGGGCAGTTGCGGGGTCTCGGCTATTCGCCCGGGCAGTTCGTTGTTCCACTGCCAACGCACCTCTCGCGCCAGGCCGTCGTCGCCGACCTCGACGTCCACGATCAGCGTGTCCTCCCAGTCGCCGATCTGCTCCAGATGGTCGCCGAAGCCGAAGATGCCCCCCTGCTCTTCGAGGGAGATCACCTTGAGATGCAGGGCGTACCTGGAGACCGTCTTGTCGCCGGGCAGCAGGAAGGTGGTGACCAGGGGTACCGGAGCCATCGGGGTGGGCTGTTCTCGGGCCTGGGCCTGCAGATCCACTGGGCAGTGGTGTTCAGCAGTCTGCTCGTGCATGAGGACGGGCAGTCCGCGGATTGCCAACCGCGTATCGGCCTGCCATACGCGTCCCTCCAACTTGGCCGGGTCGAGATCTTCGAACCCGAGCTCCACCCGAAGTGTCCCGAAGAGGAACCGGCGCAGGTTCTGATACGTCTCTTCGGCGTTCACCAGACCGAAGCGGCCGGAGTGGGACCGGTGGAGGTAAGCGCGGACCGAACCTCGAACGTAGGCGTTGCGGATGGCCACGAGGCCGTCACTCTGTTCACCCATGGCTTTCGCCGACAACCCGTACGCGGCCTGGTAGTCCTTGGCGTTGGTGCCGACGACGCTCAGCACCCGGCTGACCGGGAAACCACCGACCATGATCCGTGGGTCCCACTTCCCGGTCTTCGGATCGACATCGGCCGCGGGGTCGTACCCGTCGGGCAGCATGTAGCCCTGCATGTGGTTCGGGCTGAAGACGTCGGACCCGTTCGGCCCGAACTTGTCGATGATCCAGTCGCCGATACCGCCGCCCAGCGTGGGGTCGATGCCTCCGTGCGGCGTACCGATCGTGCACAGCTTCGACACCTCGGCCTGCGGGTCGGGCATCTCGCGTTGCAGGGCGGTACGGCAGATCAACCCACCCATCGAGTGCGCCACCAGGTTGACCCGCGGCTGCCCGACCGTCCTGTCCCGGACGAGGCGGATGAAGGCAACGAGACCCTTGGCGGCTTCGCCGATGTCGTAGGGCTTGGGTTCCCGCCCGAAGGTGCCGGCGTTCTCGTCGTAGAACCTGTACACCCACAGCGCCTCGGGGTCCAGCTCGCCCGGTCCGGCATCGATCAGCGCCTGTTGCTGGCTGCCCTTCACGTGCAACCTGTACTGCTGCTCGATCATCAGGCGAAGGATCGGGCCCTCGTACTGGTAGAAGCTCGGCTGGCCCTGCGCCCCGACCCGGATGTGGGTGGATCCCTCGTTGAACCCGTAGAAGGGGTCGTCGACGACGGCGTCGATGCCGCTCTGCCCTCCCCCGAACCCCCGCACGTAGATAATCGGCAGACGTTCACCCATCAGACACCTCTTCCCTGACTCCGCTCAGCGGCCCATCGGCCACCAGCCGAGCCACGGCTGCCCCGGGCTCCAGGCCGCCGAATAGGCTCGGCCGTCAAGGCCGACGACGAACACGTCGAGAAAGTCCGGGCGCCGACTCACGCAGGTGATCGGTGACCCGTGCGCGGCCCTGCCGCCGTTGAGGTTCCACCAGCCGTGCCACCCGTCGGTGAAGGCCGGCTCCCACGCGGCCGTGTACGTCGTGTTGTCGGTGCCGACCACGAAAATGTCCAGCTTGTCGGCACTCCGCGAGACCGCAGTCACCGGTCCGCCCGGTTGAGCCTGCCCGTCACGGATGTGCCACCAGCCGTGCCAGCCGTCGCTGAACGCCGGCTCCCAGGCCGCCGACAGCACTCTGCCGTGAATGTCGGTGCCGAAGATGTCGAGCTTGTCGGCACTGCGGCTGACCGCTCCGACGTACGCTCCCTGCGGGAAGCTCGCGTCCCGGATCCGCCACCAGCCATGCCACCAGTCGGTGAAGGCCGGCTCCCAGGCAGCGGTCCAGCAGCCACCGTCGGTGCCGGTCACGAAGACATCGAGCTTGTCGGTGTTACGGCTCACCGCGGTCACCGGTGCCCCTGGGCGGGCGCGCCCGCCCTTCAGGTCCCACCACCCGTGCCACCCGTCGGTGAACCCGGGCTCCCAGGCGGCGGTCAGCACCCGACCGGCCACGTCGGTGGCGAAGACGTCCAGGTGATCGGCACTCCGGGAGACGGCGCTGATCATCGACCCTGGCGGGAAGACAGCCGTGCCGATCTGCCACCATCCGCGCCAACCTGAGCCGGGTTCCCAGGCGCAGGTGTAAGCCCGGCCGTCGGTGCCGACCACGAAGACGTCGAGGAAATCCGGTCGGCGAGACACCGCTGTGACGGGGGCGCCCGGTGCGGCGCGTCCGCCGAGGAGGTTCCACCAGCCCTCCCACCACGAGACCATCGCGGGCTCCCAGGCCGCGGTCAGGGTGCCTCCCGCGTTGTCGGTGACGAAGACGTCGAGCTTGTCGACGCTGCGGCTGACAACGTGGCAGGCCGCCGGCTGAGCAGTGCGCAGCGCGGTGAGCCCCCAGCCGAAGTGTCGGGTCGTGGCCCCACACATCAGCCACTCATTGGCCCGCATCAAACACCCGACACCAGCGGCCCCGGCACAGTTCTCGCAGTTCGAGTTCGGTTCCCCGAACCGGCCCCATGTCCCTCCGCAGTTGCAGCTGCTGGAGGCGTACTCGTCAGGGGCACCGAAGATATGTCCGGTCTCATGGGCGAAGACCCGGTCGATGTTGTCCGGGCCCCAGCCGTCGTTGGCGTAGTCCATGACGATTCGCGGCCCGCCGATGCTGGCGTAGCCGAAGTGGTCAAGCGGATATCCCTTGACGAAGAAGACGCAGTACGCCCAGTTCGTGCGGCGGTCACCGCGCAGCCAATTGACGTAGTCCCACACCCCGTTCCAGTTGGCCTGGAAGCCGAGTTCGGCGATGGCCGGGTCCCGGAATCGGGCCTCGTTGTCGGCTGCCGCCGCATTGGGCTGGGTGTCGATGTCCACTGGCCGGATGTCGTAGGAGAACGACACCCCCGCCCACGGGTTGAAGCCACCAAGCCAGCTGAGGCCTGCCTGCACCTCGGCTACCACCTTCGTGCGTTCGTCGGCGGTGAAACGGGTCGTGTCGGTCGGGCCACTGACGATCACCACGCCGACGGCGACCGAGCCCATCAGGAAGTCGCTGGTGCCCGGGGCAGCAGCCTGGGCAGATGCTGGCGCCACCGGCGCTGCGACCGCGACGGAACCGGTATCGCCCGCAGCGGTGGGTGGCGCCGGGGCGCCCGCACACCCCGGCATATCCCACACCTCACCGTCGCGCGGTCGGTTGGCCTTGGCATGGCCGTACTCGCTGGAAGCCCGGAGCCTGAGCGCCTCGACTCCCAGCCTCTCCGTCGTGCTGAGCTCCTCGAGCACCTCCTCGGCAAGGTCAGGGAGTTGGGCGCCGGTCCCCCCTTCACCGAGCCGGATCTCGACCCGATCCCCGAAGCGGTGCAGCGGGCGGGCCCCTGCGTCCCCCTCGACCAGGGCAAGGGCTGGGGCCTCGGCCGCTTCCTCGCCGCGATGCAGGACCAAGATCTCCTCGTACGGCAGGTCGCCGGCCATGGGGGTTCCTCCTTGTTTCGGCCGCGACAGCGCTAGGACTGGCGCGGCGGTATGTCGGGTGGCTCGAAGCCCGGGTGGTCCCAGGGCAGCCCTTCGCCTCGACGGTCGGGCTTGGACGTCGGCTGTTCCTGCCACGCCCTCACGAAGAGCCGGCCCCCCTCGTCCAGCTCGTCGAGCACGCCCGAGTCGCCGACCATCTGGGTAGAGCCATCGGGACGACGGGCCATCGCAAGTCGCGCGCGGCGACCAACGGCTTCCACGTCTTCTGCCGCGGCCCGCAGGACAAGGACCTGGGAAGAGGCCCGCGCGAGGACCGGCCAACTCGGCGATGTGGCGTCCGGCTGGTAGCCCACAACGAGCACCTCGTCCGCCATGTTCGCAGTACTACTCCTGGCGGACAGCGCCGTCAACCTGCGTCGGCGCGTTGCCTCGCCACGGCTCCGGTGCGCCAGCCACGCCGTTCACTTGTTCAGCTGTTGCGGGGACAGGAACCCCTCGTCCTCCAAGAACTCCCGTACGACGTCGTGCACCGGCCGCCCGTCGACGTCGACAGCGGCGTTCAGCTCACGCAAGGTCCGGTCGTCGAGCTGGGCGGCGATCGGCGCGAACATCTCCTCGATCTCCGGCTGCTCCGTCGAGAACTCGCTGCGCATCGTGAGCGTCGGGTTGTAGACCGGGAAGAAATCCTTGTCGTCCTCGATCAGTCGCAGGTCGAGCTCTCCGATCCGAGCGTCGGTCCGGAAGACCTCGCCGAAGTTGCATGCATCGCCGGTGTCGACGGCCTCGTAGATCAGCCCCTCGTCGGCGAGCGTGACGACGCTGCCGCGGGGGACCTTGAAGCCGTAGGCCTGCTCCAGACCGGGCAGCCCGTCCTCGCGGCTGGCGAACTCGGGCGCGACGCAGATGGTCGCCTTCTCCGGGCTCTGCTGGACCAAGCCGGCGAGGTCGGACAGCGTCTCGACCCCGGCGAGCTCCTCGTCGTACTCCTCACTGTCCTGGTCGGACACCTCCCCACGGATGGCGAGCGCGAAGGTGTTGTTCGCCGGTGCCGGCGGAGCAAGCCACTTGATGTCGTTCTTGCGGAGGTCCTCCTTCGCCACCGCGTCGAACTGCTGTTGCGGATCGGCGATCGGCTTGCGGTGCCCGAGCAGGACGACCCAACCGGTGCCGGTGTACTCCCAGTAGATGTCCGTTGCCCCCGCAGTCAGCGCCTTGCGGGCAACCGCGGTGCTCGGCAGACCGGTCCGGTCCTGCACGGTCGCTCCGGCGGCCTGGAGGACCTCGATGGTCAACTGCCCCAGGACCAGCTGCTCGGTGAAGTTCTTCGAGCCCACCGATATCTCCACGCCGGACAGGTCCACGCCCTCGACGACTGTCTCGTCGTCCGTGCTTCCGGTCGACCCGCACGCAGCCAGCGCCATCAGCACGACAGCGATCCCGGCAAGTCGCGGGCTCAGCGCAACCCACCGCCGATCGAGATGCGCCGGGGCTGGCTCGTCGAGACGGCACAGGCTCCCAGGACAGTGATGGCGAGCAGCCCGTCCTCGCTGCTCGCACTGATCCGGCTCTCGTCGACACCCTCCGGAAGGGTGATGCTGCGTCGGAAGGGACCGTCGTAGCGTTCTCGGGTCCAGAACGTCACATCCTCTCCCTCCGGGGCGTTCGCACGTTCACCGGAAATGGTCAAGACGCCCCCGGAGAAGGTGATGTCGATCGACTCCCGGGTCTGCCCGGGCAGCTCCATCCAGACGACCAGGTCTTCCCCCTTGGCGAAGATGTCGGCTGCGGGGACCCATGCGTGAGCTTCCGTACGCTCACCTTCCTCGTAGTCCGCGTGGTAGCCGGTGGTGCCGAGGCGCCGCATCCTCTCCATCTCGCTCATCGTGTCCACGAGCCCCTTGAAGGGGTTGGCCCGCTTCCTGTCCACTGCGCCTCCCTCGGTGCGGCTCCCGTGGCCGCGACGTCTCATTCCCGGCCAGTGATGCGTTTCCCGGAGCCTACTTCTTCGGTCTCCCCGACGGCTGTCCCGCAGGCGCCGGCCGCCCCGTCGTACCGCCGCCCTCTCGCTTCTCGACCTCCTCGCGGTAGTCGCTGGCGAGTGTCCTCTGCAGGGACCAGCACAGCGCAAGCATGAGAAGCCCGAACGGCGTCGCGGCGATGATGGCCCCGTTCTGCAGCGCGGGCAGACCTCCGGAGACGAGAAGAATCGCTGCGAGCGCCGCCATCACGGCTCCCCAGATGAGCTTGATGAAAGGTTTCGGATCCAGCACGCCACCCGCGGACATGCTGCCCAGGACGACGGTCCCGGCGTCGGCCCCGGCCACGAAGAAGATCCAGACCAGTACGAGGAACAGGATCGAGGTGACGATCGCGAGCGGGTACTCCTCGAGGAAGATGAACAACGCCACGGACTCGTCTTTGGCGGCTGCCGAGCTCAGCGCTCCGCCCAGCTTGTCATCGAGGTCGAGGGCGGTCGTGCCGAAGACCGAGAACCATATGACGCCGAAGAGGCTCGGGGCCAGCAGGACGCCCAGGACGAACTCACGGATCGTCCGCCCTCGGGAGATCCTGGCGATGAAGACGCCGACGTAGGGAGCCCAGGCGATCCAGGTCGCCCAGAAGAAGATGGTCCAATCGCCGAGCCACGGGTCCGGATTGAAGGCGTTCATCTGAAGACTCATGGGTACCAGCTGGCTCAGGTAGCGGCCGACGCCCTCTGTCATGGCGTTGAGCTGGAGAACCGTGGGCCCGAGCAGGAAGAAGGCCACCAGAGCGAGTGCGGCGAGGACCATGCTCGCCTGGCTCAGCCAGTTGATGCCCTTCTCGAGCGGGGTTGAAGCGGAGAGCATGTAGCCGGCTGTGGTCACGCCGATGATGACCAGCTGTAGGGCGATCCCGCTCGGCGCCCCGAACGCGGCGCCGAGCCCAGCGTCGAGCTGCAACGTTCCCAAGCCCAGCGAGACCGCGACCCCGAACAGCGTGGCGATGATCGCCAGGACGTCGATCCCCTTCCCGATCGGGCCGTCGACCCGGTCACCCAACAACGGCCGCAGGGCACTGCTGATCCGCAGGTCCTGCACGCCCTTTCGGTAGCTGAAGTAGGCGACGGCCAAGCCAACCACTGCGTAGATCCCCCATGGGTGCAGCGCCCAGTGAAAGTAGGAGTACTGCAGAGCCAGGTCGGCCGCGTCTGCCGTCTTCGGCTCGGCCAGACCGAGCGGCGGGTCTCCGTAGTGCAGCAGCGGCTCGGACACCCCCCAGAAGATGAGACCCACGCCCATTCCGGCCTGGAAGAGCATGGCGAACCACGGAAACAGACCGAACTCGGGCTCGTCGTCCGGCTTCCCCAGCTTGATGTTGCCGTAGCGGCTGAACGCCACGTACAGGGCGAAGATGAGGAAGAAGCTGGTGATCAGCAGGTAGACCCAGCCGAGCTTGGAGATGATCTCGCCGCTGACTGTCGCGAGCACGCTGCCGAACGGTTTGGTGAAGAACACCCCGAGCACCACGAACGCCACGGTGATCCCGGCGGTGATGTAGAAGACCGATCCGAGCCGGCCCCCCTGCTCGGCGTCGTCCTCGGGTCCAGGTCGCGGTCTGGTGTCCGTCGTCTGGTTCGCCACCGGTCAGCCTCGTTTCCCCAGGGTTGCGGCTGCCGCGCCGGTCGAGGCCACGAATGCCGGGTAGATGGCAGGGGGTGCGCGCAGCCCCACCGAGGGGCCCGGTGCTCACGCTATAGAGAGTCGGGCACAAGTCAAGAGTCAGTCGGCCCTGGGCAGCGCGGATCAGAGGCGCGAGACACCGTCGTAACCACCGCGTGGTGCGTCCAGCCCGAACACCTCGCTGACGGTCGGCGCCACGTCGATGGTCCGCGCCTCCCGCGACGACGTGGTTCGGCGTCGGACCAGTCGCGACCCACCGGTGATGAAGAACGGGATCGGCCCGGTGGCCGGGTGACCGTGGTTGCCGGGAATCGGGTTCGAGACTGGGGCGGGGTCACTGAACCGCCACCCCGACCGGCAGTAGGCCACCAGGTCGCCGGCTTGATCTCCCAGTCCCAACGCACCCGGTTCCTTCACGGCGAGCACCCCGTCGGTACGCCTCGCAAGAACCCGCATCCGCTGCAATGCGTCGTCGCACGACGCGGCCGGCCCGGTCCAGTAGAGCAGGTCGGCCCCCCCATTCTGGGCGATCTCGACCCGCCCGGCCAGCAACGGGTCCGCCTCGAAGACCGGTGCCAGCGAGACCAGCTTGTGCGGGTACGACCAGTCCATCGAGTGGTCGGCCAGCACGACCACCACCGACGACCGCCAGCGCCCGCTCGACTTCAACAAGTCCACGAGGCGCCCCACCTGGGTGTCGACACTGCGCAACGCCGCAGTCCGTGCAGCGGCCAGCGTGGTGCCGGTCAGGTCGGCGTGGCCGACCCGGTCACAGTCGCCGAGGTTGACGAACACCAGGTTGGGGTCGGCCTCGCGCACCATCGCCAGCGTCGCGTCCATCGTGAACTGGTCCGGAGCGTGCCCCGACACCGGCACGATCGGCTCCGGCTCCCAGCGATAGGTCGCGCGCTTGCCGAAGATGCCGAACAGGTACTCCTTGCTCAGCACGGTGCCCGACGTGATCCGCCTCCGTCCCAGCCGCTCGAGGACGGTCGGGAACTGCAGGTCGCCCGGCCGGTCGAGTTCGCGCACCTCAGCGAGCCGGCGGTCGTAGACCGCATTGGCCGGTACCCCGGAGCGCCTCGGCCGCACCCCGGTCATCATCATCACGTGGTTGGGGATCGTCTCCATGATCGGCAGCGATCGCGCCCGTGGGTAGCTGCGGCCCTCGGCACGCAACGCTGCCAGCCGTGGCATCAACGTGGGCGTGACCTCGTCGGGTCGGCAGCCGTCCACGACCAGCACGTAGACCCGCTTCTTGCGCGCGACGGTGCCGTGCACCCACGCCGCGCCCCCGGCCGCCGACAGCACCACCCCCGCCGCGCCGGCGGCAGCCGCACGCAGGAACGTACGCCGGTCGACCTCCGCTGCGCCGAGTCTCTCGTGCATCCCGCTCCGATGACTCATCCCACCGCCCGATCCACTGGCCGATCGACTGGGTGATCCACTGGCCGCACGCGCTGTGATCCGGACACCGTCGCCCATGACGCCGACCACGACGACGTCGCCCTCCGGTCGGCCCGATCGCTGATGACGTAGTAGTCCATCTGCACCCGTCGCGGCGTCACGTCGAGCACCGAGTAGCCGTGCGAGTCGAAGTCGAGATACCTCACGTGGCGGTTGTTGGCCTGGATACCTGCCTCCACCACCAGCGACGTCGTCCGCGGTGGCGAGT
This sequence comes from Actinomycetota bacterium, assembly GCA_030857985.1. GTDB lineage: Bacteria > Actinomycetota > Actinomycetes > Propionibacteriales > Nocardioidaceae > JALZMX01. The sequence goes on along the minus strand of JALZMX010000055.1, from coordinate 3,318 downwards.
TGGTCAGGTCGTCGAGGTTGTTGCTCGTCACCGATGTGCACACGAACTCCGTGCCCGCGGTGCGCCCAGCCGGGTAGACGCCCGCGTCGAGCGGCAGGTCGCAGGCCCATGCCGAGTGGATGTCGCCGGTGAGGAACACGCTGTCCTGCACACCGTTGTCGGCGATCACGGCGAAGAGCTCGCGGCGATCAGCGGTGTAGCCGTCCCACTGGTCGACGTTGTAGGGCACGCCGTCGGGCGGTAACAGGCCGGTCACGTCGGCCAGCGGCCGCGACACCTCCTGCGGAAGCGGCGGGAACACCACCGGCGCGATCATTACCGGATTCCCGACCAGCTTCCACTGGGCACGCTGGGCCGTCAGCTGGTCGGTCAGCCAACGCAGCTGCCGGTCACCGGTAATAGTGCGGTCTGGGTCGTCGATGCCGCCGAGCTGGTTGTCGACCTGCTTCGACCGGTAGGTGCGAAGGTCGAGCATCGACAGGTCGGCCAGGCGACCGAAGCGCAGCTGCCGAAACAGCCGGGTGCCATCGCCAGTCTCGGCGGTGCCATTCATGCGCACCGGCATCCACTCGTCGTACGCGCGGTGGGCACGGGCCCGGCGCGTCCGCCAGTGACCCTCGGTCGCCGGCTGGTGGTTCTCGGCGCCAACCCTCCAGGCGTCGTTGCTCGACTCGTGATCGTCCCAGGTGACGATGAAGGGCGCGCTCGCGTGCAGCGCCTGCAGGTCGGGATCGGTCTTGTACTGCCCGTGCCGCATCCGGTAGTCGCGCAGCGACACCATCTCGTGCCGCGGTGCGTGCGGACGGATCGTGCGGTTCTCGAAGCCGTAGCCATAGCGGCCGACGCCGTACTCGTAGAGGTAGTCGCCGAGATGCAGCACCGCGTCGAGGTCGCCGCGTCGTGCCAGGTGCCGGTACGCCGAGAAGTAGCCGGCCTCGTAGTTGGAACAGGACACCACCCCGAACCGGAGTCGGCGCGGTGTGGCGTGCGGCGCCGGCGCCGTGCGGGTGCGCCCGATGCGCGAGGTCACGCCGTCGAAGCGAAACCGGTAGAAGTAGGTCACCGCGGGCTCGAGCCCCGTCGCCTCCAGCTTGACGGTGTGATCACGCGACGAACCGGTCCGCACCGTGCCACGGCGCACGATGCGCCGGAACTCCCGGTCCCGCGCCATTTGCCAGGTCACCTCGACCTGCGGTCCTTGGCCCGAACCAGGCGTGGACTGCGGCGTCGGCGTGACCCGGGTCCACAGCACGACGCCGCGGGGATGCGGGTCACCTGAGGCGACCCCATGGGCGAACACCTGGCGGGCGCGGACGGTGGTCTGCGCCGCCGCCGTGGCAAACGGTCCGGTCAGCCCGAAGGCAACGGCTCCGGCGCCGGCGGCCGCTCCGGCGCCGAGGGTCAGGAACTTGCGGCGATCGAGACCGCTGCTGTCGTCACTCATCAGTAGCATTCCATGACAACTGCAACGCCTCAAGCAACAGCAGGAGGCCCAGATCGGGGAGTGTTGGTTACGTGTTCATCCACCGGCCAAGACCCGCGTCACCTCGAGCGGCGACCCGAACGTCGACCGAGCGTGAGTGCCACCAGCGCGATGGCGGTGGTCGGGCCAACCTGCGGGGTCACCCGGGGGACGTCCAGATCTCCGCGTCTGACTACTGGATCACTCACTCCGGTGCTGCGGTGATCCTCGGGCGATCCGAGAAGCGGGTGCAGCAGCCAACGGCTCGAAGTTGTAGAGGCGGTACCAGCTCGCCGTCATCGGCAACGCGCGCGGGGCCGACTCAGTGCCACCGGGCCTCGTCGAGGGTTCGCCACCGTAAGCAACTGCTCCCGCCGGTAGCTGGACCAGCTCGTGAAGTGGGGGGCGGCCCTGAAGTCCGTGCGCACGCCATGACCGGGCCGCGTACCGCCTTGGTCGCCGCCGACATGCAGAATGTCTTCGTCGATGCAGCGACCGAGCTGGCCGTTGACGGCGCCCGGCACACTGGTGCGCTGACCTCCCATCTTTGCTGGATGCCAGACCGAGGAGCCCGATGAGCACCGATGGCGACACGCCTGTCGGCCGGGTTGCCGCCGCCTACGACCGATTGATCGGCCGGTTCGTCACATGGGCGGAGGCCGAACCGGACGTGCGGGCGGCGTTTGTCGTCGGGTCGCGGGCACGGGTGGACACGCCGGCAGACGAGTGGTCGGACCTGGACCTGGTCATCGTCATGACGGACCCCAACCGACTGCTCCGCCGAAGCGAGTGGCTGCGAAACCTCGGCACGGTGTGGGTGACCTACCTAGAGCCGACCGCCGTCGGCGCCGGCATGGAACGCCGCGTTCTGTTCGAGGGCGGGCTCGACGTCGACTTCGTCCCGACGCCCCTCGATCTAACTACGCAAATTGCTGAGCACGGCTGGCCAAGCGACCTCGTCGCAGTCGCGCGCCGCGGCATTCGCTTCGTGCTGGACAAGGATGGCTTGGCGTCGAGGCTGCCAGCGCTGCCCGAGGCGCCTCGGCCGGTTCCTCCCAGCGAGGACCAGTACGCAAGCACAGTCGACGACTTCTGGTACCACACCGTTTGGGTAGCAAAGAAGCTGCGGCGCGGAGAGCTGTGGACCGCGAAAATGGGCTGCGACGGTTACCTGAAGGGTCTGATCCTGCGCATGGCGGAGTGGCACGCCGGAGCAGACAGCGACTGGACGCGCGACACCTGGCACGAGGGCCGCTTCTTGGACCAGTGGGCCGATCCGCGAGTCACCGCTTCCCTGCCCGATGCGTTCGCACACTACGACCAGCACGACGTCGTACGCGCGCTCGGCGTGACCATGCGGCTGTTCAGATGGCTCGCCGTTGAGACGGGCGAGCGACTGGGCTACGCCTACCCGAGCGAGACCGACCGGCACACGACCGCGTTGGTGTCGGACTACCTCGAGCGGAGTCCAAGCACGAGGAGCACGAGCGCGGCACCGTCCAGCTTGTCATGAGGTCTCACAGACCGCGTGAGCCCTGATCGACCCATCGATCCTGTGTGCAGGGCTCTCCTGCCGCGACGTCGCGGGCGGCGTCCGCGTGACGGTTTCGCGGTGTGACCAAGGCTGCCGCCCTGATGCTCCGCGGCGCCCAGTCCGCGGCCCAGCAGGCGTTCACCTCGAGACGTCTCTCGCCGTTCGTACGCCCGGCACTGGTCAACGTCGCGGCCGGCGTGGTCGTGGCCGCACAGGGTCGCCCACAGTTCGTCATGGCCTTCACCGTCGCGAACGGGAGGATCGTCACCACCGACGTACTGTCCGACCCCGAACGCCTGCGCCAGCTCGACCTGGCAGTCCC
>JALZMX010000038.1 GCA_030857985.1 Actinomycetota bacterium | reverse complement strand
GACCCACAGCCCGGACCGGGCGACGTCGTCGTCGACGTCGCCGCCTCCGCGGTGAACCGCGCCGACCTGCTGCAGCGCCAAGGTCACTACCCGCCACCTCCAGGTGTCACCGCCGTGCTCGGGCTGGAGTGCTCCGGCATCGTGTCTGCGGTCGGCGCTGTGGTGGAGCAGTGGCACGTCGGGGACGCCGTCTGTGCGTTGCTCACCGGTGGTGGCTACGCCAGCAAGGTCGCCGTACCCGCCGCTCAGCTACTGCCTCTGCCGGGTGGCGTCGACCTGGTGACCGCGGCGGCGTTGCCGGAGGTGGCCTGCACAGTGTGGTCCAACGTCTTCATGCTGGCCGGGCTGCAGCGCGATGAGACCTTCCTGGTTCACGGAGGTGCCGGTGGCATTGGTACGTTCGCGATCCAGCTCGCGGCGGCGTTGGGGGCGCGGGTGTTCGCCACCGCGGGCTCGGACGCCAAGCTGGCCCGCTGCCGAGAGCTCGGCGCGGACGTGGTCATCTCCTACCGCGACGAGGACTTCGTCGAGGTGGTACGCCGGGAGACCTCCGCAGGTGTCGACGTCATCCTCGACAACATGGGTGCCACGTATCTCGGCCGCAACCTCGACGCGCTCGCGGCCAACGGCCGTCTCGTCGTGATCGGACTGCAAGGCGGCGCCCGGGGCGAGCTCGACCTCGGCGCGCTGCTGGCCAAACGTGCCGCGGTGATGGCGACGTCGCTGCGGGGCCGGCCGGCGGAGGAGAAGGCCGCGATCGTTGCCAGCGTCCGTGAGCACATCTGGCCGTTGGTGACCGACGGGCACGTGCGGCCGGTCGTGCACTCGATGGTCCCCTTCGACGACGTGCGCGAGGCGCACCGGATCGTCGAGCAGGGCGAGCAGGTGGGCAAGGTGCTGCTCGTCCTCTGAGCGCCTTGCACCGTCGGCGGCTTCAGGACGGCCCGTTTCGCGGGATCTCGCGACATCAAGGCGCGCCGCAGTCGGTGCCCGGTCTCACCTGTGGCAGAGACGGGGTGACACAGTTGTCACGCTGCATCTGCCGCTATCTGAGCCAGTCTCGCTGACTGCGTGCTCCCGTGGCCGCGGGCCACCACGAAGTTCGGTGCGCGAAACTGTCCGAGGGTCCGGAAAACCGGCGAACCGTGGATCTTTGCGCGATCAGCGGCCTCAGGACAGTGATCGTTGCGTGAGCGGGTGCGCGGGGTGCGCGGGCCGAGCAGTGTCTCGGCCGCCGCCTAGAGTGGGTCCATGAGCGAGCAGCAGCCACACGGCACCCAGCCGCCGACCGACGACGCCCGCAACGAGCCGCAGGTGCTGATCGTCGGCCCCACCGACGGGAGCACCGCCGGGCGGCCGGACCAGGACTCGAACGAGGACTCCGAACGGGACGAGCAACGCTCGCTCACCGACCTGGTCGAGCAGCCGGCCAAGGTGATGCGGATCGGGAGCATGATCCGCCAGCTGCTCGAGGAGGTGAAGTCTGCCCCGCTGGACGAGGCCAGCCGGCAACGCCTGCGGGAGATCCATCACTCCTCGATCAAGGAGCTCGAGGAGGGGCTTGCCCCGGAGCTGGTCGAGGAGCTGGAGCGGCTGAGCCTGCCCTTTGGCGAGCAGACGCCGTCCGAGGCCGAGCTGCGGATCGCCCAGGCGCAGCTGGTGGGCTGGCTGGAGGGCCTCTTCCACGGCATCCAGACCGTGATCTACGCCCAGCAGATGTCCGCCAGGGCGCAGCTCGAGCAGATGCGCCGTGCGCTGCCCCCGGGCGTCATGCCTGCCGACGGCAGCCCCGGACCGGAGCAGTCGCGGGAAGCGTCACAGCCCGGCGAGCGCGGGACGCAGTCCGGCGGCGGCATGTACCTCTGAGGCGGCCCCCACCCCCGAGGCGGCCCTCACCCCTGAGGCGCGCGGCGGTCCCCACCCCCCAGGAGGCCGGTGGTCTCAGCCGAACCACCGTGCGAGCTCCACTGCGGCTCCCTCGGCGGCGAAGGTCTCGGTGACGTCGTCGGCCACCGACTGCACCTCGAGCGGCGCATCTCCCATCGCGACACCCCGCCCCGCCCACGACAGCATCTCGACGTCGTTGCGCCCGTCGCCGATCGCCAGCACGTCGGCCTGCTCGACCCCGAGGGAGGCCGCGACGTCCGCGAGGGCCGAGGCCTTGGAGACGCCCTCGGGCGCGAGGTCGAGCCACGCCGTGTAGCCGACGTAGTAGTTGGTGCCGTGCAACCCCAGCTGCCCGGCCAGCTCGACGAACCGCGCGGCCGACGACGAAGGATCACGGATGATCACGCGCGTCACCGGCTCGGCGACGAGGTCCTCCACCGACTCGATCCACATCTCGCCGGTGATCTCGCCCAGCGGGAACGGCTTGTTCACCCGGTAGCCCCGTCCGATCACCTCCACCGCCACCGCCGCGTCGGGCACCTGCTCGAGCAGCAGCTTCACCGCCTCCCGCGCGTCGAACGTCACCGTGGACAGGATCTCGACCGGCGGGAAGCGGTAGGTGACCGCGCCGTTGCTAGCCACCACCAGGCCGCCGGTGAGGCTGAAGAGCTCGATGATGCGGCCGATCCCGAAGACCGAGCGTCCGGTGGAGAGTACGACGTGGGTGCCGGTGTCCCTGACCGCGGTGACGGCGTCGAGCACCCGGGCGGTGGTCTGCTCCTCTGCATCGACCAGCGTGCCGTCGATGTCGAGCGCCACCAGCCGCGGCGTGAACGCCGTCACGACCCGACCGGTTCCAGCACCTCGCGACCGCCGAGGTAGGGCCGCAGCGGCGCCGGCACGAGCACAGAGCCGTCGGCCTGCTGATGAGTCTCGAACAGCGCCACGATCGTGCGCGGAACGGACATCAGCGTGCCGTTCAGCGTCGCCAACGGCTTGATCCCGTCGTCGAAACGCCCGCGGGTGTCCAGGCGCCGGGTCTGGAAGTCGGTGCAGTTCGACGTCGACGTGAGCTCTCGGTATCTGCCCTGGCTCGGGATCCACGCCTCACAGTCGAACTTGCGGACCGCGGACAGACCCAGGTCTCCCGCCGCCGTGTCGATCACCCGGTAGGCAAGCTCCAGGCCGTCAAGCCATTCCTTCTCCCAGCCCAGCAGCCGCTCGTGCTCGGCGGCGGCGTCCTCGAGCGTGGTGTAGGTGAACATCTCGACCTTGTCGAACCAGTGCACCCGAAAGATGCCGCGGGTGTCCTTGCCGTAGGACCCGGCCTCGCGTCGGTAGCACGGGCTGAACCCCACGTAGCGACGCGGCAGGGTGGTGGCGTCGAGGATCTCGTCGCTGTGGTACGCCGCCAGCGCCACCTCCGACGTGCCCACGAGGTAGAGCTCGTCCTCGGGCAGGGAGTAGACGTCGGCCGCGGCCTGACCGAGGAAGCCGGTGCCCTCCATCGCCCGCGGCTTGACCAGCGCAGGCGGGATCATCGCGGTGAAGCCGGTCGCGACGGCCCAGTCCATCGCCATCGTGACCAGCGCCAGCTCGAGCTGCGCGCCGACACCGGTGAGGAAGTAAAAACGAGCGCCGCTGACCTTGGCCCCACGCTCCACGTCGATCGCGCCGAGCAGCCGGCCGAGCGCGAGGTGGTCGCGCGGCTCGAAGCCTTCGGCGGTGAAGTCGCGCGGCGTACCGATCTGCTCACGTACGACGTAGTCGTCCTCGCCGCCCGCGGGAGCTTCCTCCGCGGCGATGTTGGCGATGCCCGAGAGCAGCGACCGGAATGCCAGCTCGGCCTCCCCCTGCTCGGCCTCCGCGGCCTTGACCTGCGCCGCGAGCTGCTTGGCCGTGACCAGCAGAGTCTGGCGTTGCTCGTCCTGGGCCCGCGGGATCTGCTTGCCGAGCGCCTTCTGCTCGGCGCGCAGCCGCTCGAAGTCGGAGATCGTGGCCCGGCGGCGCTCGTCGGCGGCCAGCAGCTCGTCAACCACATCTGGTGACGCGCCGCGCTTGGCCTGAGCGACACGGACCCGGGCGGGATCGTCACGAACGGCACGCAGGTCGATCACGTCTGCGACCCTATCGGGCGGGCGCGGCGCGAGCAGGGGTGCGTCGTACCCTCGTCCCCGTGAGAGACCGGCGGGTGGTGGGCTGGGCCGTCGCGACCACCCTGACTCTGGTCGTCCTCGCGCTGCTCGTCCTGGTGACCTGGTCGCCGCTGGCGGAGTGGGACCAGGCGTTGGTGGAGCGGGCCTACGCCTACTCCGCGGCCCGTCCCGGGCTGGTCGACGTGCTCGCTCTCATCGCCGACGCGTTCGAGCCGCTGCACGTCAGGCTGGCCCTGCTCGCGGTGGCCCTGGTGTTCCTGCTCCGCGGCGCGCGGGCACTGGGGCTGTGGATACTCGGCGTCACGCTGGCCGAGATGAGCGTGGCCTTCGCAATCAAGCAGGCCATCCGGCGGGCGCGCCCGCTCTGGGACGAGCCGCTCGACGTTGCCGACGGCTTCTCCTTCCCCTCCGGGCACTCCTCGACCGGTGCGCTGGTTGCCGCCGTGGCCGTCGTGCTCGCGACGGTGTTGGTACGCCGGACCTGGTTGCGCGTGGCCTTGATCGTGACCGGCCTGCTCTTTGCGCTGCTGATGGGGCTGGACCGGATCTTCCTCGGCGTACACAAACCCTCCGACGTCCTGGCCAGCTATCTGCTCGTCGCGATGGTCGTGCTCGTGCTGCTGGCGGCGGTGGGAGGTATCGCGCCGACCTCGCGCTCGGCCTCGCGCCATGCACCGGCGCCGTCGACCGGTCGACCATCGCGCAAGCCACGGTTGGCGGTGGTGCTCAACCCGATCAGGATCGGCGACCCGCGCGCGTTCAGGCGGCAGGTGATCGCCGCCGCGGACCGGGCCGGCTGGGACATCCCGCTGTGGTTCGAGACCACGGTGGACGACGCGGGGCGAGCGATGACGCACGCGGCGCTCACGGCCGATGCCGACATCGTGGTGGCGGCCGGCGGTGACGGCACCGTGCGGGTGGTCGCCTCCGAGCTCGCCCGGACCGGGGTGCCGCTGGGCATCCTGGCGGCCGGCACCGGCAACCTGCTCGCCCGCAACCTCTCGCTGCCGCTGCAGACCGAACCGGCGCTGGAGGTGATCCTGCACGGGCGGGACCGGGCGATCGACCTGGTGCGGATGGAGGGTGACGGCCTGGTGACCGATCACTTCGCGGTCATGGGTGGTCTCGGCCTCGATGCGGCCATCATGCAGGGAGCGCCGGTCCAGATGAAGAAGCGGATCGGCTGGCCGGCCTACGTCGTTGCGGCGTTGCGGCACGTGCGTTATCCGGCGGTGCGGGTGGAGATCACCGTCGACGGTGGGGAGACCGTGCGCCGCCGCGTCCAGACCGTGGTGATCGGCAACGTAGGCACGCTGCAAGCCGGGATCCCGCTGCTCCCCGACGCCCGCCCAGACGACGGCCTGCTCGACGTGGTGGTCGTCGCTCCGCGTCGGATGGTCGGGTGGCTGGGGCTGCTGTGGCGGGTGCTGACCCGGCGGCGGCGGACCGATGAACGGCTGGACCGGATGACCGGGCGCTCGGTACTCGTCGAGGCGGCGCACGCAACGCCGCGCCAGATGGACGGTGACACCTGCGGCGCCGGGCACCGGATCAGCGCCGAGGTCGAGCCCGGTGTCCTCCTCGTACGGGTCCCCCGCTGATGGGCCACCTGACCTGCTCGCCCCGGTGCTGTGCCCCGACCACGGCGGCTCTCCGCATCCGCTCGTCTAGTCGGCGTTGCCGCGGGCTAGGTCGATCGCCTCCTGCTCCTCCGGCGAAAGCTGCTGCTCACAGGACCATCCGGTGATGTTCTTGGCGTAAGCGCGAGCGTCACTGCGGCCGTGGATCGAGGTCAGTACCGCACCGTCGCCGTCGTCGTCGAGCAGCGCCAGCGACCAGGAGAGGTGACCCCCCATGTCGCCGAAGGCGTCGTAGCGGACCACCGCGAGGTGGCGCAACGCGTCGTCGACCTGCAGCCGCAGAGCATGGACCTCGTCGCGCAGGCCGCGCACGTCGAGCGGTAGCTCCGAGGCGGCCCGCTGACGGCTCCGGCGCGATCGTCGCGATGACCGTCGGGGCGAGCCGGGGCGTCGAGAGGCGGCACGGGACCGGGCGAGGGCGACGAACGCGAGCAGCGTCGCGACAAGGGCCAGCGCCAACGCCGCGACCGCGACCCACTCGGCTACATCCGCGGAAACCGTCACGGTTGCGGAGCCTACCGGCGCACCCGTCGCCACCCCGCAGCACCGCGCCGCTCCCTCAACCACCCTGACGCAGCCCGGCCAGCCAGGCAGCGGCGGCGCCGAAGTCGGCGTCTGCGGTGCCCGGCCGGACCTTCGCGGGCACCTCGTCGGCGCGGGGATAGGAGCCGAGGAAACGTACGTCGGCGCAGACTCTGCGCAAACCCATCAGCGCCTCGCCGACGCGCCGGTCGGCGATGTGGCCCTCGGCATCGATGGAGAAGCGGTATCGCCCGAGTGCCGCGCCGGTGGGGCGGGACTCGATCCGGATCAGGTTGACGCCTCGCACCGAGAACTCCTCCAGCACCTCGAGCAACGCACCGGGGTGGTCGTCGCCGATGAACGCGACCAGCGACGTCTTGTCAGCGCCGGTGGGAGCGGGGGGCGGAGCCGGCCGCGAGACCAGCACGAACCTGGTGACAGCGTCCGGGTTGTCGCCGATGTCGGTGGCGAAGGTCGACAGGTGGTAGCGGTCGGCCGCGATCGGTGCCGCGATCGCGGCGTCGTACGACGAGGACGGCTCGGACACCAACGCCGCAGCCTGCGCGGTCGACGACGCATGCACCACCTGCGCGTGCGGCAGGTGAGCGGCCAGCCAGTTGCGGCACTGGGCCGCTGCGTGCGGATGCGTCACCACCACCCGAACCGACCGGACATCGGTGGCCGGCCGGCCCAGCAGCACGAACCGCACCGGCACCGTCACCTCCCGGGTGATGACCAGCGGGTCGCCCGAAGCCAGCTCGTCGAGGGTGACCGTGACCGAACCCTCGATCGAGTTCTCCATCGGCACCACGGCCGCGTCGGCCTCGCCGGTGCGTACGGCGTCGAGCGCCGCCGAGACGGTGGGGCACGATACCAACTCGGCCCGCGCCGCCGCCGGCAGTGAGCGCAGCGCGGTCTCGGTGAAGGTGCCCTCCGGACCGAGGTAGGCAAAGCGAGCGGGCGGGACTCCAGGCACGCGGGCCAGCCTAGGCAACCCGCAAGGCTCGCGACCGCGCGCGGGTTGGGGGGCGTTACATTCGCGTCATGACCGGCAGCGGCAGCGAGTCCCGAGCGTCGCCCGCCGCCGGGTCGGGTTCAGGTGTGCGCGATCTCGGCTTCGCCCGGCTCGACACCGACCGTGCGCGTCGTACCGGCGACCCGGAGGTCGTCTACGGCGCCGGCAAGAGCCCCGAGCAGGTCGTCATGCTGTTGCAGGCGCTGCACCGCGAGCACCCAGACCGAGCGGTGCTGGCGACCCGGCTGTCCG
>JALZMX010000033.1 GCA_030857985.1 Actinomycetota bacterium | reverse complement strand
CTGTCCAAGGCCGTCGACGGGCTCGACGGGGACCCGGACGTCAACCTGTTCACCCGGGCACGCGACGTCCAGATCGCCTTCGAGGAGGGTCCCGTCGACGTGCTGCTCGTCGGCCCCAGTGAGATGACGGTGACCGGGCTGCGCCGGGTGGCGCGTTGGCACCATCTGCACCCGTCCACGGTGGTGCTGGTCGCGAGCGAGCGCGACGCCCTGCCCGACCAGCTGCTGCTCATGCGGGCCGGAGCCCAGGAGCTGCTGAAGCTGCCGGCCGGACCGGCTGCCATCCGCCGCGCGCTCGCCGGCGCGCTCCAGCTCGCTGAGCGTCGCCGGGAGGACAGGTTGGTCGACCTGCAGATGGAGGACGAGCAGGAGGCGTTCGAGGCCGAGCACATCGAGGTCGCCCTTCCCGAGCAGATCGTTCTGGAGGAGGAGCCGCAGCCGTCGCCGCCGGTCGTACCCGCGGTGACCATCACCGTGGCCAGTGCGACCGGAGGCTGCGGCAAGACCTTCCTCGCCACCAACCTCGCCTTCCTACTTGCGCGCGGAACCGGCAAGCGGGTCGCGATGGTCGACCTGGATCTGCAGTTCGGGGAGGTCGTTGCGACGCTCCAACTGCGGCCGACGCGCACCATCGCCGATGTCGAGGTAGCTGCCGACGGCAGCGTCGAGGTGGAGCACCTGATGACCCGCCACGAAGGCGGCTTCGACGTGCTCGCGGCTCCGACCGACCCGATCATCGCGGACGCCATGCGGCCGAGCACGGTCTCGGCCGTTCTCGAGGCGGTACGCGAGCGCTACGACTACGTCATCGTCGACACGCCGCCGGCGCTCAACGAGGTGGTGCTCGGAGCTTTCGACCTGTCCGACCACCTCATCGTGCTGGCCACGCTGGACGTCCCCAGTGTGCGCAACATGAAGGTCTTCCTGTCGACGCTGGAGCGGCTGAAGATCGCCTCCGAAGGCCTGCACCTGGTGCTCAACAAGGCCGAGAAGAATGTCGAGCTCACCGCCGCCGACGTCGTCAAGGCGCTCGGCCGGCCCTGGGACCTCGAGCTGCCCTACGACCGGGAGGTGTCCCGATCGGTCAATCTCGGCCTGCCCGTCGCCGAGGCCGCACCGACCTGCCAGGTCAGCAAGCGATTGATCTCCGGGATGAGCGCGCTCGTCCCCGGCGTCGAGATGACGCCGGTCGAGCAGCCGGCCGACCGCAACTTCCTGCACCGTCTGCTCGCCGCGATCAGGCCATCGCGGGGGACGTTCATCTATGAGGAGAAAATGCCGTGAAGCTCGCCGACCGGGTAGCGCAGCTCGAGCAGGCCAAGGTTGCCAACGCCCCCACCCGGACGCCGCGTCCACGTGGCGCCGGCGTTCCCGGCGGGTCGAGCCGGCGTACGTCCCGCCCGGGAACCGAGGTGAAGACCGACTCGTGGGACGGCATCAAGCGGCTGGTCAAGGACCACGTCGTCAACGACCTCGGCTCGCGGATGGCCACGATCGACGACCTCTCCGTCGAGGTCGGAAAGGCGCTCGAGGCCGCCATCGCCAAGAGCGAGGTCAAGGTGCCGCAGGGCGAGCGGGCCCGGCTGGTCGCCGAGGTCACGAGCGACATCCTCGGCTTCGGGCCGCTCGACCCGCTGCTGCGTGATCCCAGCATCGACGAGATCATGTGCAACGGCTACAACGACATCTATGTCGAACGGCACGGCCGCATCGAGCACGCCGAGGCGTCCTTCGCCGACGAGGCGCACTTCCGGCAGGTGATCGAGCGGATCGTGTCCGGTGTCGGGCGTCGGGTGGACGAGGGATCGCCCATGGTCGATGCGCGGCTCCCCGACGGCTCGCGCGTCAACGCCATCCTGCCACCGCTGTCGGTGCGCGGGCCGGTCATGACGATCCGCAAGTTCGCCGAGCGACCCTTCGCGATCACCGACATGGTGGCGAATCGGACCATCACCATGGACGCCGGCGTCTTCCTGGAAGCGGCGGTGCGCGGCCGACTCAACGTGCTGATCTCCGGCGGCACCGGTTCGGGCAAGACCACGCTGCTCAACGTCGTGGGCGGCTTCATCCCCGACGGGGAACGGGTCATCACCATCGAGGACGCGGCCGAGCTGCAGCTGCAGCAGCGGCACGTGATCACCCTCGAGTCCCGACCCCCCAACGTGGAGGGCCGCGGCGAGGTGGCGATCCGCGACCTCGTCAAGAATGCCCTCCGCATGCGGCCCGACCGGATCATCGTTGGTGAGGTCCGCGGCGCAGAGGCGCTGGACATGCTGCAGGCCATGAACACCGGGCACGACGGGTCGCTGACGACCGTGCACGCGAACTCCCCGCGCGACGTCGTCTCCCGCCTCGAGACGATGGTGCTGATGGCCGGTTTCGACCTGCCCGTACGCGCGATCCGCGAGCAGGTGGCGAGCGCCGTCGACCTCATCGTGCACACCGAGCGGCTCGCCGACGGCAGCCGTCGGGTCATCGCCATCTCCGAGGTGCAGGGCACCGAGGGCGACGTCGTCACGCTGCAGGACATCTTCGCCTACCGTCCGGGCCCGCCCGGACAGGAGGGGACCGGCACGCTCGAGGCGACCGGCCTGCGACCGAAGAAGATGGAGGCGCTCGCGCGCAGTGGCATCGAGCTGCCTCCGCGGCTGTTCGCTCGACCGACTGCCCCGGTGGTCAACGGGCGCGCCAACGGGGTTCGCCCGGTGGCGCGTAAGGCCGCCCGATGAGGATCACCGCAATGCTGCTGGTCCTGGCCGGGGTGGGGCTGATCGTCACCGGGATCGTGCAGGCGCGCAGCCAGCGGCGTACCCGCATCGCCAACGCCCTCGACCTGGAGCTGGCCAAGGACGGTGCGGCGACACCGCTCACTGTGCTCGCCTTCGAGCGGGCGATCCGCTGGGCCGAGACCCGGACCGCCGACACCCCGTGGCGGGAGCGCATGGTGGTCCGGCTGGAACGCTCGCGGGTGACGCTGCGGCCCGCCGAGTACGTCGCGCTGTGGGTCGCGCTCGCGGTGGTCGGGTTCGCTGCCGGTCTGGTCTTCAGCCCGGTCGGAGCAGCTGTGGGCCTGCTGGTCGCCGCGGCCATCCCGCCGCTTGTGCTGGCCCGCCGCGCGGTCAGTCGGCAGCACGCGCTCGAAGCGCAGCTGCCCGACGTGCTCGACCTCGCCGCCTCCTCCATGGAGGCCGGGCACTCGCTGCTCACGGCGCTGCAGCTGGTCGCCGAGGACGCCGCCGAGCCGCTGGGCCCCGAGATCGCGCGGGTTCTGTCCGAGACAGAGGTCGGCCGGCCGTTGCTCGAGGCGCTGGACGCGATGGCGCTGCGACTGGACGTGCCGGACCTCAACTGGACCGTCGAGGGGGTGCGCATCCAGTCCGAGGTCGGCGGTCGGCTCTCGGAGATGCTGCG
>JALZMX010000021.1 GCA_030857985.1 Actinomycetota bacterium | reverse complement strand
CAGCGCCGTCGGCTTCGCGGGTGGTGGTGATCTCGACACCGTACGCCCCGGGCGCCGAGGCCGAGAAGCCGGGCCGCGTGCTGTCGCCCGGCATCGCGCCGTTCGACATCCCGGCAGCCGGTCCACCTGCCGTCGGGCATTTACGGTCGCGGTGGGCCGCAGGCTAGACTGCACGACCGCGACGTACACGTCCGAGATCCTGCGCTCGTAGCTCAACGGATAGAGCATCTGACTACGGATCAGAAGGTTGGGGGTTCGAATCCCTCCGAGCGCGCTTCTGGCCGTGCGGATGTTTCCGCAGGTCGGAGACGGCAAGAGCCCGCCCTACGTTCCAGGTAGGGCGGGCTCTTGTCATTCTCTGGTCACAGCCGTGGTCACAAACCGCCGTGACCGCCGCGTGCGCTCACCCGGCAAACAGGCGACCAGCGACCTCGGCCGCTGCGGCTGCGCCGTCGTCGTCGGTCACGAGGTAGAACCGCCGGTAGGTGTCCACGTCGTGCCCGAGCAGGGCCGCCGCCTCGTGGTCCGGCACGCTCGCCGCCTTGAGCGCGGTGGCGAGGGTGTGGCGCACGTTGTGCAGGGACTTGAGCACCGGCATCCCGGCGGTCCGGCTGAGAGCTCTGAACCGATCCGAGTAGGTGTCGGGGTCAACCGGCCTGCCCAGCGCGTCGCGGATCACGAGACCGGACTCCGGGCGGCCCTGCGCAAGCCACAGCGTCCGGAGCGCCGCGACCGTGCCGGGGTGAATCACCTCGGCCTGAATGGTCCGCAGTGAGTTGGCCGCCTTGACGTTGCCCAGCGCCGTCGCGTTTCCCCGGCCCGTCTTGACCCGGCTCGCAGCGACCTTGACGGTTCCAGCGGCAAGGTCCACGCATCGCCAGTCCAGCCCCAGCACCTCGGAGCGGCGCATCCCGGTCAGCGTGAGCCGCATCCCGGCCCGGAGCCACGGCTCGGCAATGAATGCCTCGCCGTCGCCGTACGCGTCCGCGTGAGCCCGGAAACGGGCCAACTCGGCGGGGCTCCACCGTAGGCGGGCGGTGGCGGACTTGCTCTCGGCGCTGTGCTGCTCGCGTGGAGGTTTGGCAAGTGTCGCCGGGTTGACCTTGACCCAGCCCTCCCGGATTCCGTGGTTGTACGCCTGCCGGAGGGAAGTAAGCGCGTAGGTGATGCTCCGGTGCGAGAGCGGACGGCCGTACTTCCCTCCGGCGGTGGCGAGCCTGCGGAGCATCGTCTCGACATCACCCGGAGTCATCTCGCGGGCGAGGCTGTCGCCGATGTAGAGGAGGGGTGACTCAAGGGCCGAGCGGTAGCCGGTGAGAGTCACCTCCCGGATGCCGCCCGGGGTGCCGACTTCCTCGGCCCGTTTGGCGAGCCACCGTTCACAGAGCGCGCGCACCGTGAGGCGGCTCGGGTCGCTGTAGTCGCTCGACCGGCTTGCGCCCTCCCGCGTCTCGGCGACCCACTCACGGGCACCGGCGAGGGCGGAGAACCGACGCTTGATCTGGCGGCGCTTGACGTTCTGCCCCTTCACCCCGACGACCGCGAGGAACCGGCCCGATTCCTCCCGGCGGATCGGCTCGCCGTACGTCGGGCAGTCCGGGCACGTGTAGCCGACGAGCTGCCCCGTGGTGCTGGTGATCGGCTGCCAGCCCTTGCGGACGTTGCCGCGCGGGGCGAGGCATGACGCGCACACCCGTAGAGCGTTCTTGGGCAACCGCTGGCGGTTGCCGTTCTTGGTGGTGGTCACTTGGTGTTCTTCCTCTCTCTCGATCCGGCGGGTTTCCCGTCGGGAGTCTTGGGCGCCTCCGGGATGAGCCCCTCGGACTTGGCTCGACGGGTGCGCTTGTCGAGCCATGAGTACGACATGCCGTAGTGGGGCGACTCCGTTTCGGCCACGAGGTAGTCGCGGCGCGCTCGTGTCCTGCCGCCTTGGGTCCTAACGCGCCGACCGAGGCTGTTGTAGAGCGCCGCGAATGCCTCAAGGTCTGCGCGGTCGTCAGGGTGAGCCGTTCGGCGCTGGCCCTCGGTTGTTCCGTGGTGGGTCAAGTCCACGAGGATTTCCCCAGGTTCGAGCGCCTTCTCCTGTCGCACCTGACTGAGTGCGAAGTCACGGAGAAGCGCGAGCGGAACTCGACGGATGAGCGCCTTGTCTACGCCGCCGCCCTCGGCGGAGGTGACGATCTGCACCGATGCCAGGAGGGCGCGACCGTCCCGGTCGGTCCGAGTCGTCACGTGATAGGTCACGCCGTCCGCGTTGTCGTGAACCTCCGCCCCAGGTAAGCCCCCCGGGCCGGTCCACGAGTGGACGGTCCACTTGTCGTATTTAGGCGTTGCCATGATGTACAAGGTACCACCCCCCAATCTCGTACACAATGGGAGGGCGAGTTCGGGTGAAGCGGCCCGATGACCACTGAAGGCCTATCTGAGAGGAGGAAGGTATGACCACGACCACGGCCCCCGAGCGGGTGTTTCGAGTCCGCGACGCGGCGGCTCACCTCGACTGCGACCCAGACACGATTTACAAGGAAATCCGGGAAGGACGGCTCCGCGCTATCCGCGTTGGGCGGTTACTGAGGGTGCCGGAGAGCGCACTCGCTGCGTTCATCGACGGACATTGACCACCACCCGGGCGGGTGTCGATGTGCTCCCGGCCCGGGCGGTGCACCACAGAAAGACAACGGCCCCCGGTAGGCGGGGGCCGCAATCAAGAGAGGAACTGCAGATGAAGAACATAACCACTGTAATGGACCTGACGCCCGCCGAAGTGCTGGCGCTGAACGCCCTAGCATTCGATCTCGGGTTGAACCGCTCGATTGAGCCGGACTACCTGACCGACCACATGGAGCCGGACTTCACCTGCCCGGCAGGCGTCGTACTGCCGCACCATAACCGGGGCTGGTCGGAGGACATCGCTCACCACCGCCTTGGTGTGCGGCTCGACGACGGCGACCTGGTGCTGATCGACGTTCCAGCAGAAGTCTGGGAGTGGATCGTCACGGGGGGGTGCTCGACCTTCACGCCGCTGGTGGAGCGGTTCTGTCGCTTGCTCCGGGCGGAAATCATGACGGGGGCTGCCTGATGACCAACGTACAGACATGGACGGCGCACCGTCGCCAGGCCTACGGCGACTGGGGAGCCCCGGCGGCCTGCTGGGATGCGTGGGCCGACGGCGGCGCTCGGTGGGCTGAACACATCACCCGCTGCCGCGCCTGCGCGGAGACGGAGGCACATCGCAACAAGAAGCGGAAGCGTGGCGCGGCATGAACCCCCGCGTGAGCGCCGAGCTGCCTCGCGAGGCCGAGGTGATCCGCGAAGCGATGGCCGAGGTGATCAAGGCCGAGAAACCGCTCCGCGAGGCGCTGGACGACCTGCGGGAGGCCGACCTCGACGTGCTCAGACGGGCGGGGCTCGATCCGTGAGCGCACCCCCAGACACAACCCACGTAGCCGCTGGCAGCACGGGCCGGGCTCCCCACGACGGGGGCTCGGCCCTTGCTCTTTCCCACCCCGGAGCGCGACCAGTGACCGCGACGACCAACGGGCGGCCCGTGCTCAATCTGCCCGACTCGCCGCTGACCGTGGCGGCGGTTGAGACGTACCGGCTCGGCCGCACGCCGCTCGCTCTGGTGCCCGGCTCCAAGCGCCCCGCGCGGGACGCTTGGCAGCGACTCGCCTACCGCGACGAGACCGACGTGGTACGCGAGTTCGGGGCCATGATCGTCGGGGCCGGGCTCGGCGTGCGGCTCGGCGAGGGGCTGGCAGACGTTGACCTCGACTCCGCCACCGCGCGGCGAGCTGCGCCGCTGCTGCTGCCGTCGACGCCGATGCGCTCGGGCCGGGAGAGCGCGCCCGCCTCTCACTGGTGGTTCCGGCTCGGGGACGGGGCCGAGCGCTACGTGAAGCACATCGGCCCGGACAGCTCCGCCGTGGTGGAGGTGCGTGCCACGACCGGCCACCAGACGGCTATCCCGCCGACGGTGCACCCCTCGGGAGAGCTGTACCGCTGGGAGGGGGAACCTTGGCAGGCGGCCGAGGTGAGCACCGCCGAGCTGCTGGCCGGTGCCGCGTCGGTCGCCCTGGTGGCCGTGCTGGCCGACGCGTGGCCCGGCGGGGGCTCCCGCCACGATGCCTACTTGGCTCTCGTGGGCGGGCTGCTGCGGGGCTGCGAGCAGGCGCCCGCGATGGTGACCGCCTGACCGACGTCGTGGGCATCGGCCCGATCATCGCCGGGCGCATCATCGCCAGGACCGGAGCTCCCACCCGGTTCCCGAACTCAGGCTCCTACGCCAACTACGTCGGTGCCGCGCCGGTCGAGGTCGCCAGCGCCGACCACACACGGCACCGCCTGTCCCGGACCGGGGATCGGCAACTGAACTCGGCATTGCACACCGTGGCGGTAACCCAGATCCGCATGACCGGCAGCCGCGGCAACCTCTACTACCTGACCAAGATCACTGAGGGAAAGACGCCGCGCGAAGCCAAACGCTGCCTGAAACGCCGCCTGGCAGACCACGTCTGGCGCACCATGACCGCCGACGAACAACGTCTGGCGGCGAGCCCAGGAGGACACCCGGGGGCGACTCTGCAATCCAGCGCGGCTGGCACAACCCCGTCCACCAGCTCTTCGGACAAGTCACTTCCCAGGCCCGCAACCGAGCACTCTACGACGCCCCGCCCAGCCTCTTGACAAACACAGAGGCACCCAAGGGCAGCGACCTGTCGGTGCACACCGAGGCCGACCTTGACGCCCTGGCCGCCGAGCTCAACGACCGACCCCGCAAACGGCTAGAGTTCCGCAAGCCGATCGAAAAAATTGGACCGCTGCTGTTGCGCTGACCGCCAGAATCCGCCGATCCCCTACCGATCGCGAATGAGTGCCTCGGACACTTCTATGCGGGAAGTCGACTCTCGGTGGCGGTGTCTTGTCAGTGACCAGCCGCGGTCGCAACGGCCGCGGCGAGGTCCGCGGGGCGGCTCCACATCGGCCAGTGCCCGGTGGGGAGGTCGATGAGTTCGAGGTCGCGCAGGGTGGTGATCTCGGCCATCATTGGGTGACCTTCGTGGGCCATCGACCGTGAAGACATCGTCACGCGCCTCGTGGGCGGGCAGGGTCTTGCCGGCAACCCGGCTTCCTGCCACCCGACCACCCGGACTTCGTGGACGTGGAGCAGTACGTCTTCGACGTGGACGCCGCCAACGCCATGCTCGACGACGCCGGCAACGCACGCTCGAGCGAGACCGCGATCCGCCAGCTGCCCGACGGCACCCCGCTTCGCTTCGAGCTGCTGACGGGCGGTGAGCTTCCGGTGATCGAGCTGGTCGTCCAGTCACTCAAGGCGATCGGCGTCGAGGCCATACCGAAGAGTGTCGAACTGGCCACGTTCTACGGACTCAAGTTCTCCGGTGAGTGGGACATGGTCATCACCTTGTATCCGGGTCCTGGTGGCCAAGGTCCCGAGTCCGACCCCGACCAGCTGCGCCTGGTCTACTCCTCGCAGGGTCCACCCAGCCCGGCACAGGTTTCCGGTTACGAGAACCCCGAGGTCGACCAGCTCTGCCAAGCCCAGCTCGTCACTGCAGATGCCGCCGAGCGCAGTCAGATCATCGGCAAGATCCAGCAGCTGGTCGCCCAAGACCTGCCGGTACTTCCGCTCTACTACTCCACGTTGTACTTCGGCTTCGACAAGACTGTGCTCGACCAGTGGTACTACACACCCGGTGGAGTGGCCACCGGACTGCCGAGCCCGTACAACAAGCAGCTCTTCATCACCGGGCGCAAGACTGGGCTGGAGATCAGGCCGAGCAGATAAGTTGCGCGGATCGCGGACTAGGTCCGATCCTCCAGCCGTCTCAACACGTCCCGCGGCAGCTCCGGCGCGGCTTCGGGATCCTCCAGCAGGCCCAGATTCTGAGGCGGCACCGCGACTCGGCTTCCACGTGCGGTGAGCACCACAAGTGCGCCGTCGGCGAGCACGTCGACCGCCGCGCCGTTGACCTCGGGTCCACCGTGCCCCATGGGGATCATCCTGGCGCGCACCTGGCGGCCGAGCGTGAGGCAGCGCGATCGGTAGGCCGTCAGCACAGTGTCGGCCTCGTCCTCGAGGCGACGCTCCAAAGCGGCCACCAGCGTGGCGAGCAAGCCAGCGCGTGGCGGGTCCGCCTCGACGACAAGCACCGTGACAGTCAGCCACTCCGTGCGGTTCGGCCCCAGCTCCAAGTAGACGCCGAGCTGCGCCAGCGTTGACTGGTCGTCCCCAGCCACCACGGTGTCCGGCCACTCCAACCCTGCCTGCTCACCGATCGTCTCGGCCACGGCAAGTGAGGCAGCGACGTAGGGCCACCCTTCCCGTTCCGGTGGAAGCACGGGCCGTGCCACCAACGTGAAGCCGAGCCCGTGCCCGGACTCAACGGTCCACGGGAGACCACCGCGCCCCCGCGGCGAGGCCTGATAGTCCGCCACGACCACCGCACCTGCAGGGGCTCCGATCCGGGCCCATGCCATCGCGGCAGATTCGGTCGACAGCAGTGCTGGATACGCCTGAAACGGTCGGTCGCGAAGCGCCTCGCCTACATCGGCGGCATCGAGGTCGCCGCTCATCGCCAACTGGCCGGCTGCCCCATGCCGATGGCCGCTTCGTTGAGGCTGGCGGCCAGCCGCTGCCACTGCGGGATGGCGAACCTTGCCATCGCCGAGCCGATGACAGCGTGGACCCGCTCGCTGTCTTCCTGATGAAGTCCACCGGTGACGTGCACGACGGTTGTCACCATGTCGGCATACGGCCCGGGTGGCAGCTCCAGCACGACAGCGAGCAGACTCTCGGCGAGGTCGTACGACGTCGCCGCACGGCTCAGCACGCCGTCGACAAACCCGCGGACCGCAGCCGACCGCTCGAGCGGTCGCGCGTCGCACCAGCGCAGCACCTCCGCACGGATGATCGCCGGCCAGCGATCGGCCGGCTCTTCGTCCAGCACCGCCATCAGGTCGACCTGGGTCGGCTCGCTGGACCGGTCCAGCAGCTGCTGGGCCTGGGCACGCACCGGCGGCTCCGCGCTGGAGACTGCCAGCGCCTGCCGTGCCGCCAGCCGGGCCTGGGCGAGGTTTCCGACGCGCTCGAGGGCCACCGCGAGGTTTGCCTTGGTCATCGCGTGCTCGGGCCCTCGCAGGCTGCGGGGAAACGCACCGACGGCGCGCACGAAGGCCTGTACGGCCGCGCCGGCGTCCTCGGCGGCAAGCTGCGCCAGCCCCAAGGAGTTGGCCGCAGCGCCAAGTCCCGGCAGATCGCCGCTGCGTTCGGCCAAGGCGGTCGCCTCCTCCAGCAGTGGAAGGGCCGCTCGCACGTCTCCCGCACCGAGCAGGTAGGTACCCTGCTCACGGGCTGCCTTGCCCGCCTGGGCGAAGTGGCCCGCCTCCAGGAACAAGTCGTACGCCCGCGTCATCGCCTGGAGTGCACCGGTGTCGTCACCCTGCTCGTGCAGCACCAGTCCCAGATCGTATGACGCGGCCGCCTCTTCGACCGGCTGCTCGAGCTGGTTGAACTCCCTTGCGGCCCGCTGGAACGTCTGACGGGCAAGGTCGCCTCGACCGCCTTCACGCAGAGCCACTCCGTGCATCGTCAGCGTCTTGGTCTGTTCGAGCCGCATCCCCAGTCGACCGAAGATGTCATAGGCGGCGCTCAGGAGCGGCACGGAATCGACGATCCGACCGCACCGCAAGTGGACAGTCGCCAGGTGAAAAGCGGTCGACGCGTGCTGGGCGGGGTAGCGCGCCGCCGGATACCTGCGCAGCCGCGCCTCGAGCTCGGCGGTCTCGGGCTCGGTCTCGTCAGCGCGCTGCCCCTGGGGGCTGGCGAGATTGCGCACCATCTAACCTTCCCACGTGAACGTGCTGGTGGCGTGCTTCGGCAACGTCTTACGCGCCGACGACGGTGCCGGTGTCGTCGTAGCGGAACGACTCGCTGCCGAGCCGCTTCCTGCTGGCACCAGAGTGCTGGAAGTCGGCATCGGCGGCATGCGCCTGGTGCAGGAGCTGCTGGCCGGAGGCGTCGACGTCTTGTTGATCGTCGATGCCGTAGACCTCGGGCGACCGGCCGGCTCTGTCGTGGTGCAGCGCCCTGAGGTGCTCGACGTGTCGAGCCTCAGCGTCGGCGAACGCCGCGACCAGCTCGCCGACACGCACCTCGCCACTCCCGCCCGGGCGCTGATGATGGCCCTTGGCCTGGGCGTGCTTCCGGAGACGACGTTGATCGTCGGGATCCAGACGTCCGACACCGAAGAGCCTCGCGAAGGTCTGTCCGAAGTTTCCGCGCGCGCCGTCCCGGCGGCGGTCCACGAGGTGCTGCGCCTGATCGGCGAACACGCGGGTCCAGCAGCTGGCTGAGCGGTCCGCGACACGGGTCAGGCCGGCCGCGGTGTGATCTGGAGCAGAACCTGGGTCGGTGGCGGATGAGCCGGCGCACCGCTGTCAGGGGCCACATCCATCGCGATGAAACCCGGAAGCCCGTCGCGCAGCGCCTCCTCGACGCCGTTGCGAAGCGTTACCGCCGCCGAGGTACACCCGGAGCAGGCGCCGGTCAGCTGGACGCGTACGACCCCGTCCTTCACGCTGAGCACCGAGACGTCGCCGCCGTGCTCGTGGATGTAAGGACGGACCGGTTCGAGGGCTGCCGAGGCGGCGACGACATCGCTCACCCCCACACCGTAGGCCTCCAGCAGCCAGGCGACAGCCGGGTCAGCCTGGCGCAACGGCTCCACGTCACCCAAGACGTCGGCGAGGCGGGTGATGGCGAGCCGGTGCAGCGCATCGATCCCGTCGAGCAGCTCGAAAACGGTCTCACGCACTCCGTCGTCGAGCGCCTCCACATCGCCCAGCAGCTCTTCGAGCCGGTCCAGCAGCGGGCCGAGCTCAGCAAGTGTGGCCTCGGTGGACTCCCGCGACTCTCCGCCCTCGGTGCCGGGAAGGGAGTCAGCCACCGGTAGGGCGGACCTTGGTGACGGCGTAGTCGACCAACGTGGCGTTCAGCTCGACACCGTGCTGGGTCCGGGCGTGGGCTGCGACGGCCTCTACCAGCTCCTCGGCGGTCTCGGCCCGGGTGACCTTCTTGCACTCGACACCGACGTCGGCACAGTGGAACTCAACAGTCACAGGCTCATCCTTGTCAGTTCGGCGTCATGACGCGCGCGACTGCGGCGCCTTGTCGACATCGCGGGCAAGCTCCTCCAACGCATCGGCAACAGCACCCAGGTCACCGTTGAGCTCACCGACGATGGGACCGATCGGCTGCACCCGATGGGCGATCGAAGCGACCCCGAAGACGACCTTGCCCAAGGTGTCGGTCAGCCGGCGGAGAATCAGGACCACCCAGATCAGGTAGAACGCCAGCGCCGCGACGAGGACACCCGTCACGACGATGGCGGCGACTGCGGCTGCAGACACGTGCGTTCCTTTCCTTGGGTCACGAGGCGATGTGCGCTAGGAGCTCGCGACAAGACGGCGAAGCGCTCCGACGTACGTCACCGCGTTGCTGGTGACATCGGCGACGAGCTCCCGCGTCTGCACCAGCGCAGGCACCGGCTCCAGGGCCACGGTGACGCCGACGCCGTGCTCCAAGATGTCGTCGGCATAGCGGGCGCACTCCAACGCACGCTGGATCACCTGGGTCGCAAGCAGGATGACGACAGGAGCGACAACGAAGAGCCCTACTGCACTGGCAATCCAAAGAACGACCATCTCCAGCTCCATCCTTGGCTCGCGCGCCTTCGGGTAGGGGACAACAGTGTGCCCTTCGGTAGGTGCGTCGCGCTAGTAGCATCGTAGTCAACGGTGAAGGGAGCAGGTATGACCACCGCTGCAGTCTCGGTCGGGTTGAAGCTGGGTGTCGTCGGCAAGGGAGGCGTGGGCAAGACCACGGTGTCTGGCCTGCTCGCCCGCAGCTACAGCGGGCGAGGGAGCCGCGTCGTGGCCATCGACACCGACTCCAACCCCAACCTCGGCCTCTCGCTCGGTCTGTCCCTCGCTGACACCGAGGCCGTGCCCCTACTGCCGAGGGCGGCATTCGTGGGCACGGGTGGAGGTCCGTCTGCCGAGGCGCTCATCACCGACTTCGGTCGCCCCACGCCGGCAGGGCCGACGTTGCTGTCGGCGATCCGGGTTGCCGAGGCGGGCGCAGGTTGCACGTGCAGCGGACACGCCACGGTCCGCAGCCTATTGGCGGACGCCCTCGCAGTCGTCGACGTCACCCTGGTCGACATGGAGGCCGGCCTGGAGCACCTGAGCCGGTCCGGTGGCACCCTCGCCTACGCTGACGTGCTCCTCGTGGTCTGCGAGCCGACCCGCAAGTCGGTCCTGACCGCCGTACGCACAGCGGCCCTCGCTGAGGAGCTGGGCATCCCGCACGTGCTCGCGGTGGGTAACAAGGCACGCTCGTCGGAGGACGCCGAGTTCCTGGCAGACGCGTTGTGCACCGAAGGCATCGAGCTGGTCGGCGTCTTGCCGTATGACGCAGGAGTCGCCGAGAGCGACCGAGCCGGGTCGGTGGGGTTGACGCAGGTGTCTGGAGACGTCCAAGCAGTCCTCGACGGCATCCTCGCCGCTGTCGACAACCTCCTGGATGCTCGCGCGACTCACAACGCTGCGCTCAGGACGGCGCCGGACTCGGCTCACCTGCCGGAGACGTGATCCTTTCGGCCAGGCTGACAAGTGCCTGCACGGCCGGTGAGTCCGCCGCTGCGTCCAAGGGCGCCACGCCGCGCCTCTCGGCATCGATGATCGCCTGGTCGTCCGGCACCAGCACCAGCTCCAGCCCCGGGAAGGCCGCGGCCACCCGCGTGACATCTTCCTCGTCCCGGATCCGGTTGGCCGCGACGACGAGCCGGCCGAGCCGGCTCTGGCGGACGAGGTCCGCGGCGCGACGACCCACTTCCAAAGACTTGGCAGTCGGCTCGACCACTACGACGATGACGTCCACGGGGCGCCCGTCGAGCCGCATGACGGTGCCCAGACCGGCTTCAAAGTCGGCGACGACGACAGCATCCGGAGTAGCAAGCTGCCCGAGCAACTGCTCAGGTGAGATCCCGCAACAAGGGCAGCCCGGCTGTGGGTTCTGGATGGCGCTGACTACAGCAAGTCGCACGCCGTCGGGGGCGTCGACACCGAACCGGCGAACGAGCTCGTCGGGCGTCTCGGCGTGGTCCTGGTCGCCGGAGTCGACGGCGTCGCGCAGCGCCACCAGCTCTTCGGTGACCTCTTCACCCAGCCCGAGTGAGATGCCGAGGTTCGGGTTCGTGTCGCAGTCCAGGGCGAGCGTCACGTGTCCTTGGCGAGCGATGGTACGAGCAACAACGGCCGACGTGGTCGTCTTGCCCGACCCGCCCTTGCCGACAACTGCGATCTTCATCAAGGCTCCACCTCGAAACGGAGGGCATCCACCAAGGATCGTACCGCCTTGGCAGTCGCGCCCTCGGGGTCGTGGTCCAAGACGGCTCGACCCAGCCGATCGGCGATCGCCACCTCAGGGTCGTACGGGACGGACCCCAGTACCGGTAGGCCAGTGCGCCGACCCACCCGCTCGATGTCGGAGGGCTCCCGCACCTTGTTGACCACTGCCACCACGTTGTGTGCCCTGCCCGTCGCCGCCAGACGGGCCAGGCGGCGACCCGTCAGCATCGATGCGGAGGTGGGCTCGACGACGACGAGGAAGGTGTCGGCGTACCGTCCCCAGGTCATGAACGGTTGCCTGGTCCCGCCGGGCAGGTCCCCGACGATGCTCCAGCCGTCACCGGGCAGGTCGTCCAGGACGTGCTGGAAGCCGAAGTGCTGGCGGCTGTTGTTCCACCGGGGTCCGGAGGCCTTCCCCAGCTGAAGGAAGCGCACACCGTCGGGACCCCGGACGGCGTATGCCTCGACAGCGCCCGTGCCGGTCAGGCCGTCCCGCAGCCGGTAGCGCCGGCGCCCGTCGTCGTAGTACTCCTGCACCGCCTCGTCAGGGAGCCCGTCATCGACACGTTCGACTCCCAGCGAGAACGCCAAGCCGGGCATCGGGTCGGAGTCCAACGCGAGCACGCGCTCACCGGTGCGTGCGAGAACTCGCGCGAACGTGCCGGCAAGGGACGACTTCCCGACACCGCCCTTGCCCACGAACGCCACGCGCATGGCGCGAACCCTACCTGGGGCACGGTCGCTACCCGAGACCTCCTCTAGCATGGGTAGGACGACGCGCGCTGACCCCAACGGAGGAGGACTGACCATGTGCCTGGGGATGCCTGCCCGTGTGGTCGCGCCAGTCGACGTCTCGAGCCAGCGTGTCCTCGTCGACGTCCAGGGCAAAGAGCAGCAGGTGTCGGCCGCGATGCTGATCGGGGAGCCCTCCGATCTGCCTGAGCCCGGCGACTGGGTGGTCGTCCACCTGGGGTTCGCCTTGTCGCGGATGGACGAGTCGGAGGCCCGGTCCGTGCTCTCGTCGCTCGACGACCTCAGCGACCTGTACACCGACGAGCTCCAAGCCCACGACCCCGCGTCGGAGCCTGCGCCTCACCAAAGCGTCCCGTGACGCAGCTCGTCTGAGCTCCTGGTTTCGCCGTTGTCCCTGCACACGGCCCTGCAACGCGCCTTGTGGGTCGGCCGTGCGCGCCCTACGCTGACCGGACCCCAGCCGTAGGAGGAACAAATGCCGGGACTGACTCGCCGAGAGCTGCTGCAGCGAGCC
>JALZMX010000303.1 GCA_030857985.1 Actinomycetota bacterium | reverse complement strand
TCGGCATCGGCGGCGCGTGGGGCAGCGGTGTCTTCGGCGCTCTGTCCGATGGTGGCTTCGAGGATCCGGACAGCGAGTCGGCGCGGGCGGCGCAGCGGATCGAGCAGACCGTCGGCCGTACCGGTGTCGACGTGATCGCGCTCTACCGCAGCGCCGACCTGACTGTCGACGATGCGGATTTCGAGGCGGCCGTGACCGAGACGGTCGCCGCGCTGCCCGACGACGCGGTCGCCCGGGCGGTCGGCTACTACGACACGAAGTCGCCGGCGTTCGTCTCCGCCGACCGGCACTCCACCTACGTCGCGCTCACCCTGGTGGGCGACGACGACAAGGAGCTCTCGGTCGGATTCGACCGGGTCCGCGACGAGCTGGCCGCGCCAGGTCTGCAGACCGAGCTGGGCGGCCTGCAGG
Organism: Actinomycetota bacterium; assembly: GCA_030857985.1. GTDB lineage: Bacteria > Actinomycetota > Actinomycetes > Propionibacteriales > Nocardioidaceae > JALZMX01. The sequence continues at coordinate 4,909 of JALZMX010000303.1, read as the reverse complement.
CGGTCTACGACGACGTCAACGAGACCGTCGCGGCCGACATCGCCCGCGCGGAGACACTGTCGATCCCGATCGTGCTGGTCCTGTGCCTGTTCCTCTTCGGCAGCGCGGTGGCGGCGCTGCTGCCGATCACGATCGGTGCGATCGCGATCGTCGGCGCGTTCGCGCTGCTGCGGGTGCTGTCCCTGTTCGGGGACGTCTCGATCTTCTCCGTCAACGTCGTCACGCTGCTCGGACTGGGGCTCGCGATCGACTACGCGCTGTTCATGGTCAGCCGGTTCCGCGAGGAGCTCGCGACCGGCGTCGAGGTCGGCGCTGCCGTGGCCCGCACCATGGCCACCGCCGGCCGCACCGTCGCCTTCTCCGGCCTGACCGTGGCGGCAGCGCTGGCCTCGCTGCTGCTGTTCCCGCAGAACTTCCTGCGCTCGATGGGCTTCGGTGGCATGGCCGCCGTACTGGTGGCGATGGTGGCCGCGCTGACCGTGCTTCCGGCGCTGTTCGGTGTGCTCGGCCACCGGGTCGACTCGCTCCGGGTGCCCGGGCTGGGCCGGCGGCGCCGGGCCGCGAGCGACTCCGGTGGCTGGGCGGCGGTGGCGCGCAGCGTGATGCGCCGACCGGTCCTCTACGTGGTCGCGATCGTCGCCGCCCTGGTGGCGCTGGGTTCGCCCTTCCTGCACGCGGAGTTTGGTGGCGTCGACGCGCGGGTGCTCCCCGACGAGGCGGGCAGCCGCATCGTCGCCGAGCGGCTGGACGCCGACTTCCCCTCGGCACCGGGCGGGGCCGAAGTGATCGTGACCGGTGGCACGCCCAGCCAGCTGAAGGACTACGCCGGCGCGCTCGCCGCCGTGGGCGGCGTCGACGGCGTGCGGCCGGTCGGGAGCTCCGGCGACACCACCCTGCTCGAGGTTGCCTATGCCGCCGATCCTCAGTCCGCGACCGCGCGTGCGGTGATCGAGGGGGTGCGCGCGGTCGACGTACCCCAGGGAGCCCAGGCGCTTGTGGGCGGCGAGACCGCTACCCTGGTCGACCTGCTGGACTCTCTCGGCGGCACGCTCCCGTGGATGGGGCTGACCGTCGCGCTGGCCATGTTCGTGCTGCTCTTCGCCGCGTTCGGCTCGGTGGTGCTGCCGATCAAGGCGATCCTGATGAACACGGTGTCGATCCTCGCGTCGTTCGGCGTCATCGTCTGGATCTTCCAGGACGGTCACCTCGCCGACCTGCTGGGATTCACCCCCACCGGCACGATCGAGGCGACCCAGCCCATCCTCATGCTCGCGATCCTGTTCGGGTTGTCGATGGACTACGAGGTATTCCTGCTGTCCCGGGTACGTGAGCAGTGGGACCGCACCCACGACAACACCGCTGCGGTCGCGATCGGGCTGCAACGGACGGGGCGCATCATCACCAGCGCGGCGCTGCTGCTGGTCGTGGTGATCGGCGCGTTCGCCACCTCCGGCATCACGTTCATCAAGATGATCGGCATCGGCATGATCGTCGCGATCATCCTCGATGCCACCGTAGTCCGCGCGCTGCTGGTGCCCGCCACGATGCGCCTGCTCGGCGCCGCGAACTGGTGGGCGCCGGGGCCGCTGCGCCGGTGGTGGGAGCGCAACGGCTTCCGCGAGCACGGGGACGTCGTCGAGGATGACCCGGCCCCGCTGCTCCTCTCCCGCTGAGTCGTCGATACTGACCCGGTGACGACCCAGCCGCTCGCGACGACCGACGAGCACGCCACCGCGCACCTGCAGCGGCGTACCGTCGCGACGCTCGTCGTCACGCAGGCGCTCGGCGGCGTCGGGGTGAGCTCCGGCATCGTGGTCGCCACGGTGCTCGCCGAGGACCTGCTCGGGTCGGCCTCCCTGGCCGGCCTGGCGCAGACCACGCAGGTGCTCGGTGCCGCCGTGGCCGCGTTCGGGCTGGCCCGGGTGATGGCGAGGCGCGGGCGCCGGGTCGGGCTGGTGCTCGGCTACGGCATCGGCGGGACCGGCGCTGCGCTCTGCGTGCTCTCCGCCGTGGTCGGCTCTTTCGCCCTGCTGTTGCTCGGGACGCTGTTGCTCGGCTCCGCCACCGCCACCAACAGCCAGTCGCGCTACGCGGCCACGGACCTCGCCGCCCCGTCGGGACGGGCGAGAGCGCTGTCGGTGGTGGTCTGGGCGACCACGGTGGGTGCGGTGCTGGGACCGAACCTGATCGGGCCTGCCGGCGGGTTGGCGGCGGCGGCGGGCCTGCCGCGGCTGACCGGTGCGTTCGTGATGTCGTTGGTCGGTCTGGCTCTCGGCGCGACCTACCTCGCGGTCCGGCTGCGACCCGACCCGCTGTTGGTGGCGCAGGAGCTGGACCGGGCGGGCGCGGCGTCCACCAGCGCGCCTCGCACCGGCCTGCGCCACGTGTGGTCGGTGGTCTCGGTGCGACCGCCGGCCCTGGCCGCGATGGCGGCGATGGCGCTGGCGCACGCGGTGATGGTGTCGGTGATGGTGATGACGCCACTGCACCTGGACCACGGCGGCGCCTCCCTGGAGGTGATCGGCTTCGTGATCAGCGTGCACGTGCTCGGGATGTTCGCGTTCTCACCACTGGTCGGGGTGCTCACCGACCGGCTCGGACGGGCACCGGTGCTCGGCCTCGGGGCCGGCCTGCTGCTGCTCGCCGTACTCCTCGCCGGCGTCGCGCCCGAGGGCCAGTCCACCGGCCTGACCGCCGGGCTGTTCCTGCTCGGGCTCGGCTGGTCGTGTGTTCTGATCGCGTCCTCCGCGCTGCTCGTGGACGCGGTGCCGCTGCTCGACCGTCCGTCGGTGCAGGGCGCCTCGGACCTGCTGATGGGGTTGTTCGCCGCGGCCGGCGGGGCGGCCGCCGGTGCGGTCGTCGAGGTCTGGGGGTACGGCGTGCTGAACGCGCTGGCCGGTGTGCTCGCGGTCGGTGTCGCCGCCGCCGCGCTGGTGGCGCACGCGGGAGCGCACTCGGGGCGCACGTCCTGACATCATGCGGGGATGACCGCCGACGACACCGCTCCGGCCGGGACCACCGCCGACGACACCGCGACCGGGATGACCGCCGTGATCGGCGGGTCGGGGTTCTACTCGTTCCTGTCCGACGTCCGCGAGCACGACCTGGACACGCCGTACGGCCGACCCAGCGCCCCGATCGCCGTCGGTGACATCGACGGGCACCCGGTGGCGTTCCTGCCGCGACACGGGAAGGAGCACGAGCACCCCCCGCACCGGATCAACTACCGGGCGAACCTGTGGGCGCTGCGCGCGGTCGGTGCCCGCCGGATCATCGCGCCGTGCGCGGTCGGCAGCCTGCGCACCGAGCTCGGCCCGGGCGAGCTGGTCGTGCCCGACCAGCTGGTCGACCGCACCGCGGCTCGGGTGCAGACATTCTTCGACCGCGGTGCCGCGCACGTCGGGTTCGCCGACCCCTACTGCCCCGACCTGCGGGCCACGCTGCTGGCGACCGGCGAGCTGGTCGACGGTGGGGCGATGGTGGTGATCGAGGGGCCACGCTTCTCCACCCGGGCCGAGTCACAATGGTACGCCGCCCAGGGGTGGTCGCTGGTCAACATGACCGGTCACCCGGAGGCCGTGCTGGCCCGTGAGCTGGCGCTGTGCTATGCCCCGGTGGCCTTGGTGACCGACCACGACGCCGGGATCGAGGGCGGCACGTCGGTCGACCAGCGTGAGGTGTTCGCGGTGTTCGCCCAGAACATGGACCGGCTGCAAGCGCTGCTGCGGGCCGTGGTGCCGCAGGTGTCGGTGCGGCCCGGCTGCGGGTGCGCCCGGGCGCTGGACGGCATGGAGCTGCCGGTGGAGCTGCCGTGAGCTTTCCGATGAGGGTCCGATGAGAGTGGTGGTGACCGGGGCCGCCGGCTTCATCGGCTCCGCGGTGTGCACCGAGCTGAGCGACCGCGGCCATGACGTCGTACCCCTGGACGCGTTGATCCCACAGGCCCACGCCGCCGGCTCGAAGCCAACGGCCGAGGTGGCGCGCGCCGACGTACGCGACCTCGACGCGATGCTGGCGGCGGTCGACGGCGCCGACGTGGTGTGCCACCAGGCGGCGATGGTGGGCGCGGGGGTCCAGACAGCCGACCTGCCCCTCTACGCCGGGCACAACGACCTGGGTACGGCGGTGCTGCTGGCCGCGATGGCCACCCGCGGGGTGCGACGGCTGGTGCTGGCCTCGTCGATGGTTGTCTACGGCGAGGGCCGCTACGTCTGCGCCGAGCACGGCGACGTGGACCCCCCGCCACGCGCGAGCGCCGCCCTCGAGCGCGGGGAGTACGACGTCCGCTGCCCACACTGCGGACGGGAGCTGAGCTGGGCGCTGGTGGAGGAGTCTGCGCCACTGCGTCCCCGCAGCAGCTATGCGGCCAGCAAGGTGGCGCAGGAGCACTACGCGCTGGCGTGGGCGGCGCAGGCACCCGGCGCGGTGGAGGCGCTGCGCTACCACAACGTCTACGGGCCAGGGATGCCACGCGACACGCCGTACTCGGGGGTGGCCGCCATGTTTCGTTCGGCGCTGGAGCGTGGTGCGGCTCCTGCGGTGTTCGAGGACGGCGCGCAGGCGCGTGACTTCGTGCACGTCACCGACGTGGCACGGGCGAACGCCACCGCGGTCGAGCGAGTGGGCTCGCTGGACGCCGGGACGTTCGAGACGTTCAACGTGTGCTCGGGCACGCCGGTCACGATCGGTGCGGTGGCGCAGCTCCTCAGTGCGGCCGTGCGGGGACCGGAGCCGGTGCTGACCGGTGAGTACCGCAGCGGCGACGTGCGGCACGTGGTGGCATCAGCGCGGCGCGCGGACGAGGTGCTGGGTTTCCGGGCCTCCATCTCACCGGAGCAGGGGCTGCGCGAGCTCGCCACGGCGCCGCTGCGTCCGACGACCTGATCCCGGCCCACCCCGCCCGGCTGCC
>JALZMX010000291.1 GCA_030857985.1 Actinomycetota bacterium | reverse complement strand
CCGCACGGGTGCGGCGATGACGCCCCGGTGGATCGACGAGGTGGCTCCGCCTCCGAGGTTGGATCCACAGGCTGGCCGAGCCCGGCTGAGCGCGATAGAGGGCTTCGAGCTGGCGCTGGCCGGAGAGCCGTGCCGGGTGCTCGGCCTGCCGAGTGCGAGCGTGGCGTTGCCACTGCAGCGCTGGGACGGCGAGGCCGACTCCTCAGACCACGCCGTGCTCGATCGCTGCCGCGGCACCACCCTCGACATCGGCTGCGGTCCCGGCCGGATGACTGCGGCGTTGATGCGGCGTGGGCTGCCGGCCCTCGGCGTGGACCTGTCTCGCGCCGCGGTCCGCCGCTCGCACCAGCGCGGCGCTCCGGCCGTGGTCAGCGACATCTTCGGCCGGGTGCCGGGCGAGGGACAGTGGCACTGCGCGCTCCTGGCCGACGGCAACATCGGTATCGGCGGCGACCCGGTGTCACTGCTGGAGCGGGTGTCGGCGGTGCTGCGCACGGGCGGGCACGCCGTCGTCGACCTGGCGCCGCCGCGCACCCCCACGCGGTGCTACTCGCTGCGGCTTGAGGTCGCCGGACGCCGGACGTCGCCGTTCGACTGGTGCTTCGTGGCTGCGGACCGCATCGGCACCATGGCAGCATGGGCCGGGATGGAGGCAGTCGAGGTGGGCCAGCACGGCGACCGCTGGTTCGCGGTGCTGGACAACCGCCGGCAGGACTAGCGATGCGCCGTCCGGCTGCCGGTCTCGTGCGCTTGCTGCCGCGTCCCGAATGGTTCGTGAGCCCGCTGCGCGGCGCGCAGGTCACCGCGCGGATCGGTCGATGGCTCGGGATCGCCTTCGGCGTCGCGTTCGTCACCGGTGTGTTCAGCCACTTCATGCAGGAGTCGATCCCGACCTGGCTGCAGACCCGTCCGGTCTGGCTGTACCGCGTGACGCAGGGAGTCCACGTCGCCGCCGGCACGGCCGCGATCCCGTTGCTGCTGGTCAAGCTGTGGTCGGTCTATCCCAAGCTGTTCAAGCGGGTCGAGGTACGCCGGGTGGGACCGGCGTTGGTCTCTGCGGTAGAGCGGGCCTCCATCGCCGTACTCGTCGCGGCGGCGATCTTCCAGCTCGCGACCGGCATCGCCAACGCCGCGCAGTGGTACCCCTGGAGCTTCAGCTTCCGCGACGCCCACTACGCGGTGGCGTGGGTCGCGATCGGGTCGGTGCTGCTGCACGTGGCGGTGAAGCTGCCGGTGGTGCGCTCGGCGCTGGGAGCCGCACCCGAGGACGCCGAGCCGCTGACCGGCAGTCCGGCCGAGCCGGCCGGCGCTCCCGTCAGCCGGAGGACGCTGCTCGCCACGACGTGGACGGCGGCCGGGCTGGCGGTCCTGACGACGGCCGGCGCGGCGGTGCCGTGGATGCGGCGCGTGTCGGTGTTCGCGGTGACGACCGGAGACGGGCCGCAAGGGCTGCCGGTGAACCGCACCGCGTCGTCTGCGGACGTGCTGCCGGCGGCGCTGGACCCGGGGTGGGTGCTGACCGTCGTCAACGGTGCCCGCGAGGTCCGGCTGAGCCGGCAGGACCTGCTCGCCCTGCCGCATCGCGTGGAGGTGCTGCCGATCGCGTGCGTGGAGGGGTAGAGCGCCAGCGCGACGTGGACGGGGGTGCGGGTGGCCGACGTGCTGGCGCTGGTGGGGGCGGTGCCGGCGTCGGACCTGCTGGTGTCGTCGCTGCAGGACGGCAAGCAGGACCGACTGCCGCCGCAGTGGTCGGCAGACCCGTTGTCGCTGTTCGCACTGCGGCTGAACGGGGAGGAGCTCGGTCTCGATCATGGGTATCCCTGCCGGCTGATCGCGCCGAACCGGCCCGGGGTCGAGCAGACGAAGTGGTTGAGCCGGGTCGAGGTGCAGGCATGAGTCGGTTCCTGCTGGGCGTCGCCGGAGTCGGGCTCGGCGCCTACGGCGTCGTACTCCTGCTGGGTGCCGGCTTCGCCGACGCCTGGCCGGTGCTGGTGTGGCTGGGCGGGGCGCTCGCCGTACACGACGCGGTGCTGGCGCCGTTGGTGGTCGGCCTGGGGGTGCTGGCGGCACGGCTGGTCGGATGGCGACCCGGACGGGCGGTGCTGCTGCTCGTGCTGGTGCTGCTCGGCACACTCACGCTGGTGGCACTGCCGGTGCTCCTGGGGTACGGCGCGATCCCCCACGACCCGGGACTGCAGGAGCGAAGCTACCGGCTCGGCTGGCTGGTGGTGGCGGCGGTCGTGCTGGTCGGGTCGGCTGCCGTGGGGCTGCGGATGTGGCGCCGCGGGCCTCCATCCGGGTGATAACCGCGCGCCCGGCGTGTCGCTGTCTTTCGAACACGCGTTCGGGCTAGTTTGTGTCCACAGGCCGGTGCGTACGGCGATGTTGTGCACAGGTCTGGGGCCAGCCTTCGGCGGTTGTCGGTGGCGGGTCCTAACGTCGGGATCGATGAAGAAGACGACGACCGGGCAGCAGTCCCGCAGACAACCACAGGTGGCAGACATGGCTGGAGCAGACCGCGGCAAGGCACTCGACGCCGCAATGGCGCAGATCAAGCGCGCGCACGGCGACGGATCGGTGATGCGGCTCGGTGACCACGCGCGCGCGCCGATCGAGGTGATCCCGACCGGCGCGATCTCCCTCGACATCGCGCTCGGGATCGGCGGGCTGCCACGCGGGCGGGTGGTGGAGATCTACGGCCCCGAGTCCAGCGGCAAGACCACCGTGGCCCTGCACTCGGTGGCGAGTGCGCAGCGGGCCGGTGGCATCGCGGCCTTCATCGACGCCGAGCACGCCCTCGACCCCGACTACGCGCAGCGGCTCGGCGTCGACACCGACGCGCTGCTGGTGTCACAGCCCGACAGCGGTGAGCAGGCGCTCGAGATCGCGGACATGCTGATCCGCTCCGGCGCGCTCGACATCATCGTGATCGACTCGGTCGCCGCGCTGGTGCCGCGGGCCGAGATCGAGGGGGAGATGGGCGACAGCCACATGGGGCTGCAGGCACGGTTGATGAGCCAGGCGCTGCGCAAGCTCGCCGGCGCGCTCAGCGTCTCGGGCACGACCGCGATCTTCATCAACCAGCTCCGGGAAAAGATCGGCGTGATGTTCGGCTCTCCGGAGACCACCACCGGCGGCCGGGCGCTGAAGTTCTACGCCTCGGTGCGGCTCGACGTGCGGCGCATCGAGACGCTCAAGGATGGCGCCGAGATGGTCGGGAACCGCACCCGGGTGAAGGTCGTGAAGAACAAGATCGCACCGCCGTTCAAGCAAGCAGAGTTCGACATCATGTACGGCCTCGGGATAAGCCGCGAGGGTGGGCTGATCGACGTCGGCGTCGAACAGGGCCTCGTCCGCAAGGCCGGCGCCTGGTACACCTACGAGGGCGACCAGCTCGGCCAGGGCAAGGAGAACGCGCGTGCGTTCCTGCGCGACAACCCTGACCTGGCCCAGGAGCTGGAGAAGAAGATCCTGGAGAAGCTCGGCATCGGCGCCACCATCGACGAGCCTGCGCCCAGCGCCTCCAGTGCCCCCGGTGAGCCCAGTGGGCCGACCGACATCGACTTCTGAGCAGTACCTGGACGCCGCCGTGCCGGATCTCGTCACCACCGACCCGGCCGACGGTGCCGACGGCGACCCCGAGTCGGTGGCGCGCACCATCGTGCTCAGCCGGCTGACCGCACGACCGCGCACCCGAGCCGAGCTCGAGCAGACCTTGGCCAAGAAGCTGGTGCCGGCGCAGGTGGCGCGGGGCGTCCTCGACCGGTTCGAGCAGGTCGGGCTGGTCGACGACGCTGCGTTTGCCCGGGCCTGGGTCGAGTCGCGACGGACCGGACGTGGATTGGCCCGCCGGGCGCTCGCTCAGGAGCTGCGCCGGCGGGGCGTCGACGACGAGGTGGCGCGCGAGGCGCTCGACGAGATCGACCCCGAGCACGAAACCGAGCTCGCGCGCACTCTGGTACGCCGAAAGCTGCGCACCACCCGCGCCCTCGAACGGCATACCCGCGTTCGCCGCCTGGCCGCGATGCTGGCGCGCAGGGGTTATCCGCCGGGGGTCGCGATCCGGGTCGTGCGCGAGGAGATCGCCGCCGAGGGTGACGACGTCGGCGATCGGCTCGCCGACTGAGCAGGAACGGCTCGCGAGACCGCCGGTCCTTGACCCCGCCCGGGTGGCCACCTAGCCTCCGAAGTACACAGGGATACTCCGCAAGCAGCTGGACCTGTTCGCGGTCGTCTGCACACTGAACGCACTGGCAAACGCACGCGGCATCGCGGTCCGAAACCGACACCGGATTTCACAGCATCACGACATGCGCTGACCGGCCTCCGGCTGGCCGCTACCTCGACGACCGGTCCTACGGCCCGGCATCTCGAGTCGGTGGCCCGGCTGCTGTGTATCCCTTCGTGGACTCGTGCTGCGCGCCGCGAGGCGTTCGGCGGACGAAGGGAGCAGTCCCGATGAGCCAGAGCACGCTGGTGTGGGCCCTGGTCGCGGTCTCGTGGCTCGCCGTCCTCGGCCTCGGCGCCGGCCTCTACGTCCTGCTCCGGCGCAGCGTCACGGCCTCCGCACGGACTCCGGCGACAGCCGACCCCTCCGCGCAAGACCTCGCCGCGGTCCGCCGGTCCGCCGACGAGATCCGGCAACGTGCCGAGACCGACGCCGAGGAGACGCGCCGGCGGGCGACCAGGCAGTCCACACAGGCCACGGCGCTCAAGGCCGAAGCCGAGGACGAGCTGCGCGCCCAGCGCGGCGACCTGCGCGACCAGCGGCTCGACATGGAGCGCCGTGAGCACCGGCTGGCCGAGCGCGAGGAGCGGCTCGACACCGAGGGTCGCCAGCTCGAGGAGCGCGCCGACGAGCTGGTCCAGGTCGAGGACGACATCGCTCGCCAGCGCGCCCAACTGCTCGACCTCGCAGCGGAGCGTCGCGCCGCGCTCGAGCGGGTCGCCGGCCTGACCGCCGAGGACGCCAAGGCCGAGCTCGTCGCCGCGATCGAGAACGACGGCAAGCGGGAGGCCGCCGTACTCGTCCGCGACCTGGAGCGTGGGGCCCGTGACGAGGGGGAGTTCCGGGCCCGGCGGATCCTCACCACGGTGATCCAGCGCCTAGCCTCGGAGCAGACCGCCGAGTCGGTGGTGTCCGCCGTGCACCTCCCCGGCGACGACATGAAAGGGCGCATCATCGGCCGCGAGGGGCGCAACATCCGCTCCTTCGAGCAGACGACCGGGGTCAACCTCATCATCGACGACACGCCTGATGCGGTGCTGCTGTCCTGCTTCGACCCGGTACGCCGGGAGACGGCCCGGCTGACGCTGGAGGCGCTCGTCACCGACGGCCGGATCCACCCGAGCCGGATCGAGGACCAGCACGAACGCTCACTCGCCGAGGTCGACCAGCAGTGTCTGCGTGCGGGCGAGGACACCGTGGTCGAGTTCGGGATCACCGACCTGCACGCCGAGCTCGTGCACACGCTCGGCCGGCTGCGCTTTCGCTCGTCGTACGGTCAGAACGTGCTCAAGCACCTGGTCGAGTCGGCGCACCTGGCGGCGCTGATGGCCGACGAGCTCGGCCTCGACCGGGCGCTGTGCCTGCGCGCGGCACTGCTGCACGACATCGGCAAGGCGCTGACCCACGAGGTGGAGGGCTCGCATGCGATCGTCGGCGCCGACCTGGCCCGCAGGTACGGGGAGAGCGACGACGTGGTGCACGCGATCGAGGCGCACCACAACGAGGTGGAGCCGCGCACGGTCGAGGCGGTCCTGACCCAGGCCGCCGACGCGATCAGCGGAGGCCGGCCGGGAGCACGCCGGGAGTCGCTGGAGGCCTACGTCAAGCGTTTGCAGCGGCTGGAGCAGATCGCGATGGACAAGCAGGGTGTCGAGAAGGTGTTCGCGATGCAGGCCGGTCGCGACGTGCGGGTGATGGTGCTGCCCGACGTGGTCGACGACATCCAGGCGCAGGTGCTCGCCCGCGACATCGCCAAGCAGGTCGAGGAGGAGCTCACCTACCCCGGGCAGATCAAGGTCACCGTGGTGCGCGAGTCACGCGCGACCGAGATCGCTCGCTGAGTCCGGGTCACCGCCTCAGGTCGCGCGCACCTGATCTGTGACTGCCCGAGAGGGGGCCCTAGCTCCAGTGCTTTCCCTCTGCGGAGTCCGGCGCCTCCCGGCGCTCATGAGACGGGTCGAATCGCAGCAGCCCACCGCCGACCACCAGGATCCAGGCGAACG
>JALZMX010000262.1 GCA_030857985.1 Actinomycetota bacterium | reverse complement strand
GCGCCGAGCGTCCCGAGCGCAGCGGCGACCGGCCAGACCGAGGCGTGCGACCCGGCGGCCCCCGCCCAGGGGGCGTGCCCGGAGCACCGCGCCCCAACCCGGCGATGATGCCGCAACAGACGGCCCCGCCGAGCCGGGGTGGTCGGCCCGCCCCCGGTGGACGTGGTGCGCCGGCCGGTGGTCGTCCTGCCCCCGGCGGCCGCGGACGGCCCGGCGGTGGTGGCTTCTCCGGCGCCCCCGGCGGCCCAGGTGGGGCACCCGGTGGAGGCCGTCCCGGTCCGGGTGGTCGCGGTAGTCGCGGCTCCACCCAGGGCGCCTTCGGTCGTCCCGGTGGTCCGTCGCGCCGCGGCCGCAAGAGCAAGCGGCAGCGTCGCCAGGAGTTCGACAACATGCAGGCTCCGGCGATCGGTGGTGTGCGCGTCCGCCAGGGCGACGGCCAGGTCGTCCGGCTGGCCCGCGGGTCGTCGCTGACCGACTTCGCCGAGAAGATCGGCGTGGAGCCGGCGTCGTTGGTGCAGCTGCTGTTCCACCTCGGTGAGATGGTCACCGCGACGGAGTCGGTGAACGAGGAGACGCTGCAGCTGGTCGGCAACGAGCTCAACTACGACGTACAGGTGGTCTCGCCCGAGGACGAGGACCGCGAGCTGCTCGAGTCCTTCGATCTCGAGTTCGGCATGGACGAGGGGGTCGAGGACGACCTGTCGGCGCGGCCACCAGTCGTCACCGTGATGGGTCACGTGGACCACGGCAAGACCAAGCTGCTCGACGCGATCCGCAACGCCAACGTGGTGGCGAAGGAGGCCGGCGGCATCACCCAGCACATCGGTGCCTACCAGGTGGCGACCGAGGTGGACGGCACCGAGCGCCGCCTGACCTTCATCGACACCCCCGGTCACGAGGCGTTCACCGCGATGCGGGCCCGTGGGGCGCAGGCCACCGACATCGCGATCCTGGTGGTGGCCGCCGACGACGGCGTGATGCCGCAGACGATCGAGGCGCTCAACCACGCCAAGGCGGCCGAGGTGCCGATCGTGGTGGCGGTCAACAAGATCGACGTGCCCAACGCCGACGCGGCGAAGGTCCGAGGTCAGCTCACCGAGTACGGCCTGGTGCCCGAGGAGTACGGCGGCGACACGATGTTCGTCGACGTGTCGGCGAAGGCCGGCGACAACATCGAGGGCCTGCTCGAGGCGATCGTGCTGACCGCCGATGCGGCGCTGGACCTGCGGGCCAACCCCAACCAGCCTGCACAGGGCCTGGCGGTCGAGGCACACCTCGACCGCGGGCGCGGGCCGGTCGCGACCGTGCTGGTGCAGCGCGGCACGCTGCGGGTCGGTGACTCCCTGGTCGCCGGTCCGGCGTTCGGCCGGGTCCGGGCGATGCTCGACGAGCACGGTGACGCGGTCGCCGAGGCGCCGCCGTCACGGCCGGTGCTGGTGCTCGGGCTGACTGCCGTCCCAGGTGCGGGCGACAACTTCCTGGTCGTCGAGGACGACCGGGTGGCACGCCAGATCGCGGAACGGCGCGAGTCGCGGGCCCGGGCGGCACAGAACGCCCGTCGCCGCGTTCGCCGTACCCTCGAGGACTTCATGGCGAGCATGGAGAAGGGCGAGACCCAGGAGCTCCTGCTCATCCTCAAGGGCGACGTGTCCGGTTCGGTGGAGGCGCTGGAGGACTCGCTGCTCCAGCTCGAGGTCGGTGACGACGTTGACCTGCGGGTCATCCACCGCGGAGTCGGCGCGATCAACGAGAACGACGTCAACCTGGCGGCCGCGTTCGACGCCGTGATCATCGGCTTCAACGTGCGACCGGCCGGGAAGGCGGGCGACCTCGCCGACCGCGAGGGCGTCGACATCCGCTACTACTCGGTCATCTACCAGGCGATCGACGAGATCGAGGCAGCGCTCAAGGGCATGCTCAAGCCTGAGTACGAGGAGGTGCAGCTCGGTACGGCGGACATCCGCGACGTGTTCCGGTCGTCCAAGGTCGGCAACATCGCAGGCTGCATGGTCACCTCCGGTCTGATCCGGCGCAACGCCAAGGCGCGGTTGCTGCGCGACGGCGCGGTCGTCGCAGACAACCTCGACGTGTCGTCGCTGAAGCGCTTCAAGGACGACGCCACCGAGGTCCGCGAGGGATTCGAGTGCGGCCTGACGTTGCGGGGTTACAACGACCTCAAGGTCGACGACGTGATCGAGACCTTCGAGATGCGGGAGATCCCCAGAGGCTGATGTTCGTCGGGATGGCGGTGTACGACGTGCTGTTCGGCGACGTGCACTCGCTGAAGCAGAAGCGGGGCCTGGTGCGTCCGCTCGTCGCCGAGCTGCAACGGCACTTCGGGGTGGCTGCGGCCGAGACGGGCATGCAGCACTTGTACCGTCGTACCGAGATCGGCGTGGCCGTCGTCGGGGGCGAGCCGGGCCACTGTCATGCGGTGCTCGAACGAGTCGAACGCTGGATCGCCGCCCGGCACGAGCTTGACCTGCTGGCGGCAACGCACCGGCTGCGGGCGATCGACGATGAGTGAGCGAGAGGATGAGGAGCGATGAGCGCAGCTCGGGTCCGCAAGATCGCCGACCGGATCAAAGTTATCGTGGCCGAGATGCTGGAGCGCCGGATCAAGGATCCGCGGCTCGGCTTCGTCACCGTCACCGACGTCCGCGTCACCGGGGACACCCAGCACGCGACCATCTTCTACACCGTCTTCGGCGACGACGACGAACGTGCGGCGACCGCCTCGGCGCTGGAGAGCGCGAAGGGGGTGCTGCGCTCCGAGGTCGGCCGCCAGCTCGGCATGCGGCACACGCCGACGCTGGAGTTCATCCTCGACGCGTTGCCGGAGAACGCCGCGCACATCGAGGAGCTGCTGGCGCAGGCTCGCGAGTCCGACGCGGAGGTGGCGCGAGCCGCGGCCGGAGCCGCCTACGCCGGTGATCCCGACCCTTACAAGGCCCGAGACGAGGACGAGCCGCCCTCATGAGCGACGCTGCATGACTGACCCGGCTGCGGCGGTGACCTCCGGTGTGGTCCCCGGTGTGGTCCCCGGTGTGGTCCCCGGTGTGGTCGTCGTCGACAAGCCGGCCGGCTCGACGTCCCACGACGTGGTGAGCCGGATCCGTCGGCTCGCGGGCACCCGTCGGGTCGGGCACGCCGGCACCCTTGATCCGATGGCCACCGGTGTCCTGGTGGCGGGGATCGGGCGGGCGACACGCCTGCTGGGTCATCTCGCGCTGACGGAGAAGGCCTATGAGGCGACCATCCGGCTCGGTGCGTCGACGCGCACCGACGACGCCGAGGGTGAGGTCACCGGTTGCTGCGACACGAGTCGGCTCGCCCAGGCGGAGATCGTGTCCCGCGCGGCCGAGTTCGTCGGTGAGTTCGACCAGGTGCCGTCGGCGGTGTCGGCGATCAAGGTGGACGGCCAGCGCTCCTACGCCCGCGTGCGCAAGGGGGAGTCCGTCGAGCTTGCGGCGCGGCCGGTGCACGTCTCCCGCTTCGACGTTGTCGCGGTACGCCGGGGCGACGCGGTCATCGACGTCGACGTGTCCGTGACCTGCTCCAGTGGCACGTACATCCGGGCGCTGGCCCGTGATCTCGGCTCCCGGCTCGGGGTCGGTGGGCATCTGACCGCCCTACGGCGCACCCGGGTGGGCCCGTTCGGGCTGCCTCAGGCAAGGACACTCGAGCAGCTGGCGACCGGGCTGGGCATCATCGGCCTGGACGAGGTGGCGCAGGCCAGCTTTCCGGCGTACACGCTCGACGAGGAGCAGGCGCACGCGGTCGGGTTCGGAAAGGTTCTGCGCAACACTGCGCTCGGCGCGGTGGGGCCGGTGGCGGTGTTCGCACCCGATGGACGGTTCCTCGCGCTGTACGAGCAGCGGGGCGCCGACGCACGCGCCGTGGCGGTCTTCGTCTCAGCCCCGTGATGGCGCGCTGCATCCCCGCATCCGGAACTCGGCCGAGCCTGGTTCAACGCGAGGTCGCCGACGGGGGTATACCAGGCAGACCGACGACGGTCAGCGCACGGCTGCGGTGGCGTCGTCGCCGGGACGCACCGGATCGCTAGGGTCAGGACCGACGTGGTGGACCCGAGGCATTGGGTCCCTCGGCCGATGGAGGCGTCGCGTGGACGAGCCGCACAGCGGCTCACCTGAGGGTGACAGCCGGGGGGCGCTCGCGCGGACCGCGTACGAGCTGCATGGCGCGGAGCTGTACCGCTTCGCCAAGAGCTGGCTCGGCGACGACTCGGCCGCCCAGGACGTGGTGCAGGAGACGGTGGTGCGGGCCTGGCGAGCGGCGCACACGTTCGACCCGGCAGTCGGCAGCCTGCGGGGGTGGTTGTTCGCCATTGCGCGCAACCTCATTCGTGACCACGGCCGGGCCCGTTCCCTGCGGGCGGTTCCGGTCGGTGACAGCGTCACCGAGAGGGAGGCAGTCGTGCGCGACGATCCGAGCCGACGACTGGGCGAGGTGGACCTCGTCGTACGCGCGTTGTCGGTGCTCACGGTCGACCAGCGGGCGGCAATCGTCGAGACATACCTGCGCGACCGCCCGTACGGCGACGTCGCCGCCGAGCTCGGGGTGTCCGTGAACACGTTGCGCAGCCGGGTTTTCTACGGACTGAAGAACCTGAAGGTGGCAATCGACGAGATGGGAATCGACCGGTGAGCACTCACTCGCACCAGACGCTGCGTGAGGCGCTCGGTGCCTACGTCCTCGGCCAACTCGAACCCGAACTCGCCACGGCGGTCGAGGAACATCTGGCCACCTGTGCCTCCTGTCACGCCGAGTACGACGAGCTGGCGCCGCTGGCAGGGATGCTGCGCGGGGTCGACCCCGAGCGAGCGGCAGCGTCTGCGCTCCCCGATCAGCCACCGCGCCAGCTGGACCGGCGGATCGACGAGACTCTGCATGCGTTGCGCACTCCGGAACGCCGTTTGCCACGGTGGCGGATGGCGGCGGTGGCGGGGGTGGCCGCGGTCGCCGGGGTTGCAGCGGCGACCGGGGTCGTCGCGCTGGTGTGGCCCGAGCAGCCGAACCTGCCGCCGGTCGAGACGGTGGCGGTGGACGAGATCAGCGGTATCGACGCCAGCGCCGTACTCGTCGACCACACCTGGGGCATGGAGATCAAGCTGGTGGGTTCGGGCTTCGAGGAGGACGTCGCGTACGACGTGGTGGTACAGGACGAGGACGGCAGCCGCTATTCGTCGGGTGCGTTCGTCGGCGTCGGCGGGAACACCCTCACCTGCAACATGACGTCGGCCGTGCTGCGCGA
>JALZMX010000210.1 GCA_030857985.1 Actinomycetota bacterium | reverse complement strand
CCTTCTGACCGCACTCCGGGTGGTAACCGATGCACCAGCACCCGCCGAAGATGCCGTTGTTGCGCTCGACAAGCTCCGCGAAGGCATCCCACGTGTCGGCGTCGAGGGGTCGGATCGTGTACGACATCGTCGAGTCCTTTCGAGTTCGAGTGCTCCCATGTTCCCGGCTCGCGACCTCGGCGCGTACGACGGCTCGCCGCTTGGCCGGTCGGCTCACCTCCATGAACCCTGCGTTGAGATCAGTTCTCGTTCTCCAGTGCGGTCAGATCACGTTCGGCATAGAGCCGGTGCTCCCATTCCTCGCTGAGCACGACGCGGAGAGCTTCCTTGAAGGGAAAGTTCTCAACCTGGGGCCAGCCGGGCTCGGTGCGAGTCACGTCGGAGGCGAGTTGGTCCCCGGTGAGTGATTCCAGGACGTGGCGGACCATCGCCTGGCGTTCGCGTCGGACGGTGAGCACTTCGTCGAGCGAGGGCCGTGCCTCGCGCTCCCACGAGACACCGTCCCAGCCGGGCGCCTCGTCCCACGGCAGGTCCAGATGGTGCCACGGCGAGGGGTTCCCGAGGATCATCCGGCCCACCCAGGCAGCGCTGGCGAAGTTGAGGTGCCGCAGGGTCTGGATGAACGACCACTCGTCGTCGACGCTACGGTGGAGCGCGGCTTCGGGGAACGTCCTCGCACGCGCGATGGTGCCTTCCCACAGCCGCTCCAGGATCGCCCACGCCTCACGGAAACCCTCGCTGTCGTCGGGGCGCATCCTCGCCCGTTCGGGCATGCGCCGGTTCAGCTCGGCCTCGACGAGCGGTGCAATGTCGACGCCGTTCACGACGACGTTCTGCAGCTCGCCGCTGATCTCGACGTCGACCAGCTCGACGCCGCGCAGGCGGCTCTGGTTGAACAGGGCGCCGCGTACCTGCACCCCGGTGAGGTCGACTTCGCGCATCCTGGCGTCGTTGAGGAACACCGGGTGAAGCTGGCGCCCCGAAGGCTGACACGCCCGAAGCGTGCTCCGGTGAGGTCCTGCTCGTAGAACTCAGTGATGGACGTCAGGCTAGAAACCACTTCCGGACGATCTGCTTCCGGTTTACCTCGGACACCTAGCCAGTTCGCGTGCCCACCGATCTCAGCCACACAGCACGCACCTTGGTGTCACGGAGCGGGCCGCGCGTCGTACGTCGAGATCCTCCGGGAGGCCGGCAGCTACGTCGAGTCAGCCCGGGGGCCGATGGCGGGTACCGGATCGGGCACGGGACGAGCCTGCCTTCCCGGTGATCAGTGTGCGATGCCCAGAAAGTGGTATCCCCGCCACGCTTTCGCCGCAAGGTATCGGCCGTTGACGGGCGACAGGTGCAGCCCGGTCGGCACGCGACTGTGGACCCGGATCCCCGCGGCCTGCAGCTGTGTCGCCTTGTCGGGGTTGTTCGTGAGCAGGTCGAGCTGGTCCACCCCCAGTGCCAGCAGCATCTGTGCCGCGACGGTGTAGTCACGCTCGTCCTTTGCGAAACCGAGGGCCAGGTTCGCCTCGTAGGTGTCCAGTCCCGCATCCTGCAAGGCGTAGGCGTCGAGCTTGTTGTACAGGCCGATGCCGCGCCCCTCCTGCCTCAGGTACAACAGGTAGCCGCCGGCCTCGGAGATGCGTTCGACCGCTTCCCGCAGCTGCGGACCGCAGTCGCAGCGCTGGCTGCCGAAGACATCCCCGGTCAGGCACTCGCTGTGCAGCCGCACCAGCGGGGCGACCGCCGTCTCGGTGGTGCCTTCCTCCGCGCGGTCGCCGAGCGCGAGCGCGACGTGCTCCCGTCCGTCATAGAGGCCTTCGAAACTGAGTACCCGGGCCCTTGCGACGTAGCCGTCGTCAAAGCGCAGCGGCAGCTGGATCTGGCCGCGGACGGTGGCGGGTGTGAATGGTGACAGCACGCGGCGCCCTCTCAGAATGTCGCGACGAACCGCGAGGACAAGGCGTAGCGCAGCAGCACCACGTCTCCGATCTGTCGGGTCTCTGCGAGGTGGGCCCGGCGGCCGGGGTTCCAGGGGAACGCGCCGTCACCGACGAACCGGTGCGCGCGTGAGTTCCCGACGAAGAACGGCGCGATCACCAGGTGCAGCTCGTCGGCGAGGTCGGCGGTCAGGAACTGGGTGTGGACCAGTCCGCCACCTTCGACCATCAGCCGTCGAACGCCGCGATTGAACAGGTCCTGCACCATCTGCGAGAGGTCCACCGGCTGACCGGCGTCGATCACGGTCGCCACCGCGCCCAGCCGCCGGTGCGCGATCGGGACAGACCGGCTGGCGCAGTAGACGAGCTTCTCGCTTTCCCCGGTCGCGAAGAACTTGCTGCACGCGTCCAGATGCGCATGCTCGGTGATGGTCACCTTCATCGGGGTCTCCCGCAGCCCGCGCGCCCTTCGCTGCTGACGCAGCGCCGGTTTGCGCACGAGCAGGCGCGGGTTGTCGTTTCGCACGGTCGCGGCACCAACCAGGATCGCGTCGCACTGCGCGCGGACCGCATCCACCCGCTCGAGGTCTGCTTCGTTGGACAGCACCAGCCGCTCATTAGTAGCAGCATCGAGGTACCCGTCGAGAGACATGCCGCAGCTCAGGATCGTGTACGGGCGATCATCCATTGGCCTGGCCCTCCCCAGCGACGCGGGACTGCCCCGAGGGCGATGGCTCCACTGAGCGAGCGTCGCCACGACGACCTGATGCCACCACCAGGACGACCGCACCGGGGAGGTTCGCGACGAGCACTATGGCTCCGTACGCCACAGCAGCGGCGACACCCTGGTCGGCACCGAGTCCGGCGGCACCGAAGGACCAAGCGGCCATGCGGGACCGGTCCCCGTCCGCCACAGCACCGCACCGAGGAATGCCACACCGGCGGCAATGCGTAGGGACCTCCACGCGGACCGGCTCATGTGGTCACCTCCACCAGGACGCGAGCTACCCGGTCAGCGGTCTCCGACCAGCTGGTCAGCCCGGCTCGACGGTGACGAGCCGCGTCGCGGAGGCCGCGGCGCAACGCCGGGTCGCACAACCAGCGCCTCAACGAGCCGGCGAGGGCGGCGACGTCACCGGGCGGCAGGAGCAGCCCCGGCCGCCGCCCGTCCGGGGTCACGCCGAGCGCTTCCGGAACCCCGCCCACATGCGGGGCCAGCACCGGCAGCGCCCGCGCCAACGCCTCCGTGACGACCATGCCGTAGGTTTCGCCGCTGCTGGCGAGCACGAGTGCATCGGCCGTGACGTACGACGCCTCCAGCTCGCGTCCCGTGCGGGGGCCGGTCAACACGAACCGGTCGTCGAGGCCCGCGGTGCGGATGCCACGCCGCAGTTCCTCGACGAAGTCCGGCGCCTGTGTCAGGGCCCCGACGCACAGACATCGCCAGGTCAGGTCGGCGATCCGGATCAGTGCCGCCAGGAGCACGTCCTGGCCCTTCCCGGGCGTCACCGCGCCCACGCACAGGAGGTTGCCGCCGCGGCCGCTGCCGACCGCCGGCTCGGCGGCGTCGACGCCGGGGTGGGCCACGTGGACCCGCGCCGGGTCCAGGCTGTACGCCGCGAGCAACCACCGACGGGACCAGCCGCTCGTGGTGACCACCGCGGCCGCCGAGTTGAGGACGGCGCACTCGCGCTCGAACGAACCGTCGCGGCCGTCCCGGCAGGCGATCGGCATGTGCACCAGCACCACCAGCCGCAGCCGCCGGGAGGCGGGCACCAGGACCTCCGGGACCGCCGAGGCGACCAGACCGTCGACCAGCACCAGAGAGTCGTGAGGCATCGCTCCGAATGCCTCCTCCAGCGCCCGGCGTGCCACCTCCCCCGCCCACGGCCAGGCACCGGCCACGGCTCGCGTGCGCACCGACCAGCCGACGGTTGCCAGGTCCTGACAGAGCCGCCGGTCGTAGGTGTTGCCGCCGCTCGGCCGCAGGGGGTCCTCGATCCCTTCCGGGACCACCACGTGAACTGTCCGCGCCCGGCTCACGGGGCCCGCTCGTAGATCGCCGACGCGACGTGGGACTCGTGCAGGGTCACGGCGATGCCGGTCACGCGTGTAGGAGAGCCGAGAGCACCCGCACGCACCCGTTCTGCGAGTCGGTCGGCCAGGTGTCTCGCGAGCACCTCGGTGGTGGTGTTGGTGCCGGCGAACACCGGCTCGTCGTCGAGGTTCCGGTAGCTCAGGTCGGCCACCGCGCGGTGCAGCTCGTCGGCCGCGCGGCCGATGTCGACCAGGATGCCGTCGTTGTCCAGGGTGTCGCCACGGAACGTCGCATCCACGACGAAGGTCGCGCCGTGCAGCCGCTGGGCCGGTCCGAAGACCTCCCCCTGGAGGCTGTGCGCGACCATCATGTGGTCGCGGACGGTCACGCTGAACACGGCACCTCCGCGGCGTCGTAGGTCAGCATGTGGCACAGCGCCGGCAGCTCCCCGCGGGCGAGCCTGGGCATCACCTCGGGAAGCTCCTCGAAGGGTGACTCACCGGTCAGCAGGGCGTCGAAGGCCGGGTCACGAAGCAGGTCGAGGGCGAGCGCAAGCCTGTCGGCGGTCGTGCGCCGCCCGCTTCGTGACGGGGCCACCGTGCCGACCTGGCTGGCCCGCATGGTGAGGCGGCCCGAGTGGAAGGTGCCGCCGAGGGACAGCGTGGTCAGGTCGTCGCCGTACCAGCTCAGCTCGATGACCGTGCCCTCCGACGCGAGCAGTTCGAGCGACAGCTGGAGGCCCTCCGAAGTGGCGCTCGTGTGGACGACCAGGTCGCGGCCACCAGGCGCCTGCTCACAGAGGGAGAAGCCGACGCCCAGCGACGACGCCACGTCGGCGCGGAGCGGGTCGACGTCGACCAGCGTGACGGAGACGCCGGGAAAGCGGGCGAGCAGCCGGGCCACGCAGCAGCCCACCATCCCCGCCCCGACGACCGCCACCCGATCCCCGATCAGCGGGCCGGCGTCCCACAGCGCGTTCACGGCCGTCTCGACAATGCCGGTGAGCACGGCCCGCGCCACAGGCACCTCCTGGGGTACGACGGTCACCGCAGAGGCGGGCACCACGTACGCCGTCTGGTGGGGATACAGGCAGAACACGGTGCGCCCGAGCAACCGAGGTGGGCCGTCCTCCACGACGCCCACGTTGAGGTAGCCGTACTTCACCGGCCCCGGGAAGGCGCCGTCCTGGAAGGGCGCTCGCATCGCATCGTACTGGCTGGCCGGGACGCGCCCGTCGAACACCATGGCCTCGGTGCCCCTGCTGACCGCCGACCGCAGCGTCCGGACGACCACCTCGTCGTGGCCTGGGGGGGCGAGCGCCACCGGCCGGATCTCGCCGGCGCCCGGCTCGCGCAGCCAGAACGCCCGGGCTTCCCTGTTCATCGGTCCACCTCACCCGGCTCCGGGTGAACCGGAGCAGCGACTTCCTCGTTCCTAGACGTGTAGCTCCCTGATGGTCTGATGAACGGAGTGGACGTGCGCATGGTTCAACGCGATCCCGGACTGGGATGGCGTGCCGTCGGCGCGCGGTTCCTCACCGTGCTGGCCGGACTGCTGGTACTCCTCGCGCTGACCACCCCGAACCGGCTCCAGGAGCTCGAGCCTGCGGCGTTCGTGCGGCTGCCCCTCGAGGCGCTGGTGTACCTCGCCGTCGTCCTGGCGCTGCCGCCGAGCCTCGGTCGGGTCCGGGCGCCCCTGGCTCTCGCTGCCGGGGTCGCGCTCGGCCTGACCGCCGTCTTCAAGTTCCTCGACATGGGCTTCCTGGAGGCGCTCAATCGACCCTTCGACGCGGTGATCGACTGGCGCTACGCAGGCTCGCTCGTCGAGCTCGTACGGGACTCGTTCGGCAACGGGCTCGGCACGGCGCTGCT
>JALZMX010000203.1 GCA_030857985.1 Actinomycetota bacterium | reverse complement strand
CCCTGACCTAGGATGGCGAACGCCCGTTCGAAGGGGCTTTCTGTTGCAATGGCACCGACCAAAGGGTGAGTGGTGGCCGACCAGCTGATCGTTCGCGGTGCCCGCGAGCACAACCTCAAGGACATCTCGCTCGACCTGCCGCGTGACTCCCTCATCGTGTTCACCGGGCTGTCCGGGTCGGGCAAGTCGAGCCTGGCATTCGACACTATCTTCGCCGAGGGACAGCGCCGCTACGTCGAGAGCCTGTCGGCCTACGCCCGCCAGTTCCTCGGCCAGATGGACAAGCCCGACGTCGACTTCATCGAGGGTCTGTCACCGGCGGTCTCGATCGACCAGAAGTCCACCTCGCGAAACCCACGCTCGACCGTCGGCACCATCACCGAGGTCTACGACTACCTGCGGCTGCTGTTCTCTCGCGCCGGCCGGCCGCACTGTCCGGTCTGCGGGCGCCCGATCGCCCGGCAGACCCCGCAGCAGATCGTCGACCGGGTGCTCGAGCTCGAGGCCGGCAGCCGCTTCCAGGTGCTGGCACCGGTGATCCGTGGTCGCAAGGGGGAGTACGCCGACCTGTTCCGCCAGCTGCAGACGCAGGGCTTCTCCCGGGTCCGGGTCGACGGCGCGATCCACGCACTCACCGAGCCGCCAAGGTTGAACAAGCAGCAGAAGCACACGATCGAGGTGGTCGTCGACCGGCTCCAGGTCAAGGAGTCGGCCAAGCGCCGGCTCACCGACTCCGTGGAGACCGCGCTGGGACTGTCCGGCGGTCTGGTGACCCTCGACTTCGTCGACCTGCCCGCCGACGACGAGCACCGCGAGCGGACCTTCTCCGAGCACCTCGCGTGCCTGTACGACGACCTGTCGTTCGAGGAGCTCGAGCCACGTTCGTTCTCGTTCAACTCGCCGTACGGCGCCTGCACCGACTGCCACGGCATCGGCACCCGGATGGAGGTCGACGCCGACCTCGTCGTACCCGACCCGTTGAAGTCCCTCGAGGAGGGCGCGCTGTCACCCTGGGCGTCGGCACATGTCTCCGACTACTTCGCCCGGCTCGTGGACGCGCTCGCCGACGAGCTCGGCTTCAGCACCTCCGCACCGTTCGAACGGCTTCCGGGCAAAGCCCGCACGGCCCTGCTGACCGGTCACGCCACCAAGGTGCATGTGCGCTACAAGAACCGCTACGGACGCGAACGGTCCTACTACTCCACGTTCGAGGGCGTGATCCCCTACATCGAGCGGCGGCACTCCGAGGCCGAGAGCGACACCAGCCGTGAGCGCTTCGAGGGCTTCATGCGCGAGGTCCCGTGTCCGAGCTGCCACGGTTCCCGGCTCAAGCCGATCTCGCTCTCGGTGACCATCGGCGACAAGAACATCGCCGAGGTCACCCGGCTGCCGGTCGCGGAGGCCGCCGCCTTCCTGCGCGAGCTCGACCTGTCCACGCGCGAACGGCAGATCGCGGAGCGGGTGCTCAAGGAGATCAACGAGCGGCTGCGTTTCCTGCTCGACGTCGGTCTCGACTACCTCACGCTCGACCGGCCGTCCGGGTCGCTGTCCGGCGGAGAGGCGCAGCGGATCCGGCTCGCCACCCAGATCGGCGCCGGCCTGGTCGGCGTGCTCTACGTGCTCGACGAGCCCTCGATCGGCCTGCACCAGCGCGACAACCGCCGGCTGATCGAGACCCTGCTGCGGCTGCGCGACCTCGGAAACACCCTGATCGTCGTCGAGCACGACGAGGACACCATCCGCACCGCCGACTGGGTCGTCGACATCGGGCCCGGGGCCGGCGAGCACGGTGGCCAGGTGGTGGTGTCCGGCACCGTCCAGCAGCTGCTCGACCACCCCGACTCGATCACCGGCGCCTACCTCGCCGGGCGCCGCGAGATCCCGCTGCCGCCCACCCGGCGTCCGGCCACCCAGGGGCGTGAGCTCACCGTCCACGACGCGCGCGAGCACAACCTGCAGGGCGTCGACGTGAGCTTCCCGCTCGGGCTGTTCATCGCGGTCACCGGTGTCTCGGGGTCGGGCAAGTCGACGTTGGTCAACAACATCCTCTACGCCTCGCTCGCCCGCCGCATCTACAACGCCCGCGAGATTCCGGGCCGGCACCGCACGATCACCGGCGCCGAGCACGTCGACAAGGTGATCCATGTCGACCAGTCACCGATCGGACGCACGCCGCGGTCCAACCCCGCCACCTACACGGGGGTCTTCGACCACGTGCGCAAGCTCTTCTCTCAGACGCCCGAGGCGAAGATGCGCGGCTATCTGCCCGGTCGCTTCTCCTTCAACGTCAAGGGCGGCCGCTGCGAGGCCTGCTCCGGGGACGGCACGATCAAGATCGAGATGAACTTCCTGCC
>JALZMX010000198.1 GCA_030857985.1 Actinomycetota bacterium | reverse complement strand
GTGCGGGCGGTCGCTCGGCCTTGGCCCGCGTACGTCGCCTGGTGGCTCCGGCGCGTCCGCTCGGTGCGCCGCGCTCGGCGCTCGTCGCGCTGGCGGCTGCGGCGGTCCTCGCTGGCCCGGTCGCGGTCGTCGCTGCTCCTGCAGTCGTGGCCGCGACGGCCGACTTCTGCCCGATCAGCTTTCCCGCGCAGCCGCTCTAGGCTGGGATGACTCGGCGAGCACCTCGTCGAGCAGCTCGCGCAACTTCGTGTACGTCGTCTCACCGACGATGCGGGCCGCGACGCGGCCCTGTCGATCGACGATGAGCGTGCTCGGGATCGCGTTGGGGGGCAGGCTCGAATGGAAAGCGAGCAGCACCTGGCCGGAGTCCTCGGTGACGATGCTCGGATAGCTGATGCCGAACTCCCGCACGAACGCGCGTGCGGCGGCGTCGCTGTCCTTGACGTCGACGCCGACGAACTGCACCCCGCGGTCTCGGGTCTCCTCCCACACTGCCTGCAGCGCCGGCGCCTCGGCCCGGCACGGCGGACACCAGGAACCCCATACGTTGAATACCAGCACGGTCTCCGGATGGTCACCGCTGTCGAACTGCCCCCCGTCCAGCAGACGGCCCGTGACGCTCGACAACGGGACACGATCATCCGGTGCCACCCGGCTCACCACACCGGGCCCGCTCACATATCCCCGACTGGAGGTGAGGGAGGAACTCGGGGCACCGCACGCGGCCGCGACTGTCGTCACCGCGATGAGCATGGCCATCTGACGCACCGCGCGCACGGCTAGTTCTCCTCGGCGAGTCGGACGAAGTCCTCGGCGTACTCACGAGGGGACGTGCCGCCGGTGTAGATCACTGTCGCGCCTCCTGGCCCGAACGCGTAGACGATGCCGGCGTGCTCGACCGCGTAGTCGCCGTGGTCATGGTGATCCTCGCCGGTGTCAGGGTGCTCGACCTCCTGATCGGGGTTTCGGATCCGCCTGCTCTGGGGCAGGTGGAGCTCGGCCAGCGCGCTCCGCGTGGCCGCGTTGCCACCGACCAGCCCGACGAACGACGGGTCGAACTGATCCAGCCACCGGCGCATCGCGGCCGGTGTGTCGCGCGTCGGGTCCTCGGTGACGAACGCGATGGTCACCCGGTCGCTGACCTCGGGCGGCAGCGCTCCGTAGGCGGCGGCAAGATCGGCCATCGTCGTGGGACAGACGTCGGGACAGTGGGTGTAGCCGAAGAAGAGGACGGTGACTTCGTCGCCGGGGCGTTCCGCCAGCGAGAACGTCTGTCTCTCGATGTCGCGCAGTCTCAGCTCGGGGCGCCGCATCGCTGGGTCGACCAACGTGCCGTGGAACGCCGACGGTGTGCGCTCACTCGTGGCGACCCGCGACTGGGTCGTGCTCACCGCGGCCCCCGCGTCGCCCGTGGTGTCACCGCATGCGCTGAGGGCGCTCGCGGTCAGCAGCAGAGCGGCACCGAAGCGACCGGTGGGGGACAGCGTCACAAGGGCTCCTTGGGCACAAAGGCTACTATGCTGCATCGTAGGTCTTGTCCCGCCGCCGGGCTCTCCCGCCCTCTACCCCTGTAGGTGACCCATGCCGAAGTCCCGGACCCGGGCGTCACGACCCCGCCCCTCGGGCACCAAGAGCACCGGGCGTCGAGCCCCCGCCCCGGCCCCCGACAGGTCGGACAATCGGCTCGCCGTCATCGTCGGGGCACTCGTCGCGGTCGCGGTCCTGGCTGGCGTCGCCTTCCTGGTCACCCGCGGCGGCGACGAGGCTGGCTCGGCAGCTGCGGAGGTCTCCCACGTGCACGGGCTCGGCGTCGACCCGCAGGACGGCGCGCTCTACGCCGGAACCCACTACGGGTTGTTCCGGATGCCCGAGGACGGGGCGGTGACGCGGGTCGCGGACCGGGTCCAGGACTTCATGGGGTTCACCGTCGTCGGCGCCGGCCACTTTCTCGCCAGCGGCCACCCCGGCGAAGGGCAGGACGGTCCGTCCTCCCTCGGGTTGATCGAGACCATCGACGGCGGGCAGACCTGGCAGCCGTTGTCCCTGCAGGGTGAGGCGGACTTCCACTCCCTCGAGGCTCGCCATGACCGGGTCTACGGGCTGAACGCGATGACCGGGGAGTTCATGGTCAGTGAGGACAAGCAGACCTGGGAGAGCCGAAGCCAGATCCCGATGGCCGACTTCGCCGTGAGTCCGGAGGACCCGGACGTCCTGCTCGCGACGACCGAGCAGGGGCTGGCCCGCAGCGATGACGGCGGGAGCAGCTTCGCGGCAGTGACCGGTGCGCCGGTCCTGCTGCTGGTTTCCTGGGCCGAGGACGGAACGGTCATCGGCGTAGATCCGGAGGGGGTCGTGCACGCCAGCACCGACGGCGGGCAGAGTTGGGAGCAACGCGGCCAGCTCGATGCCGCGCCGCACGCACTGACCGCCGCCAGCGACGACGAGGTCTTCGCCGCGGTCGACGGCGCGATCCTCGCCTCGGCCGATGGCGGGCGCAGCTTCACCGTGCGGTACCGCGAAGAGTGAACGATGCCGCGCCCTGATGTGCTCTGCCGGCGCACCGGGCTCTTGACGGTCCTCACCCTGGTCATCTCCGGCTGCACGGCTGCCCCCCCGGGCTCCACCGACTCCGGCGACCTCTCCGGTGCAGGTCCATCCGTCGCTCCGGCAGCGCCGGAGCACACGGCGAGAGCTGTGCAGGGGGTCGCCTCCTGCGCCGAGCTCCCCCAGCAGCCGTCAACGAGCGGTGCAGCGGTGGACCGGATGCCACCTCTGCGACTGCCGTGCCTGACGCCTGGACCCGAAATCGACCTGGCCGCGCTGCGCGGGCGCCCGGTGCTGGTCAACCTCTGGGCCAGCTGGTGCGGGCCCTGCCGGGACGAGATGCCCGTGCTGCAAGCCGCGCACGATCGGTACGGCGAGCAGGTGCAGTTCGTCGGTGTGGACACCAAGGATGCGGTCGGGTCCGCGGCGGCCTTCCTGGTCGAGCTCGGCGTCACCTACCCCCAGATCGCCGACGTCGACGGCCAGCTGCTGGGCCACCTGCGCGTGCCCGGGCTCCCCGTCACCGTCGTACTCAATGCCGAAGGCGCAATCGTGGACCGGCACGTGGGCGAGCTCGATGCGAAGGCGGTCGAGGACCTGCTCGCCGACGTCCGGTGACGAGCGGCACCATGGTTTGGTCGTCGGAACAGGCGCGGCTGCTAATGGTGGTCCGTCCCGGGCGCCTGGGCCAGTTCGATCAGGCGGCGCAGACAATGCTCGCGAAGCGGCTCGGGAAAGCCGTCTCCGAGGCGGTAGTAGACAACTCGGCCCTCCTTGCGTCTTGTAACGAGGCCGGCGGTCCGCAGAACCCGCAGGGCGTAGCCGATGCCGTCCTCGCTGGCGTCGAGGGCGAGGGCGAGATCGCCGACGCAGAGCTCCTCGACGTAGTCGAGCGCGTAAAGCACACGGGCCCGGGTCGGATCGGCGATCAGGGTGAGCACAGCGGTGAGCCGGCTGGCGTCCTCTCGTCCTGGCAGGCGGGCGCGGGCGCGATCCACCCGATCCGGGTCGACCGGGTGCGGATGTGGGCTCGGACCGGGCATTGACT
>JALZMX010000194.1 GCA_030857985.1 Actinomycetota bacterium | reverse complement strand
GTCACCAGGTCGGGCTCGGTGGGCTACCTGCCGCAGGATCCCCGCACCGGCGACCTCGAGGTCAGCGCCCGCGACCGCATCCTGTCCGCGCGCGGCCTCGACGACGTCGTACGCCGTTTGCGTGCGGCCGAGACCGAGATGGGCAGCACCGACCCGAACCGGTCGGAACACGCGATGCGCCGCTACTCCCGGGCCGACGCCGAGCTGCACGCCGGCGGCGGGTACGCTGCGGAGTCGGAGGCCGCGACGATCGCCGCGAGCCTCGGACTGCCGGAACGTGTCCTGGGTCAGCGGATCGGGACCCTGTCCGGAGGACAGCGTCGCCGGGTCGAGCTGGCCCGGATCCTGTTCTCCGGTGCGCAGACCCTGCTGCTGGACGAGCCGACCAACCACCTCGACGCCGACTCGATCCTGTGGCTGCGAGAGTTCCTGAAGTCGCACAAGGGTGGGCTGGTCGTGATCAGCCACGACGTAGCGCTGCTCGAGACGACGGTCAACAAGGTGCTTCACCTCGACGCCAACCGGGCCGAGATCGACGTCTACAACCTGGGCTGGAAGGCATACGTCCAACAGCGCGAGACCGACGAACGACGCCGCCGGCGCGAGCGGGCGAACACCGAGCGCAAGGCGACCGCGCTGGTGGACCAGGCCAACAAGATGCGGGCGAAGGCCACCAAGGCCAGCGCAGCCCAGGCGATGTTGAAGCGCGCCGATCGGCTGATGGCCGGGCTCGAGGCAGAGCGGCGGTCCGACAAGGTGGCGAAGATCCGGTTCCCGGCTCCGGCCCCTTGCGGAAAGACCCCGCTGACCGCGGAAGGACTGTCGAAGTCCTATGGGTCCCTCGAGGTCTTCACGGACGTCGACCTGGCGATCGACAAGGGGAGCCGGGTCGTGGTGCTCGGGTTGAACGGGGCGGGCAAGACGACGCTGTTGCGCATTCTCGGTGGCGTCGACGAGCCCGACACTGGTGCGGTGGTCCCAGGATTCGGGCTCGAGCTCGGCTACTACGCGCAGGAGCACGAGACCCTGGACGTGGAGCGGACCGTGCTCGAGAACCTGCAGAGCGCAGCGCCGCAGCTCACCGACACAGAGGCCCGCAGCGCGCTCGGGGCGTTCCTGTTCTCAGGCGACGACAGCGCCAAGCCGGCCGGCGTCCTCTCCGGTGGCGAGAAGACCCGGCTCGCGTTGGCCTCGCTGGTGGTGTCGGCGGCCAACGTGCTGCTGCTCGACGAACCGACGAACAACCTTGATCCCGCCTCGCGGGCGGAGGTGCTCGGTGCGATCCGCAACTACACCGGCGCCATCGTGCTGGTGACCCACGACGAGGGTGCGGTCGAGGCGCTCGAACCGGATCGGGTGCTGCTGCTGCCCGACGGCGACGAGGACCTGTGGGGCACCGACTACCTCGAACTGGTGGCCCTTGCTTGACCGCGCGGACCAGGTGGCTGCTGCCCGACAGCTCCGGTGACCGGAGGAACAAAGTGTCGGCAGCGTCTGTTGCACTGCGGTGATGAGCTCGATGGGTGGCCACTGGCGCATGCTGCGCAATCTCGGCGACGACGACGTGAAGTCGCGCCGGGTCAGCCGGGAGACCCTGCGCCGGGTGGCGGCCTTCGCGGTGCCCTACCGCGGCATCATCGGGGCCTTCCTCGTGCTCGTGGTCGTCGACGCCTGTCTGGTGGTGGCCACACCGCTGCTGTTCGGGAAGATCATCGACGACGGCGTCGCGGAGGGCGACGCCGCGCTGGTGACCTGGCTGGCCCTGCTGGTGGTAGTCATCGCTGTTGCCGTAGCCGGCCTCACGCTGGCGCAGCGCTACTTCTCCTCCCGCATCGGCGAGGGGCTGATCTACGACCTGCGGACGCGCGTGTTCGCCCACGTGCAGCGGATGCCACTGGCGTTCTTCACCCGCGCGCAGACCGGTGCGCTGGTCTCCAGGCTCAACAACGACGTGATCGGTGCCCAGCGGGCCTTCACCTCGACCCTGTCCGGCGTGGTCTCCAACGTGATCAGCCTCGTGCTGGTGGCGGTGGCGATGCTGTTCCTGTCCTGGCCGATCACGCTGCTCGCGTTGGTGATGCTGCCGCTGTTCCTGCTCCCCGCGCGCTGGGCCGGACGCAAGCTCGCCGCCCTGACCCGGGAGCAGATGCAGCTGAACGCCGACCTCTCCATCACGATGACCGAACGCTTCAACGTCGGGGGGGCGCTTCTGGTCAAGTTGTTCGGCCGCGCCGCCGACGAGGACGCGGAGTTCTCGCGCCGCGCCGACCGGGTCCGCGACCTCGGTGTCCAGATCGCGATGAACAGCCGCATCTTTTTCAGCGCGCTCACACTGGTGGCCGCCCTGGCGACGGCGCTGGTCTACGGCGTAGGCGGCCACCTCGCCATCCGAGGATCTCTGTCGGTCGGGACGCTGGTAGCGCTGGCCGCGCTGATGTCGCGGCTCTACGGTCCGCTGACCGCGCTGTCCAACGTGCGCGTCGACGTGATGACCGCCCTGGTCAGCTTCGAGCGGGTCTTCGAGGTGCTCGACCTCGAGCCAATGATCCGCGAGCGGGAGGGTGCACACGCATTGCCCCCGCGCTCGGCCTCGCTCGAGTTCGACCATGTCGCCTTCCGCTACCCCTCGGTCCACGAGGTGTCACTGGCGAGCCTGGAGGCGATCGCCCGGCCTGAGGACAAGCCCGCTGACGAGGTGCTGCACGACGTGTCGTTCCGGGCCGAGCCGGGCCAGCTGGTGGCCCTGGTCGGTCCGTCCGGCGCCGGCAAGACCACGATGACGCATCTGGTGACCCGGTTGTATGACGTGACCGCGGGGACCGTGCGGGTCGGTGGGCAGGACGTCCGTGACGTCACCCTGGAGTCGCTGCACGCCACGGTCGGCTACGTCACCCAGGACGCTCACATGTTCCACGACACCATCCGCAGCAACCTTGCCTACGCACGGCCCGACGCCACCGACGACGAGCTCGTGGCCGCCTTGGAGGCGGCGCAGATCTGGAGGTTGGTCGAGTCACTGCCCGACCGGCTCGACACCGTGGTGGGCGACCGTGGATATCGGTTGTCCGGTGGTGAGCGGCAGCGCCTGGCGATCGCCCGGCTGCTGCTCAAGGCTCCGCAGATCGTCGTGCTGGACGAGGCCACCGCACATCTGGACTCGGAGTCCGAGCTGGCCGTGCAACAAGCGCTGGACAGCGCGCTGGCCGGGCGTACGTCGCTGGTCATCGCGCATCGGCTGTCCACCGTGCGCGACGCCGACCAGATTTTGGTCGTCGACGAGGGACGCATCGTTGAGCGGGGCACCCATGACGAGTTGCTCGCGCTGGGCGGCAGCTACGCGGTCCTCTACCGCACCCAGTTTGCCCCTCAGCCGGTCGGCTGACCCGCGTCGGCGAGGAAGTCGCGCAGCCCGGCGCCGGATCAGCGCCGATTCTGGCGACGGCTCACAATGCGGTCCGGACATCGACCGGTCCTCCAGCCACGGCACGTGGCCGACGTTTGCGCTAGGCCAGCACCGAGCGCAAAACCGGTCAGCCGCGACAGCTGCGCGGCGATCAAACCTGACGCAGATGACCAGTTCCCAGCCCGCCGGATGCGCGTGGGGTGGGACCATGGCCGTCTCCGGCAAGATGGGCCGCATGGATCTGGGACTGAAGGACCGCGTCTACGTCGTCACCGGAGCGAGCCGTGGCCTCGGCCGCGCGGCAGCGCAGGAGCTGGCCGCCGAAGGCGCCCACCTGGTCGTGTCCTCGCGCGACGCCGAGGCGGTCCAGCGCACCGTGGACGAGCTGGGTGCGCAGCAGTGCGCCGGGATCGCCGCGGACAACGCCGATGCCGGCACGGCCGATCGGCTGGTCGCCGCTGCCCAAGAGCGCTGGGGGCGCCTCGACGGAGCACTGGTCAGCGTCGGAGGTCCTCCCCCCGGCGGTGGCTTCGACGCTACTGAGGAGCAGTGGCGGGGCGCGTTCGAGTCGGTCTTCCTGGGTGCCCTACGGCTGGCGCGCGCGGTGGCCCGGGATTGTGAGGACGGCGGCTCTCTGGCGTTCGTGCTGTCGTCGTCGGTGCGTCAGCCGATCCCTGGGCTGGCGATCTCGAACGGGCTGCGGCCGGGGCTGGCCATGCTGGCAAAGACGTTGGCCGACGAGCTGGGACCTGCCGGAATGCGGGTCAACGGTCTGCTGCCCGGCC
Source organism: Actinomycetota bacterium (assembly GCA_030857985.1). Lineage (GTDB taxonomy): Bacteria > Actinomycetota > Actinomycetes > Propionibacteriales > Nocardioidaceae > JALZMX01. The sequence continues at coordinate 30,841 of JALZMX010000194.1, read as the reverse complement.
GGATCGACACCGAGCGGGTGCGCGAGCTCGATGAGTCGCGCGGCGATCCCGGCGCGGCTCGGTCCGCGGCCAACCAGGGCATCCCGCTGCGCCGCTACGGCAAACCCGCAGAGTTCGGCCGGGTGGCGGCCTTCCTGCTGTCACCGGCCGCGTCGTACGTCTCGGGCGCCATGATCCCCGTCGACGGGGGCGCACTGCGTTCGATCTGACCAAGTCCGTCAGTCCCGCTCCGGCTCCGGCCGATCCTCACGCCCACCTCGTGGCGCGACGCCGTCGCCCTGGGTCAGCAGGTGCGCGGTGTTGACGAGCCCGATGTGGCTGAAGGCCTGCGGGTAGTTGCCGAGCTGCCGGCCGGCCACCGGGTCGTACTCCTCGGCGAGCAGCCCGACGTCGTTGCGCACCGCCAGCAGCCGTTCGAACTGCTCACGTGCCTCGTCCTGCCTCCCGGCCATGTGCAGCGCGTCGGCGAGCCAGAACGAGCACGCCAGGAACGCGCCCTCGCCTCCCGGCAACCCGTCGACGTTCGTCCCGCCGGATTCGGGACCGGTCTCGTAGCGGTGCACGAAGCCGTCGTTGGCGAGCTCCCGCTGGATGGTCTCGACCGTGCGGACCATCCGCGGGTCGTCCCCGGGCAGGAACCCGACCCTGGGGATCAGGAGTACGGCGGCGTCGAGGCGTTTGCTGCCGTAGGCCTGCACGAACGCGCCACGTTGCTCGTCGTAGGCCCGCGCACACACCTCGTCGTGGATCTCGTCGGCCTGCTCGCGCCACTGCTGGGCGGGGCCGGGGAAGCCGAGCTCCTCGACTGCCTTGGCGACCCGGTCGAACGCGACCCACGCCATCACCTTGGAGTGGGTGAAGTGCTGGCGTGCGCCGCGGACCTCCCACAGTCCCTCGTCGGGCTCGCGCCAGATCTTGCCCAGATGGTCGACCAGGGCGCGCTGCACGTCCCACGAGGCATCGGTGGAGGGTACGCCGACGGTGCGCGCCACCGCGAGAGCGCCCAGCACCTCCCCGAACACGTCGAGCTGCAGCTGTTCGGCGGCGGCGTTGCCGATGCGAACCGGAGTCGAGCCCTGGTAACCGGCGAGCCAGTCGGCGTTGTACTCAGTCAGACGACGCTCGCCAGCGACGCCGTACATGATCTGCAGATCCTGCGGCGACCCAGCGATGGCGCGCAGCAGCCACTGGGTCCACGACTCGGCCTCGGCGGTGAAACCTGCGTGCAGCAGTGCCTCGAGCGTGAACGTGGCATCACGCAACCAGCAGTAGCGGTAGTCCCAGTTGCGCACGCCGCCGATCTCCTCCGGCAGCGACGTGGTCGCGGCGGCGACGATGCCACCGGTGGGGGAGTAGGTCAGCGCCTTCAACGTCAGCAACGACCGAGTGACCGCTTCGGTGTACTTCCCGTGCTGCGCGCAGCCGGTCGACCACTGCTCCCAGAACGACACCGTGGACATCAACGCACGATCGGGGTCGACGGGGGTCGGCGGCTCCTCGTGGGACGGATGCCAGGTCAGCACGAAGTGGACGCGGTCGCCCTCGCTCACGGTGAAGTCGGCGACCGTGGCGAAGCCCTCGCCGTGGTGCTCGACGTCGCTGCGCAGGTAGACCGAGTCGGGACCGGCGACCGCAGCCAGCTGGCCCTCGAGGCGTCGCACCCAGGGAACCAGTTGCCCATAGTCGAACCGCAGCTTGAGCCGGCTGCTCATCTGCACCCGACCGGACACGCCTTCCACGATTCGCACGATGTCGGGGGTCTGGTCGCGCGGTGGCATGAAGTCGATCACGCGGACCGTGCCCTGATCGGTCTCCCATTGCGTCTCCAGCACCAGCGTGTCGTCGTGGTATCGCCGCGACGTGCAGCTGCGGCCATCCGCGGGGGAGATCCGCCAGTGCCCGTTGTCGTCGTCGCCCAGCAGCTTCGCGAAGCAGGCTGGTGAGTCGAAACGCGGCAGGCACAGCCAGTCCATCGAGCCGTCCAGCCCGACGAGCGCCACGGTCTGGGTGTCGCCGACGATCGCGTAGTCCTCGATCTTCGCCATGCCCTAGGTCTACCCTGCATCCCGGCGCTCGCGCGCCTCGACCCAGGCGAAGTAGCCGAACCCGCCGACGGCGAGCGCCGCGAAGAACCACCACTGGACGCCGTAGAAGAAGTGCGGTCCGGAGTCGAGCTCCGGTGGCTCGGTGGTCACCAGGGAGGTAGCGTCACCCGCCGCGGAAGGAGCGGTGACGTCCGCGCTGACGAAACCGTGCACCAGCGGTACGTCGACGGTGCCCGCCAACCCGGCGCTGGAGATCAGCCGCACCTGCCCGTCGTCGGGGGTGATCTGCTCCGTTTCGCCGGACTGGTCTGGGCGGGCCCATCCGGTGACCGTCACCCGTCCCGGGGGAGGGTCGGGGGCGATGACGTCCGCGGAGGGGTTGTTCGTCACCGGGAGCCAGCCCCGGTCGACCAGCACCGCCGGACCGGTGTCGAGCACGAGGGGGGTGACGACGGTGGCTCCGGGACGCCCGTCTCGAGTCTGGTAGCGCACCAGCACCTCGTCCTCGGCCGCGTAGCGCCCCTGCAGCACCACCCGTCGCCACTGAGCTTCCTCGGGGAGCGGCTGGTCCGTGTGCAGCACCGCGCTGGCCGGCAGCGGCAGCGCCGTCAGATTGGCCTCGATGATGGCATTGTCGGCGCGCCGCTCCTCCAGCCGGTGGAACTGCCAGATGCCCAGCCGCCAGCAGGCAACCCCGAGCACGGCGACGAAGATCCCGAACAGGATCCAGCGCCGGCTGAGCAGGAAGCGGAACACGTCAGCGACGGTAGCCCGTTCAGCGACCCGCGTAGGCTGGGGGCGATGGACAGCCAAGGACAGCAGCGCGTCATCGCCGGCGCCGGCCTGCTCGACCGTTTCGGTCGCGTCGCCACCGACCTTCGGGTCTCCCTGACCGACCGGTGCAACCTGCGCTGCCAGTACTGCATGCCCGCGGAGGGCCTGGCCTGGCTGCCGTCCGCGGACGTGCTGACCAACGACGAGATCGTGCGGCTCATCCGGATCGCGGTCACCCGGCTGGGCGTCGACGAGGTGCGCTTCACCGGTGGCGAGCCGCTGATCCGACCGGGCCTGGTCGACATCGTCCGGCGTACGACGGAGCTGGTGCCGCGCCCCAGCACCGCCATCACCACCAACGGCCTGGGCCTCGAACGCACCGCCCGGGCGCTGGCCGAGGCCGGCCTGGACCGGGTCAACGTCAGCCTCGACACGCTGCGACCCGACGTGTTCACCGAGATCACCCGCCGCGACCGCCTCGACGACGTGCTGACCGGGTGCCGTGCGGCGGCGGATGCCGGGTTGACGCCGGTCAAGATCAACGCCGTGCTGCTGCGGGGAGTCAACGACGGCGAGGCACCGGCGTTGCTGCGCTGGGCGATCGAGCACGATTACGAGCTGCGCTTCATCGAGCAGATGCCGCTCGACGCACAGCACAGCTGGCGACGTGACCAGATGATCACCGCGGACGAGATCTTCGCCAGCCTGTCGCAACACTTCGCCCTCACTCCCGACGAGGACGAGCGCGGCAGCGCTCCCGCCGAGCGGTTCGTCGTGGATGGCGGGTCGGCCACCGTGGGCGTGATCGCCTCGGTCACCCGACCGTTCTGCGGCGACTGCGATCGGGTCCGGCTGACCGCGGACGGGCAGATCCGCAACTGCCTGTTCGCCCGCGAAGAGTCCGACCTGCGCACCCCGCTGCGCTCAGGTGCCGACGACGAGGAGATCGCCCGGCGCTGGCGAGCGGCGCTTTGGACCAAACGACCAGGTCATGGCATCGACGACAAAGCGTTCCTGCAGCCGGCCCGCTCGATGTCAGCGATCGGCGGCTGACCGGCCAGCCGGGCTCAGCCCGGGAAGGGCGCGGTCTCGCGCAGGAAGCCGCGCACCGACAAGAAGCCACCGAGACTGTCCCGATGCTGGTCGCACGCCAACCAGGTCTTGCGACGATCCTCGGTGTGCAGACGCGGGTTGTTCCACAACAGCCGCCAGGCCGCCGGTTGCCGACACCCGCGGGCCGAGCAGATCGCCTCGTTGGCCGAGCCGGTCACCGAGCCGCTCGCCGGGCCGTCAATGGACGTGGTCATCCTCGTCCGGCACGGCCACCGCTCCCGTGCCCAGCATCGGACGCGAGTCGTCGACGAAGGATTCCGGACCCCCGGGGTCGGACGCGGCGCCGGCATTGGCGACAACGACGGCGATGTAGGGCAGCACGAACGCAGCGACGACGAGGAGCCAGCGCAGCCACCCGTCGGTAGCCACAGCAAGCAGGAAGCAGGCGGTGCGCACCGCCATCGACGCGAGATAGCGGTTCTGTCGTCCGCGGATGTCCTCGCTCCGACTGGTGCGGGCACTGGTGATCTGCACCGTCGCACCGCTGTCGGCGGAGGGCTTGCTCGCGCGGGCCATGACCCAACCGTACGTCGATCGGCTGTCGAGCAGGGTGCGACGGCTACTCGGCGCGGAGCAAGATGGGCACCCAACCGGATGAATCGAGGAACCATGTCCAGTCGCACCTACCGCGTGACCGAGATCGTCGGAACCTCCCCGGAGGGCACCGATCAGGCGATCCGCAACGGCGTCGAGCGGGCCGGTCAGACGCTGCGCCACCTCGACTGGTTCGAGGTGACCCAGCTGCGCGGTCACGTCGTGGCCGGCCGGGTCGAGCACTTCCAGGTGACGATGAAGCTGGGCTTTCGGCTCGAGGACGACGAGTGACGTCAGGTGGGGGCGCCGCGTTTCGACGCTGACTGGGTGGCGTTGCTGCGAACCCGATTCGTCACGGGGCCACCCAGTTACGCACCTAACGTCACGGGGCCACCCGCACCCCGCGACGAAGCGGGAACGGAGCAACTCACCCAGCGCACAGCCAACTGACGCCGCGGGACTGGATCCGGCCGCGGCGGCCGCCACCGGATCGGGTCAGGCCCGCCTGGCGACGAAACCCGGCGTACGAGTGACGTAAGGTGGCCGCCCGAACGTCATACGAGGGGGCCACATGGCAGGCTCAGTCGCCCGCGTCACCGAGCTGACCGCAAAGTCGGACACCAGCTTCGAGGACGCGGTCAAGGTTGCCGTCGAACGCGCCAACCAGTCGTTGAGGGGCATCACGTCGGCCTGGGTCAAGGAACAGGAGGTCGAGATCAGCGACGGCCGGATCACCGGTTACAAGGTCAACCTGCTGGTCACCTTCGTGCTGGAGTAGCGGCTGCCGGGCTGAGCCGGTGGGCCAGCCAGGCCAGCGAGAGCGGGTAGCGCCAGTCGATGCCGCCGTGACCGGCGTCGTAGGTCTCGAAGTGCACGTCGGTGACGCCGATGTCGGACAGCGCGTCGACCATGGCTTGGGCGCCGAGGTCGAGATACCACTCGTCGCGGGTACCGGCATCGATCCAGATCGCCTGCTGCCCGCGCAGCGCGTCGGCGTACCGCGGCACCATCCGGACCGGATCCCAGTCGAGCCAGCGCGCCCAGACGTCCTCACGCAGCCGGCCGCTCCGGGTATGGAAGGGCAGCTGCACGTCGCCGTTCGGATCGGCGGAGAACGCCGCGGAGCAGCCCAAGGTCATGAGCAGTCCGGCGTCGGTGGGCTTGGTGAGTCCGGGACGCGACCGGAAATCGTGCCACCAGGCCCAGATGTCGCCGTCGTGGTCACGCAGCGCCCGGGTCGCCTTGGCGAACTCGTCGAGGTAGCAGTACTCGTAGAGGGAGTCACCGGCGTGCGAGGCCAGACCGCCGAACAGGTCCGGGCGCAGCATCGGGGTGATGAAGGCACCAAAGCCGCCGCTGGACTTGCCGCTGACCCCACGGTGCTCCGGTGCGTCCAGGGTGCGGTAGTGAGCGTCGACCCAGGGCACGACCTCGTCGCAGAGGTAGGAGTGGTAGTCGCCGGTGCCGGGGGAGTCGACGAACTGCGATCCGCCGTACAGGGTCCAGGCGTCGACGAAGACGACGACCGCCGGTGGTGCCTCGCCGCGGCTGAAGACGCCGTCGGCCGCCTCGGGGAACGTCAGCCGGTATGGGCTGCGGTTGTCCCACATGGCCAGGTGCCCGGTGTAGCCCTGCAGCACGTAGATGCTGGGGTAGTGCTGCTCGGGATCGTCGTCGTAGCCCGGTGGCAGGTAGACCGCCAGCGGCCGCTCGGCCGGATCGTCGAGCGGGTTGCCTCGCAACGTGGAGAAGGAGACGACGTGGCGGTCGAGACGGCCGGAGAGCTCGGCGGACCAGGGCAGTGGCATGGTGGCCTTCCGTGGACAGGGGTACGGCGAGGGCGGTCCCACCCTGCCACCCTCGACTCGCGGCCAGGCGGCGGGATCGGCCACGCCGGACTGGACGGCCGGGGTCGGCGTGCTTGCCGTCAGCCGATAGCGTCGCCTGGGTCGGCACCGTATGTGATCGGGGCACAGAGGAGGACTCGTGGGCAGATCGGTCCTGGTCACCGGGGGCAACCGCGGCATCGGACGGGCGATCGCCCTTTCCTTCGCCGAGGGCGGTGACCAGGTCGCGGTGACCTACCGTGGGGAGGAGCCGCCACAGGGGCTGCTCGGCGTCCGCTGCGACGTCACCGACCCCGAGTCCGTGGACGCCGCCTTCGGAGCGGTCGAGGACGCGCAAGGCCCGGTCGAGGTGCTGGTCAACAACGCCGGCATCACCCGCGACACCTTGCTGCTCCGGATGGGCGACGACGACTGGAGCAGTGTCATCGACACCAACCTCACCGGGTCGTTCCGGGTGTCCAGGCGGGCGGCGCGGGGAATGCTGCGGATGCGGCGTGGGCGCATCGTCTTCATCTCCTCGGTGGTCGGACTGCTCGGCTCCGCCGGTCAGGTCAACTACGCGGCGAGCAAGGCGGGACTGGTCGGCATGGCCCGCTCGATCGCGCGCGAGCTCGGCGGCCGCGGTATCACCGCCAACGTCGTGGCGCCGGGTCTGGTGGAGACCGACATGACCGCGCAGCTGCCCGAGGACAAGCGCGCCGACTACCTGCGCGCAATCCCGTTGCAGCGCTTCGCGACGACCGGCGAGGTCGCCGGGGTCGTGAGGTGGCTGGCCTCGGAGGACGCTGGGTACGTGACCGGCGCGGTGATCCCGGTCGACGGCGGGCTCGGCATGGGTCACTGAGTCACCGGTCTCCGAGTCTCACGAAGGAGCAGCATGGGAATCCTGGACGGCAAGCGGATCCTGGTCGCCGGGGTCACGCTCGACAGCTCGATCGGCTTCATGGTCGCGCGGGTGGCCCAGGAACAAGGCGCCACCGTGGTCATCTCGAACTTCGGCAGGGCGCTGGGCATCACCAGGCGCATCGCCAGCCGGCTGCCGCAGCCGGCCCCGGTGGTCGAGCTGGACGTGACCGACGACGACCACCTGGCCGCGCTGGCCGAACGTCTCGGTGCGCACGTCGACGGGCTTGACGGGGTCGTGCACTCCATCGCCTACGGCAATCCTGAGACGACGCTCGGAGGACGATTCCTGACCGCACCGTGGCCGGACGTGTCGCAGGCGCTGCAGGTGTCCGCGTTCTCGCTGAAGTCCCTGGCCACCGCCTGCAGGCCGATGATGCAGTCGGGGGGTTCCGTCGTCGGGATGACGTTCGACGCCACCGTGGCCTGGCCGGCGTACGACTGGATGGGTGTGGCCAAGGCCGGACTCGAGTCGTGCGCGCGCTACCTCGCCCGTGACCTGGGACCCGACGGCATCCGGGTCAACCTCGTGTCTGCCGGGCCGCTCGAGACGCTGGCGGCCAAGGCCATCCCCGGCTTCGCTGACCTCGAGTCGAGGTGGAACGACCGGTCACCGCTGGGTTGGAACGAGCAGGACACCGGGCCTGCCGCACGCGCGGTTGTGGCCCTGCTCAGCGACTTCTTCCCTGCCACCACCGGCGAGATCGTGCACGTCGACGGCGGCTACCACGCGATGGGTGCCTGAGAGGACGGACGATGCGGGAGGGCGTGCTGCCTGCGGTGCTGGTCGCGGCCGCGGTCATCGGAGTGTCCGGGTACTTCTGGTGGGAGGGCGGCGCCCATGTCGTCGACTTCGCCATCGTCAGCGCGTCCATCGACGTCACCTCCAAGGGCGACCGGCAGGTGCCGCCTGCTGTCCGCGAGGTGGCTCGCCATGACGAGGTGATGCTGGTCGACGTGTCCTGGGCCGCCGCCGACTCGGTCAAGGGCGGCGCGTACTTCGTGCTGGTGACCGCCCCCCGGGGATGGCGTCCGTTGGCGTGCGTGCCCGAGTGCGAGTGGCGCACGACCTCCGGCGTCGAGGCGTTCGCCGATCAGCTGCCCCGCCGTACGTTTCCTACTGCTGCGGTGTTCTCGGCCGCTCAGGAGGCGCGGGTCACCGTCGCCTTCGCACCGCCGCGGCGCGCAGCCGAGGGAGTGGGCGACGTCGCGGCGGGGTTCGAGTCGGCGGCCTGGCTGGTGCAGACCGACGGCGACAACGTGCTGGATGCGCAGCAGATTCCGGGAGATGGCTGAGCACCTGGCCTACGGCAGCCGCCACCGACGACCCGGCGACCTGTTATCGCGGTCCCCTCGGCGAGGTTTCTATCCCGTCGTCGGCATCCGCGGTCTCGATGTCCTCGCGGCTGATGCCGAGCAGGTAGGCGATGGTGTCGAGGTAAGGCACGTTGAGGGTGGTGTCGGCTGCGGCCCGGACCACGCCCTTGGCGTTGAACGCTACGCCGAGTCCCGCGGTCACGAGCATGTCGAGGTCGTTGGCACCGTCTCCGACCGCAACGGTGTGGCTGAGCGGTATCCCGGCGTCGACGGCGAAGCGGCGCAGCGCCTCAGCCTTGCCGGCCCGGTCGACGACCGGTCCGGTGAGGCGTCCGGTGAGCAGGCCGTCGACCACCTCGAGCTGGTTGGCTGCGGAGTAGTCGATGCCGAGGTCGGCGGCGATCCGGTCGGTGATCTGGCTGAAGCTCCCGCTCACGATGGCCAGGCGGTAGCCGAGCCGTTTCAGGGTCCGCACCAGGGTGCGCGCACCAGGCGCCAGCTCGATCGCGTCGTACACCGTCTGGAGAGCCGTTGCGTCGAGGCCGCTCAGCGTGGCCACCCGCGCGCGTAACGACTCGGCGAAGTCGAGCTCACCACGCATGGCCTGCTCGGTGAGCGCGGCGACCACGTCGGCACAGCCCGCGCGCTCGGCCAGCATCTCGATCACCTCCCCCTGCACCAGGGTGGAGTCGACGTCCATGACCACGAGCCGGCGGCCGTGCCGCAGCATCCCGGCAGGCTGGACCGCCACGTCGACCTGCTGGGCGGCCGCCTCGGCGGCGAGCCATCTGCGCAGCCGCTCGGGTGGGGTGCCGGAGATGTGCAGTTCGAGCGCGGTCACCGGGTAACGGGCCATCCGCACGATCCGGTCGATGTTGGCCCCGGTGTCCGCGATCCGCCCCGCGATGGCCGCGATCGCGGCCGGCCGCAGCGGGTTGCCGATCACGGTGACGAGGCTCCGCCCGTGCCGCCGCGGCCGGTTGTCCCCGAGCCCCTGCTCGAGGTCGACGTCCATGCCGAGGTCGGCAGCGACCCGTTCGACCGCACGGCGCAGCGCCTGCACCTCGCGCGGGAGCGTCACCAGGACGCCCAGCACCAGCCGTCGGCGGAGCACCACCTGCTCGATGTCGAGCACCTCGACACCGTGGGCGCTGAGTGCGTCCAACACCGCCGACGTCACTCCCGGCCGGTCCCGGCCCACCAGCGTGACCAGCAGCGTGGCCCGGGTGTCGGCCACCCCCTCGTTCGGCCCGCTGTTCGGCACGGTGTTCGACCTGGCGTCGGGCACGGCAGGGGGCTATCGGGCCGGGGACGAGGAGCAGGCGGCGGAAAGACCGCGTCGGGCGGCAGAGTCGAGGGGGCGCATGACGTCGCGCCGTTGCGCCGCCTCGGACGCACTCACAGCACCACCCTCGTCGGTGAGCGCGAGGGCCACAACGTGCAGGCAGCGGGTTGCGACACCGACGAGCGCGGTGGCGGGCGCCGAGGTCCCCGGCGGGAGCCCGAGGTCACGGGGGCGACGCAGGTCCATCAAGGCGTCCGCGACCTCAGGTCGCCACCTCGCCACGTCCAGCGCAGCCAGCCGCGCCGCCGTATCGCGCAGCGCGGCACGCAGGCCCCGGTCGGCGTCAGCGACATCAACCGGCACCGGCGGGTTGGCTGAGAACACCCGCCAGCGGACCGCTCCGGCGACCGCCCGCGGCACCAGTCCCAGGCCGGCACCCGGCAGCGTCACCGCCGCTCCGGCGTCGACCGCCTCGATCGTGAACTCCGGCGGTCCGGCCAACCCGACCGGGTCACCGGGTGCCGGCAGCGCCAGGGCGGTGTGGGGGCCGGCGAGCGCCCTGAGGCGGCCGAGCGCCAGCACCAGCGGCGTTACCGGATCCCCGCCCGGCAGACCGACGACGGCATGCGCCTGGTCCTGGCCGGTGATCGCGGTGAGCGCGTCGTCGAGACTGGCGCGGCCCTCGGCGTACGCCGCGAACCAGCAGGCGAGCCGCGCCGCACGGGGCAACACGTCGTCGGTGGCGATCGAAGGGCTGAGCACGCGGAGAAGGGTACGCCGGGGGCAGCGCGCGGAAACCCCGGTAGGTTGTGGGCGACCAGACCGCAGGCGGATCCGGGGAGTGATGAGCGGCGTCATCGAACTGGCCGAGGTCTCTGTCCTGCGGGGAGGGCAGGCGCTGCTCGACTCGGTCAGCTGGACCGTCGAGGAGGACGAGCGCTGGGTCGTGCTCGGGCCGAACGGCGCGGGCAAGACGACGCTGCTGCAGGTGGTCGGTGCTCAGCTGCACCCGACTGGCGGGGTCGCCGGAATACTCGGGGAGGTCCTCGGCACCACCGACGTCTTCGACCTGCGGCCGAGGATCGGGCTGACCAGTGCCGCGGTCGCCGAACGCATTCCCCGGCCCGAACTCGTGCACGATGTCGTCGTGTCGGCGTCGTACGCCGTGATCGGCCGCTGGCGCGAACGCTATGACGACCTCGACCACGAACGGGCCGGGGCTTTGCTCGCCGAGGTCGGGGTCGCGCACCTGGCCGGGCGGACGTTCGGCACGCTGAGTGAGGGCGAGCGCAAGCGGGTGCAGATCGCCCGTGCCCTGATGACCGATCCCGAGCTGCTGCTGCTCGACGAGCCGGCGGCCGGGCTCGACCTCGGCGGCCGTGAGGACCTCGTCAGCACGCTGTCGGTGCTCGCCGACGACGACGAGGCGCCTGCCACCGTGCTGGTCTCGCACCACGTCGAGGAGATCCCGCCCGGCTTCACCCATGTGCTGCTGCTCCGGGCCGGCCGGGTGCTGGCGGCCGGGCCGATCGAGACCACCCTGGACGAGCGCACGCTGTCCGAGACGTTCGGGATGCACCTCCTCCTCCAGCACGACGGCGGACGGTGGCACGCCCGCCGTCGCATCGCGGCCCACCGTCAACACTGACGGGGCAGCAGCGACCGGTAAGGTCGGCGCATGGAGTGGTTGAGCGAGAACGGCTGGGCCGCCTGGGCCGGCCTGGCCGTCCTGCTGGCGATCGCCGAGCTGCTCAGCCTCGACCTGGTGCTGCTGATGCTGGCGGTGGGTGCTTTGGGCGGCGGCGTCACCTCGGCGCTGGGCGGTCCGTTGGCGCTGCAGATCGTGGTCGCCGTCGCCGTCGCGATGGGCACGCTGATGTTCGTGCGTCCCTCGGTGGTGAAGCGGATGCACTCCGGGCCAGAGCTGACCACCGGTCACGCCAACCTGGTGGGCAAGCAGGGCCTGGTGGTCGCAGAGATCACGGCGTACGGCGGCCAGGTCAGGCTCGGCGGCGAGCTCTGGACCGCGCGACCGTTCGACGAGTCGGTCGTCATCCCGGCCGGCGCAACTGTCGACGTCTTCGAGATCGACGGCGCCACCGCCGTGGTCTATCCCGTCGATCAGGTCGAGCGGTGACCGTCGCGACCACCTGACATCCGTCGGCGCACCGGCGCCGTCGGCCTGACCCGAGAAGGAACGGAGGGGGCCGTGGAAGGCTTGGCAATACTGCTGCCGCTGCTGCTGGTCGCGCTGCTGGCGATCCTTACGTTGTCGAAGTCGGTGCGGATCATCCCACAGGCTCGCGCGGGCATCGTGGAACGGTTCGGCAAGTACCGCACCAGCCTGTCGGCGGGCCTGAACGTCGTGACGCCGTACGTCGACCGGGTGCGCTACATCATCGACCTGCGCGAGCAGGTGGTGTCGTTCCCGCCGCAACCGGTGATCACCGAGGACAACCTGGTGGTCTCGATCGACACCGTCATCTACTTCCAGGTGACCAACCCGGTCGCGGCCACCTACGAGATCGCCGACTACATCCAGGCGACCGAACAGCTCACCACCACGACGCTGCGCAACATCATCGGCGGCATGGACCTCGAGCAGACACTGACCAGCCGGGAGGAGATCAACCGGGCGCTCCGCAGTGTGCTGGACGAGGCGACCGGCAAGTGGGGTCTGCGGGTCAATCGGGTGGAGCTCAAGGGCATCGACCCACCGCCGTCGATCAAGGACTCGATGGAGAAGCAGATGCGCGCGGACCGCGACAAGCGGGCCACGATCCTCACCGCCGAGGGGCACCGCCAGTCGGCGATCCTCACCGCCGAGGGTGACAAGCAGGCGGCGATCCTGTCGGCCGAAGGCGACCGGGAGGCTCAGATCCTGCGTGCACAGGCCGACCGGGAGGCACGGATCCTGACCGCGCAGGGTGAGGGACAGGCCATCACCACCGTGTTCCAGGCGATCCACGACGGCCGGCCGGACCAGTCGCTGCTGGCGTACCAGTACCTGCAGATGCTGCCGAGGATCGCCGAGGGAGACGCCAACAAGGTGTGGGTCGTCCCGAGCGAGATCGGCCGGGCGCTGGAAGGGCTGGGCAGCACGATCGGGTCCATCCGGGGGATCCCGGCGAACACCGAGGGAGTCCGGACCCGGGTGGATCTGGGCGAGGTCCCCACCGCCGCGACCGAGCAGAGCGTGCGGTCGGCCAATGAGGCAGTCGCCGAGGCAATCGCCTCCGCGGAGGCTGCGGCGCGCGGAGGGACGGAACGCCGGGGAGCCAGCGACTCGGGGCAGGCGCCACCAGCGGAGCCGGCGGAATCTGCGGCGGCGGAGCCACCGGAGCCGCCGTACGGCGAGGACCCCGGCAAGGGGGAGCAGCCGCCGAGGTGACGCCGCCGTGACCTGGCTGGAGGCGGTCGGGGTGCTGCTGGCCGGCATGGCGGCCGGCACCGTCAACACCATCGTGGGGTCGGGAACACTCGTGACGTTCCCGACCCTGCTGGCGCTCGGCTTCCCACCCGTGGTGGCCAACGTCTCCAACACCGTCGGGCTGGTGCCTGGCTCGCTCTCCGGCGCGATCGGCTACCGGCGTGAGCTCGCCGGGCAGCGCTCCAGATTGTTGCGGCTCGGCGCGGCGTCGCTGCTCGGCGGACTCGGCGGCGGGATCCTGCTGCTGATTCTGCCGGCGGCCGTGTTCGACGCCGTCGTACCGGCGTTGATCCTGCTCGGTTGCGCGCTGGTCGTCGCCCAGCCGTGGGTCTCACGCAAGGTGGCGGCGCCCCGCGACGGACCCGCCCACGGTTCCGTCTGGGTCTGGCTGCTGGTCTTCGCCGCTGGGGTGTACGGCGGCTACTTCGGCGCCGCTCAAGGCGTGCTGCTGGTCGCAATCCTCGGCATCGGCCTCGCCGAGACCATGCAGCGGGTCAACGCGGCCAAGAACGTGCTGGCCCTGACCGTCAACGCGGTGGCGGCGCTGCTCTTCATCGCGGTCGCCGAGGTGGACTGGCGAGCGGCCGGACTGATCGCCGCCGGCGCGGTGGTCGGCGGTCAGATCGGCGCGACCGTCGGCCGGCGACTCTCGCCTCTCGTGCTGCGGGCTGTGATCGTGGTCGTCGGCGTGGTGGCGGCCGTCGACATGCTGAGGTAGGTCGCTCACCCGATTCCGAAGCCGAGGTTGTCGAGCACCACCGCACCCGGCAGCTGCGCCAGCTCGGCGCCGGGCAGCACCAGCTTGGAGCCGCGGACACCGGAGCCCACCACGACCAGCGGTGCCGCTGCGACGGCGGAGTCGACCAGGACCGGCCAGTCGCCGGGCAGGCCGATCGGCGTGATGCCGCCGGATGCCATGCCGCTGGCCTCGGTGACCAGCTCCTGGCGCGCGAACGTCGCCTTGCGTACGTCGAGGTGGCGTCTGGCCACGTTGTTGACGTCGGCGCGGGTGGTGGCGAGTACGACGCACGCGGCGTGGCGCTCCCGGCCTCCGCGCCTTCCGGTGACGACGACGCAGTTGGCGGACAGCTCCAGCGGGACGTCGTACGCGGCCGACAACGCGGCGGTGTCGGCGAGATCGGGATTGATCGCGGCCACCTGCGCCGACGGCGCACGGCCTGCGGTGAGTGCGGCGAGGACCGGGGTGGCGAGCAGCTCGGGATGGTCCAGTGCCGGTACGGTCTCGAGACGTCCGATCATGGGCACAGCCTGACACCCGCCGGCGTGGGGTGCTTCATCCCATTCCCCGTTCGTCACGGGGCCACCCGGTGACGCACCTACCGTCACGGGGCCACCCCGTGACGTTGGGGTCGGCGGCGACACACCACACCAGCGGGATCACCGTGCACACCTCCGGCGACAATGCCGCAGCACTCTCGTTGTACGAGTCGTGCGGCCCGCGGGCGGTGGAGCACACCTCCGCCATCGTCGGCCCGGCCCCCTCGGCGTGACAGGCTGGACCCGTGGCGGCCGGCGCAGTGCAGAGCGCGCGATTCGACCAGCTCGACGCGCGCACGGCGTACCTCATCTGCCGGCTCCGGGTCGACGTCTTCGTGGTCGAACAGCGGTGCCCCTACGCCGAGCTGGACGGAAGGGACCTCGAGCCGGGTACGACGCACCTGTGGCTGGGGGAGCCCGCGACGGGGAGCTGGCCCGCGTCGGTGACGGCGTACCTGCGCCTGCTCAGCGAGCCGGACGGCAGCACCAGGATCGGCCGGGTCTGCGTGGCCGCCGCTCATCGCGGCCGGGGCCAGGCCGTGTCCCTGATGACAGAGGCGCTCCGGCTGCTGGACGGGCGCAGCTGCCGGCTCGACGCACAGACCTACCTGACCGGCTGGTACGCGCGCTGGGGGTTCGTCGCCGACGGTCCCGAGTTCCTCGAGGACGGCATCCCGCACGTCTCGATGTGTCGGGCCAAGGGCGGTCAGTCGTCCCCGGCCGAAACCAGATAGGTGCCCAACCAGCGGCGGATCTGAGCGTAGGCCCCGTCGCGCACCGGCTTGGCCGAGCACAGCACGTCATGCAGCGCTCCCTCGATCCGGGCGATCGTCACCTGCGGTCCCAGCGCATGGGCCCATCGTGCGATCTGACCGACGTCGAGCACCGTGTCGGTACAGGCGCAGTCGTCGTCCCACTGCTGCGCGGCGCTGCTGCGGCTCGAGCACAGCACGAGCGCGGGCGCCCCCACGTCGAGGCCTCGATGCAGCCGCTGATGGCCCCGGCGGACGGCGCGCAGCCACCCCGCACGGATCGGAAAGCTCGACACCGGCTTCCAGTTCAGGTCGAAAGTCCACTCGCCGCGGTGGTCGACGTGCAAACTCTCGCCATACGCGCGGGCCACCGTGCGCGGCAGCACCTGGTAGGGCCGGCGGAGGCCGACCTGGTCGATCGCGCGCGTGCCCGCGGTGCGCAGCAGCAGCGAACCTCGCAGGTCCAGCCACGGGCTGTTGAGCACGAGCGCGTCGACCAGGGCGACGCCTGACGACCGGTGCTCGTCGGCCCACAGTGCACCGATCAGGCCGCCGGTGGAGTGGGCGTCGAGTACGACGGCGTGGTGAGCGTCGCGGACCCGGATCCGCTGCAGCGCGGCATCGACCTCGGGGAAGTACTCGCGCAGGTCGCGACAGAAGTTCGGGGTCTGGTGCGGCAGCAGGCTGCGTCCGTGCTTGCGCAGGTCGAGTGCGTAGAAGTCGTAGCCCTCGCTCGTGTAGAAGTCGGCGAGGCCGGTCTGGAAGAAGTAGTCGCAGAAGCCGTGCAGGTGCAGCACCGCCCGTCCGGTCGGCGCGTCGGCGTTCCGGCGGACGAGCGTGGCGACCACGCTGCCCTCGTCGTCGCTGCCGAGGTGAATCGTCTCGGCGTGGTACGGCGCGCCGAGGACGTCGGTCAGCTGCGTCATGCGACCAGTCTGGCAGTCCACCCCCACCAACGACCCCGGTCGTGTGGCCGACCGAGCCATGGAGAGAATGGTCGGCATGGAGATAGACGGGTTCATCAGCGCCATCGTGGTCGGCATCGTGGTCGGAGTTTTGGGACGCCTCGTGGTGCCCGGACGTCAGCGCATCGGAATCCTGCTGACGATCCTCGTCGGCATCGTCGCCGCGCTCGCCGGCACGTTCATCGCTCAGGCGGTGGATGTCGCCGCCAGCCCGGGGATCGACTGGGCCGAGGTCGCGATCCAGGTCGTGCTCGCTGCGGTCGGGGTGTCGCTGGCGGCCGCCGCCCGCGGCCGCTCCTGACCGGTGCCTGCCGCTTCAGTGCTGCTGGCCCCCTGAAACCTGATAGGTGCCGACGAGGACCGCGCGGCCGATCGCCTTGAAGGCCAGGTTGAATGACACCGCTGCCGGCGAGGTGTCGGGGTCCACACCGAGCGTGTCCTCGCCGACCGCGTGCACCACGAAGAAGTAGCGGTGGGTCTGGTCGCCCTCGGGCGGGGCCGCGCCGGCGTAGTCCTTCGAGCCGGCGTCGTTGCGGCAGTGGAACGCCCCGGCCGGCAGTCGACCGCCATCGGCGGTGCCCGCTCCGGTGGGCAACTCGGTGACGTCGCCGGGCACATCGATCAGCACCCAGTGCCAGAATCCGGAGGGGGTCGGGGCGTCCGGGTCGAAGCAGGTCACCACGAAGCTCTTCGTCCCCTCCGGTGCGCCCGCCCAGGCCAGCTGCGGCGAGGTGTTGCCGCCGGACTGCACCTGCGCATCGGGCAACGGCGAGCCGTCGCTCACGTCGTCGCTGCGCAGGCTGAACGACGGCAGTTCGGGCAGCAAGGTGTAGGGATCGGGTGCCACCGGGCGTTCCAGGCTCATGGTTCCTCCAACAAGGCAATCAGTTGTGCCAGCTTCATCAGGCCGGATTCATGGGGGAACCTACCCACTGGGAGGAGGCGAAACAGCCCGTGCGGCTGATCGAGCTGACCGACCCGAGCGACCCGCGGCTGCACGACTACCTCCACCTGCGCGACGCCGCCCTGCGCCGCAGCCTCGAGTCCACGCACGGCCTGTTCATCGCCGAGGGCGACAAGGTCGTGCGGCGCGCGGTCGAGGCCGGCTTCGTCGTGCGTTCGTTCGTGATGGCGCCGCGTTGGGTGGCCGGGCTGGGCGACGTGCTCGAACGCGCCGGCAACGCGCCGTGCTACGTCGTGAGCGAGCAGGTGGCCGAGCAGGTGACCGGCTTTCACGTACATCGGGGCGCGCTCGCGTCCCTGCAGCGACGCCCGCTGCGGCCGGTGGAGGAGGTCCTCGACGGCGCCCGTACGGCGGTCGTGCTCGAGGATGTCGTCGACCACACCAATGTCGGGGCCATCTTCCGCACCGCAGCCGCGCTCGGCGTCGACGGGGTCATCCTCTCCCCGCGTTGCGCCGACCCGCTCTACCGTCGAGCCGTCAAAGTGGCCATGGGGGCGGTCTTCACGCTGCCCTACGCTCGGTTGACCGAGTGGTACGACGGCCTGGACCTGCTGCGCGGCAGCGGCTTCACGGTGGTGGCGCTGACCCCGAGCGCGGACGCCGTACCGCTCGACCAAGCGCTCGGCGCCGGCCGGGTGGCACTGGTTCTCGGCTCAGAGGGACCGGGCCTCTCACCCCGTTGGCTGACCACCGCCGACCGGCTGGCGAGGATCCCGATGGCGCCTGATGTCGACTCGCTCAACGTCGCCGCCGCGGCCGCGATCGCGTGCTACGCGCTGACGTCGTCCTCCCGTGCGGCATCGAGCGGCCAGGACACGGGATAGACGTCGGCGAACTTCTCCGCCTCGGCATACAGCTGCTTCCTCGCCCGCCGGCTGACCCGGTCACCGAAGACGGTGCCGAAGAGATGGTCGGTCTCGTGCTGCAGGCACCTGGCGAGCAGACCGTCACCGGCGTACTCGACCGGCGCCCCCGCGTGGTCCACCCCGCGCACCCGGGCGAAGTCGGGGCGGGCGCAGGCGACGAACGCACCGGGGAGCGACAGGCAGCCCTCGTCGGCCTCGTGCAGCACCCGGGCGCGGCCCTCCGGCAGCTCGAGCACCGGATTGCACACCACGCCTCGATGCCCGACGTTGGCATCGTCGGGACAGTCGAAGACGAAGACCTTCAGATCCACACCCACCTGGTTGGCGGCCAAGCCGACCCCTTCGGCGGCGCGCATCGTGGCCACCATGTCGCGGACGAGCTCGGCGAGCTCGGCGTCGAATGCCTCCACCTCGCGCAGCTCGTGATGCAGCACGTCCTCGCCCCAGCGCAGGATCGGACGCGGCCTGCCGCCCTCGGGCAACGCCGACACGGAGGTGGTAGTCATCTGCAAGGTGCCTTTCGTGTGCAGCGGTCAGGTCGACGCGAACCCGGCAATCCTGCCCTCCCGGAACGACTCGACGAACCGGCGGTAGTCGTCGCGCACCGTTGCGGCGTAGTCCACCCCGAAGTCCACGATCTCGTCGACGAACTCGTCAGCCCTGCCCTCGACCACCGCCGCGATGGCGTGCTCGGTCTGGAACTTCACCAGGTCCTGGTCGCTGTCCTCGTCCGATGCGCAGTGCACCTTGGCGGTCGCACGCCCGACGTAGTCGAGCACCGACGCGATCTCCTCGGGTTCGATCAGATCCGCCCACGAGAGGTCCGCCTCGTACGGCGAGAGCTCGGACACGACGAACCCGGTCCCGTCGACGACGGTGTGGCCGAGGAACGGGTCGGTGTGCGCCTGCAGCGCACGCTGGCTGACCACGGTGCGGTGACCGTCGTGGTCGAAGTAGTCGCGCACGCGCTTGTCTCTGACAACGCGGCTGGGGGCGGCGACGTTGCCCTGCTTCATCGAGAGGACGATGTCGTTCTCCAGCGCCTGGTTGTAGCCCTCGATCAACAGGTTGTACGCCGGCAGGCCGGCGCTGCCGATCCCGAAGCCCTTCTTTCCCACCACGTCCTTGACGTCGTAGAACACCTCACGCTGGTGCCGCTTGTGCTCCGGGATGGTCCCCAGATAGACGCCGTACGCCTTCAGCACCTTGGAACGCTCGGCGGCGTCGAGCCGCCGCACGGTGGGTCCGTCGCGAAAGCACCGCTCGTGGCCATCGACGACGGTCGAGGACGACAGCAGGCCGATCCGGGTCGAGAGCTTCGCCGCCTGCAGCACATCGTGGACAGCACCTTCGGTGTTGTCCAGCCGCAGGGCGAAGTCGTCGTCGCTCTCCGACTCGACGTAATGGTGCACCTGGTCCAGGTAGGACCGCAGGTAGCCGGAGGTGAGTTCGCGCACCACCGACTCAGGCAGCGCCTTCTGCCACCCCAGCAGCGCCAGGCTGGTCACGAAGCGGCGCAGGTCCCAGGAGAAGTGCCCGACGTAGGCCTCATCGAAGTCGTTGACGTCGAAGACCAGCGCGCCTTCGCTGTTCATGTAGGTGCCGAAGTTCTCCGCGTGCAGGTCGCCGTGGATCCATACCTGACCCGTACGCTCGTCCGCCCAGGGGTCGTCGAGCTCGGTCATGTCGGCATAGAACACGCATGCGCTGCCGCGGTAGAACGCGAAGGGGTCGGCGGCCATCTTGCGGAACTTGGTCCGAAACCCCACCGGGTCGGCCTGCATCAAGCCCTGGAACGCGTCCGCCAGCACATCCACAATCAGGTCTTCACGTTGCGTCATCGGTCCAGGCTAGGCGACTCGGGCTCCGGGCCCTCCTCAGAGGGTCAGCGCGAACGCACGGAGGTCGATCCCGGGCAGCGGCGACCAGTCGCGTGCGGGCAGCCGCTGGAAGCCGAGCTCGGCGTAGAGCCGCTGCGCCTTGTGCATCCGCACGTCGCTGCAGATCACCAGCGCGTGCAGGTCCAGCTCACGGCTGCGGGCGATGCAGTGCTGCACGAGCGCCCGGGCGGCGCCGCGGCGGCGTGAGTCCTGACCGACTGCGAGCATCCGGAACTCGGCCTCGCCGTCGCCGGCGATCTCCCGCCACGGCGAGCCGGCTGGGCAGAACGTCACCGATCCGAGGAGTTCGCCTCCGGCGACGGCGACGACCAACTCGGCCTCGACCGCGCGGCGCCGCGCGTCGCGCAGAGACTGGGCATAGTCGCTGTCATGGCTGAGGAAACCGTCGGACCGGTACGCCGACTCGGTGAGAGCCCCCACCGCGTCGTACTCATCGGGTCGTGCCCGACGAACCTGCACACGCTCGGAACCAGTCACCGGCCCATTGTCCCCGCACGGTGGGACACCCGGACGTGACCGCGGTCAGGCAGCGGCAGGACGGACGTCGGTGAGGGACGCCCACACCACCACATTGTCGAGGTAGCGGTTGTTCACCTCGTCGTACGCTCCGCCGCAGGTGATCAGCCGCAAGCCTGGTCGACTCGGCCGGTCATAGACCTGCGCGGTGGGGAACTCCGACTTGGCGAACTGTCCGATCCGCTGCACGGTGAAGACCGCCGTCTGGCCGTCCGCGCGCAGCACCTCCACCTCGTCGCCACTGCGCAGGTCGCCGAGCCGAAAGAACACGACGGGCTCCTGGTCCCACGTCACGTGTCCGGCGATCACCGACGCACCGACCACTCCCGGTGGTACCGACGGAGTGAACCATCCGGCCTTGTCCGGGTCGACCGGCACCTCCATGGTGCCGTCGTGGGAGAGCCCGAGGTCCTCCATCGTCGTGGACACGTCGAGCGCTGGGATGTCCAGGCGCACCGGCTCGGAGTAGTCGAGCTCGAGCGGGGTTTGAGTCTGGGTCGCCGGCTTCTGCGGCGGCTGCTCACGGCGCTCACGCGGCTCGTCGCTCACCGACGGCGTCGGCTTGTTGCTCGTCGAGGGTGTCGGCTCGTCGCTCGACGAGGACGTGGGCGGGCCGGCGGCCGGGCCGGTCAACGCGTCGCCGGCAGTTTGCGGTGGAGTCGGTGGGGCCGGCTGCTGGCTGAGCAGCGCCGACCCCACCGCGACTAGACCGACGACGCCAAGGACGGCGGCGACGAGCGACGCGATGGTGCGCGCCCGCCTCCGCCCGTCCTCGGTCATCGTCTCACCCGAGTGACTGGTCAGGCCGCGTCCGCCGGCGCGAGCCGGCGACGAGCCAGCACCGCGCCACCGGCGCCCAGCAGGGCCAGGCCACCGAGCGCCATCAGGGGGAGCTGCTCGGGGCCGCTGGTGCCACCGGCGCCAGTCTCGACACCGCCGACAGGAGTGACCTCACCGCAGGTGGCGGGGTTCGTGGCCTCCTCCGGGACGCCCTTGACGCCGAGCGAGGCGGCGAACACCGACTCGCCGAGCGACTCGAGGTCGTAGGTGTCGTTGCCGTTCACGTCGATCCCGTGCTGCACGATGTGCAGCTGCGTCAGGCTCTCGGCCAGCCCCTCGGGCAGCATCTCGGCCGGAAGCGTGCGCTCGTAGTCCAGGTTGCCCTCCGCGTCGGCAACCGGGAAGCGGTCGATCGCCAGGCCGGAGTCGGCGCTGACGTCACCCGTGGTGGTGAGGGCGATGAGCACGTCGCCGTACTGCGGCACGCCTTCCTCGGTCGCCACGAAACCGTCGCCGTCGGCGTCAGCAGAGGGCGGAGGGCAGAAGAAGTCGGCGTCGTCGATCGCGCCGTGGATGTGCTGCGCGTGCGGCATGTTCGGCGTGAAGCCGGTGCCCTGGATCGAGACGTCGAGGCTGCCATCCTCGTTCGCGGCCACGGTGGCGGTTGCCTCGGCGCCACTGTCGTTGAGCGGTGCCAGCGTGAACACGATCTCATGGTCGGCCTGAGCCGGCGCGGCCAGGGCGAGCGGCAGAGCCGCGACACCCAGAGCCAACATCGAGCGTTGGAACTTCATCAGCTGTCTCCTTCGAGAGATAGGTCTTAGGGGAGTTCGGAGCCTGCGGCGGCGCGGATTGGTCCGGGCGGGCCGCGCCCGCTCACACGTTCCTCACGCTGAGTAACCTGCGCCGCACACGTTGCTCGGAAACCGGGTGCACGGTGCCGAGTCGCTGTGCGAACAGACTGACCCGCAGCTCCTCGATCATCCAGCGTATCTCGGTCAGCTGATGGGGGAGGAGCTCGCGAGCCCGAGCAGTGGCCCGTGCCTCCTCCAGCTCCGCCTGGAGGGCATGGACCACCTCCATCCGTTCGGCGTCACGGCCCACGGCGGATGGCAGGTCGTCGAGGCGCTGGTCGATCGCCCGGAGATAGCGCAGCAGGTGTGGCAGCTGCTGCGCACCGGTGTCGGCGACAAATCCGGGGTAGACCAGGCCGGACAGCTGCGCGTGCAGGTCGCCGACCGCCGCGGCGAGCGCCGGGTTGGCGTCCATCGCGTTCAGCCGCGCCGAGACCGCGTGCGCGAGCGAGAGGGTGCCCTCCACCTCGAGCACGATGCGCAAGGTCTCGTCGTGCAGCTCGGCGCGGATGCGCTCCCGCAGGGCGGCAAAGCCGGCGGGATCCCAGCGCGGACCACCGGCTGCTGCCATCAGGGCGTCGACGGCGCAGTCCAGACAGTCGTCGAGCAGGCCTCGGACGCTGCCGTGCGGGTTTGCGCTGAGCGCCAGCTTGGCCCGGTTGTCCAGACGACCGGCGACCGAAGCCGACGGCGAGGGCAGCCCCAGCAGCAACATCCGCCGTGTGCCACGCCACATCGCGGCGTCCTGCTCGGCTTCGCTGGCCAGCACGCGCACGCCGACGCTGTCGCCCTCGTCGACGAGCGCCGGGTAACCCTGCACGAGGTGTCCGCCGCTGCGCTCCTCGAAGGTGCGGGGCAGCTCGTGGATGCTCCAGTCGCGCAACCCTGCTCGTTCGATGCGGGTCGCGGCTCTGGACAGCGTCGCCTGGGTGGTGGGCTGCAGCGTACGGCGCAGGGCGTCCAGGTCCCTGCCGCGGACGAGCTCTCGACCGGCCGCGTCCTTGACCAGGAACGAGATGCGCAGGTGGGCGGGAAGCCGCTCGGGCTGCCAGGCAGAGCTCGGCACGGTGACGCCAGTGAGCTGACGCAGCCGTGCCGACATCGCCTCGGTGAGGGGCCCGTCGTACGGCGTCAGACCGGCCAGGACCGTGGCGGCGACGTCGGGGGCAGGGACGAAGTTGCGGCGCAGCGACTTGGGAAGAGAACGGATCAGCGCGGTCACCAGCTCCTGACGCAGGCCGGGGACCTGCCAGTCGAAGCCGGCGGTGCTCACCCGGTTGAGCACCGGCAGCGGGACCTGCACGGTCACCCCGTCGGCCTCGTCGCCTGGCTCGAAGCGGTACGCCAGCGCCAGCATCAGCGCCCCCTGTCGCCAGGTGTCGGGGTAGTCGGTGTCGCTGGCGCCGGCGGCTCCCTCCCGGATCAGCACGGAGGCGGAGAAGTCGAGCAGGTCGGGTCGCTCCCGACAGGCCCGCTTCCACCAGCTGTCGAAGTGACCCGCCGACACGACCGAGTCGGGCAGGCGGCTGTCGTAGAAGTCGAACAGGGTCTCGTCGTCGACGAGGATGTCGCGACGGCGGGTGCGCTCCTCGAGGTCCTCGACCTCGGCGAGGCGGGCTCGGTTCTCGGCGAAGAACCGGTGCCTGGTGTCCCAGTCACCCTCCACCAGCGCTCGCCGGATGAACAGCTCGCGCGACAGCGCTGGGTCGACCAGCCCGTAGCCGACCTTGCGGGCGGGGACGATCGGTATGCCGTAGAGCGTCACCCGCTCGTAGGCCATCACCGCGCCACGCTTCTTCTCCCAGTGCGGCTCGCTGTAGCTGCGTCGTACCAGGTGCTGTGCGAGCGGCTCCACCCACTGCGGCTCGATCCGTGCGGCCGTGTGCGCCCACAGCCTGGTCGTCTCGACCAGCTCGGCGGCCATCACCCAGCGGGGCGGCTTGCGGAACAGCGCCGACCCGGGCGACAGCGAGAAGCGGGCGTTGCGTGCGCCGAGATAGTCGCGCCGGTCGGGGTCGTGCAACCCGACGTGGGAGAGCAGGCCGGCCAGCAGCGAGGTGGAGATCGCCTGGCGGTTCTCCGGCGCGCTGCTGTGCGACATGCCGGCCGCACGTGCCGCCTGCTTCAGCTGGGTGTAGAGGTCCTGCCATTCGCGGACCCGCAGGTAGTGCAGGAACTCCTCCCGGCACATCCGCCGGAACTGGGTGGACGACCGCTCGGTGCGCCGCTGGCGCAGGTGGTCCCACAGGTTGAGATAGCTGAAGAAGTCGGAGTCCGGGTCGGAGAAGCGCCGGTGCTTCTCGTCGGCCGCCTGCTGCCGGTCGACCGGTCGCTCGCGCGGGTCCTGGATCGACAATGCGGCCGCGATCACCATCACCTCGCGCAGACACCCGTTGCGGTCCGCCTCGACCACCATGCGGGCCAGCCTGGGGTCGATCGGCAGCCGCGCGAGGCTGCGCCCGACCGGGGTGAGGTGGCGCTGCCCTTCCGCCGCGGCATCGAGCGCCCCGAGCTCCTCCAGCAGGAGTACGCCGTCCTTGACGTGGCGCTGGTCCGGCGGGTCCAGGAACGGGAAGTCGGCCACCTTGCCGAGGCCGAGTGCAGTCATCTGCAGGATCACCGCGGCCAGGTTCGTCCGGATGATCTCGGGGTCGGTGAACTCGGGGCGGCGCGCGAAGTCCTCCTCGGCGTACAGCCTGACGCAGATGCCGTCGGAGGTGCGGCCACACCGACCCTTGCGCTGGTCGGCCGACGCCTGCGAGATCGGCTCGATCGGCAGGCGTTGCACCTTGGTCCGCAGGCTGTAGCGCGAGATCCGGGCGGTGCCGGGGTCGACGACGTACTTGATGCCGGGAACGGTCAGCGAGGTCTCGGCGACGTTGGTGGCGAGGACGATCCGGCGGCCGGCAGTGGGTGACTGGAAGACCCGGTGCTGTTCGGCGGTGGAGAGCCGGGCGAACAGTGGCAGGACCTCTGTGTCGCGCCGTGCCTGCGTGCGCAACGCTTCGGCGGTGTCGCGGATCTCGCGCTCACCGCTGAGGAAGACCAGGATGTCGCCGGGGCCCTTCGCGCACAGCTCGTCGACCGCGTCGAGGATGGCCTGCACCTGGTCCCGGTCGGCGTCGTCGGCCGCGAGCGGGCGGTAGCGCACCTCGACCGGGAACGTCCGACCGGAGACGTCGACGATCGGGGCGTCGCCGAAGTGGCCGGCGAAGCGTTCGGGGTCGATGGTGGCCGACGTGATCACGACCTTGAGGTCGCGACGGCGGGGCAGGATGCGGTGGAGGTAGCCGAGGATGAAGTCGATGTTGAGGCTGCGTTCGTGCGCCTCGTCGATGATGATGGTGTCGTAGCGGCGCAGCAGCCGGTCGCGCTGGATCTCGGCCAGCAGGATGCCGTCGGTCATCAGCTTGACCCGGGTGTCTCCGCCCACCCGGTCGGTGAACCGCATCTGGTAGCCCACCGCGGCGCCGACCTCGCCGCCGAGCTCCTCGGCGATCCGCTCGGCGACTGTGCGCGCCGCCAGCCGCCGAGGTTGGGTGTGGCCGATCAGGCCGGCGCTGCCACGTCCCAGCTCGAGGCAGATCTTGGGCAGTTGGGTGGTCTTGCCCGACCCGGTCTCGCCGGCGACGACCACGACCTGGTGGTCGCGGATCACGGCCGCGATGTCGTCCTTGCGCTGGCTGACCGGCAGCGCCGGGGGATAGCGGATGGCAGGTACGACGGGGCGGCGCGGCACCGGCCAAGGATAGGCAGTGACGCCGATAGGATGACCGGGTGCGGATCGGGGTCTTCGGAGCGACAGGGCAGGTCGGCGGCGTCCTGCGGACGATGCTGGCGGAGCGGGCGTTCCCGGTCGACGACATCCGGTTCTTTGCGTCCGCGCGGTCGGCCGGCCGCTCGCTCCCGTGGGCCGGTGGCACGGTGCTGGTCGAGGACTCCGCGACCGCCGACTTCGCCGGCCTCGACCTGGCGCTGTTCTCCAACGGCAAGGCGGCGTCGCGACAGTTGGCGCCGCAGGTCGCCGCCGCCGGCGCGGTCGTGGTCGACAACTCCTCGGCCTGGCGGATGGATCCGGACGTGCCGCTGGTGGTGAGCGAGGTCAACTCCGAGGACGCCGAGCACCGGCCCAAGGGCATCGTCGCCAACCCCAACTGCACGACGATGGCCGCGATGCCGGTGCTCGCGCCGCTGCACCGCCGGGCCGGACTCGTCCGGCTCGTGGTCGCCACCTACCAGGCGGTCAGCGGGTCCGGTGGTGCCGGCGTCGCCGAGCTGGACGAGCAGCTGCGCGCGGTCGCCGACAAGGCGGTCGGGTTGACGTTCGACGGGGAGGCGGTGACGATGCCCGCGCCCTCGACGTACCCCGCCCCGATCGCCTTCAACGTCCTGCCGCTGGCCGGATCGCTGGTCGACGACGGCAGCGGCGAGACCGACGAGGAGCAGAAGCTGCGCAACGAGACCCGCAAGATCCTGCACGCGCCCGAGCTGGCGGTGGCCGCGACCTGCGTCCGGGTGCCTGTCTTCACCGGGCACTCGCTGGCCATCCACGCCGAGTTCGCGCAGCCGCTGTCGCCCGAGGAGGCCACCGAGCTGCTGGCCACCGCACCCGGGGTGGCGCTGAGTGCGCTGCCGACGCCGTTGCGGGCCGCCGGCCGGGACCCCAGCTATGTCGGCCGGGTCCGGGCCGACCGGTCGGTGCCCGGCGGCCGGGGCTTGGCGCTGTTCGTCTCCAGCGACAACCTGCGCAAGGGGGCGGCCCTCAACGCGGTGCAGATCGCCGAGGGGTTCCTGCGTCGCGGCTGATCTCCCGCGTCAGTGCGGTCAGCGTCTCGCTGCAGCCGGCATCGAGCTTGACCGTGGCCAGCGGGTCTCCTCGGGTCTCGCCCCGGTTGACGATCACGACCGGGATGCCTCGTCGGTGCGCGTGCCGGACGAACCGGAAGCCCGACAGCACGGTCAGCGAGGAGCCCGCGACGAGGAGCGCCTCGGCGGCGTCGACCATGGCAAAGCAGCGCGCGACCCGGTCCTTGGGGACGTTCTCGCCGAAGAAGATCACGTCCGGTTTGAGCACTCCGCCACACCCGGTGCAGGCGGCGACCCGGAAGCCGGTGACCGACCCCAGCGCGGCGTCGCCGTCAGGTGCCACCTCCACGTCGAGCCCGTCACCGAACCGCGGATTCATCGCGTGCAGACGTGCGTGCAGGTCGGCCCGGCTGCTGATCTGCGTGCAGCCCAGGCAGGTGACGTCGGCGATGCGACCGTGCAGGTCGACCACGCGGCCACTGCCAGCTGCGGTGTGCAGTCCATCCACGTTCTGCGTGATCAGGCCGGCGAGCGCACCCGAGGCCTCCAACCCGGCCAGCGCCCGGTGTCCGTCGTTCGGGCGGGCGAGCTGCATGGCCTGCCACCCGAGGTGGCTGCGCGCCCAGTAGCGGCGCTGCGCATCGACGCCCGAGACGAACTGCGAGAAGGTCATTGGCGTCCGCGGCGGCGAGTCGGGTCCGCGGTAGTCGGGGATGCCTGAATCGGTGCTCAGGCCGGCACCGGTGAGCGCGAGGATTCGACGCTGCACCAGCAGGTCGAGGGCGGCTTCCACCGACGTCGTCACGTCGGTCGAGAGTAGCCCGTAACTGCGTCTGCTCCCTGTCAGTGACCGGTGCGACAATGCGCCCCATGGCAGTTCCGGAGCCTCAGGACCCGGGTGCGTCGCCGGTGGAGCTCCTGCGCCAGCTGCAAGAACTGATCGGTGCGGAAGCGGTTGCCCGCTGGTGTGCCGGCCTGCTCGCCGGCACGGTCCACTACGACGACCCAGAGCTGCCGCCTCTGGGCTGGTTCGGCTCCGGCGCCGCCAACGAGATGCAACGCGGTGACGTCGAGGCACGCGGCCAGGACTACTGGATTCGGACGTGGGCAGCGCGAGGGCTGCTGCACGGGTGGGACGAGTCCGCGGCCGACGTCGCCGTTCCCGCCATCGTCGGCGCCATGCACGACAAGGCCTGGCGAGTGCGGGAGATGGCTGCCAAGGTGGTGCGGCGGTGGCGAATCCACGAGGCGACCGAGGATGTCGCCGCACTCGCCGACGACCAGGTGCCCCGAGTTCGAGCAGCGGCGGAGCGCGCCCTGACCGCGCTCGCCGCTGGCTCACTGCCAGCACGAGGTTCACCGAGCCGGACCGATGCCAGGGCGTCGAGGCGTGCTCCGTCGAACCGGCGGCGACAACCGGTCAGCGTCGACGACCTCGAGTCGGCGATCCGTGCAGCCGTCAGCGCGCTGCGCGTCGGCGTGGATCTCGACTGGTCGGTGCCGGCGGGCAGGTTGAGCTGGGACTGCCGTCGCACGTGTGCCCACATGGCCGATGACCTGATCGCTTATGCGGCGCAGCTCGCGATGCAGGCGCCCAGCGGCTACCTGCCGTTCCGGCTCCAACCGTCACGGGGGACCTCGCCCGAAGGACTGCTGAACCTCGTCGAGGCGACCGGAGTCCTGCTGGCGCAGACCGTCCGGGCCGCCCCTGCGGGCGCTCGGGGATGGCACTCGTACGGCATGGCCGACGCGGAGGGCTTCACGGCGATGGGCATCGCCGAGGTGATCGTGCACACGCATGACATCGCGGCGGGGCTGACATTGCCGTACGAACCCGACGCGGGAATCTGCGAACGAGTCCTTGCCCGGCTCCACCCCGGAGTGCAGCCGGGCAATGAGTCGCCCTGGTCGATGCTGCTGTGGTCGACCGGTCGCGGCAACCTTCCGGGGCGCGAGCAGGTCAAGCGCTGGCGCTGGTGGATTGCGCCGGAGGACTGAACCTAGGTCACCCGCACCAGCAGGAGAGCCAGCGCGAGCAACGGGACCGCCCAGCAGAGCGCGCGCAGCGTGCCTTCGAGCGGTGCGAGCAGGGTTTCCTGGTCGAGCTTTCGCGTCCCTCCTGCGCGCAGCACCAGCTCGCCGCCGACCCGGCTGGTCTTGCGGCGCAGGGTCCGGGCAG
Organism: Actinomycetota bacterium; assembly: GCA_030857985.1. GTDB lineage: Bacteria > Actinomycetota > Actinomycetes > Propionibacteriales > Nocardioidaceae > JALZMX01. The sequence goes on along the minus strand of JALZMX010000194.1, from coordinate 1,732 downwards.
GGGTGCTGAGCCGGCGCTGCGCGCTGGCCAGCAGCACCGCCGCCGCCGTCGCGGCAACCGCGGCGGCGACCAAGCCGACAGTGAGCGGTGGGCTCTGCAGCAGCAGGCCCACGACGACCGGGAACCCGCCCCACGACAGGGCGAAGCCGACGTCGGTGTGCAGCCGGCCGCCGAACAGCTCGAGGTTGTAGCCCAGCACCAGCACCACCCCGACCGGGATCGCCAGCACCAGCCACGACTCGACGTACAAGACCCCGACGACACCCGCCAGCACCGCACCGCTGAGGGAGAGCGCGGCGACCAGCCACAGCGTCCGGTCCCGAATGCCTGTCTGTAGCGGACGTCCCTGCAGCTCGTCCAGCGCGTGCGCGGCCACCCCGACCGCCAGCAGGAACGCGGTCAGCGCGAGGAGCAGACCGTCCCAGCGCAGGGTGGGCGCGAGCGTCGCGCCGATCACGACATGGCTGAGGTGCCACAGCGTGTACGGCGGATGCAGCAACGTCCACCAGTCGGCGGCCCGGCCACCGCGGTGGGCATAGAAGGCCGCGGCGGGGCCAGTGGCCGGCTCAGCCACCGCGCTTGCGCCCGGTCATGACCAGACCACCGCCGAGGCTCATGTGGCGGGTGGTCACCTCCTCCAGACCGGCTGCCCGCCATGCCTCGACGGTCCAGTCGACCGGATAACGCAGGTAGTGCTCGCGGATGGACGGGCCCAGGAACCGGCCGACGTCGAACCACGCGCGACCACCGGTGAGCAGTCCGCCGACGGGCAGCCCCAGTCGCGTGTAGGCCACCCACCCGGCACGCCGCCAGGGTGTCTGCGGCACCGCGAACTCGAGACTGGCGACGACACCGCCGGGACGGACGATGCGGGCGAGCTCGCGCAACGTCGCTGCCGGGTCGGCGACGTAGCGCAGCAGGTAGCTGAACGTCAGAGCGTCAAAGCTCTCGTCACCGAAGGGCAGCTGCTCGGCGCGACCGGCGAGCAACCGGATCCGGCCGTCATGTCCGGCGACGGCGACCCGTCGGCGCCCCTCGCGCAGCATCTGTTCGGTGAGGTCCACACCGGTGATCGTCGCTCCGGTGCGCTCCGCCAGCATCAGCGCGACACCGCAGGTGCCGGTGGCCACATCGAGCACCGACGCTGGGGCAGGCATGGCCGCCGCTACCGCATCCACCATCGCCGTGCGCCAGCGCCGGTTCTGGCCGAAGGAGAGTGTCTCGGCGAGCGTGTCGTAGCGGTGAGGCAGCCCGGCGAAGAGCTCGCGCGCGAACGCGCTGCGCCGGCTTCCCGAGGCCGCGACCTGTCGCATCCAGCCATGGTGTCAGGCCGGGGCATGGTCGGGGCTCAGCCGGCCTTGCTGCACTCGGGACCGGCGCAGTCCTTCAGCTCGTCGAGCCGACCGTCGAGCACCCTGCGCCGGGTGGCGAAGGCAGGGTCGCCGGCGAGGTTCTCCAGCTCGTACGGGTCCCTGTCCAGGTCGTACATCTCCTTCTCACCGGTGTCGTGCTCGATGTACTTCCAGCCGGTGTTGGTGCGCACGCCCTGGTACTGCAGACGCGTCGTGGTGGTGTCTCGCGGGCCGGCCTCGAGCACGAGGTCGCGCTTGGCGGCTACGTCGTCGTCCCGGACCAGGGGTAGCAGGCTGCGCCCGTCCAACGGGTGGGTCTGCGCGCCGTAGGTGCCCGTCGCCTGCAGCACGGTGGGCGCCAGGTCGTGCAGACCGACCAG
>JALZMX010000182.1 GCA_030857985.1 Actinomycetota bacterium | reverse complement strand
TCGGTGCGGGACGACCCTTCCGTGCCGGTCTGGCCGAGCTCGATGGTGCGGATCGTCCGCGGCGCCTTGGCCTTGGACACGTACGTCGGAAGCGTCACCGGCACCGGGTCCCACAGCGTGACACCGTCGGCCGTCTCGAGCGCGACAGCGACCCGCGACATCTCGGCCTGGTCGAGCACAACTGCCGGCTCGTCCTCGGGCTCGACCACAACCGCCACGTCCCGACGCACCGGAGCCTCGGTCTCGGCGGCCGCACGCCAGTATGCGTCGCTCTCCCGACGTACCTGAATGCGACAGGCCACCAGGAAGCCGAGCACCATCCCAGCGGGGGCGACCCCCGACCACCAGGGCAGCAGGCCATACCCCGCCACGCCACCGACGGCGAGGCCGAGGACCACCAGCACCGCCATCGTCGCGCGGCGACGGCGCGCCGCCACCCGGGCGGCGGTGCGCTGGGCCCGTCGGTGCACCTCCGGCGCGGCAGCCGGCTCACGCGTGGCAGTGCCATCGGCAGCATCACCGGTTGGCCGGACATCCGCAGCCGCGACCTTGCCGCCGCCGAGCACGCGCATCGCGGAGGAGAAGCGCTCGATCGAACGGTTGCGTGCGGCCTGGTCGTAGCGGCGCAGCGCCGCCGGCAGGAAATAGGCCGCCCAAGCGCCGACGATTGCCAAGAAAATGATTCCCGAACCCACGGGTACGACGGTAGAGCCGACCCGCGAGCCGATGACGCAGATCCGTCGGTGTGTCGGAAGACAACCTGTGTGACTGGTGTGGCGAAACCGCCCACAAGCAGCCGTCAGGCCCCGCCCTGCCAGCGCCGAAGCAGCCCGTCCGGCACCTCCTCGACGGTCATCGCGAACAGCAGGTGATCCCGCCAGGCGCCACCGATGTGCAGATAGCGGGGCGCGGCGCCGATCGGCAGGAAACCGAGCTTCTCCACCACTCGCAGCGAGGCGGAGTTCTCCGGCCGGATCGCCACCTCGACGCGGTGCAGCCCCACCGTAAAGAAGCAGTGGTCGACGACGAGCGCGACCGCGGTCGGGATGATGTCGCGTCCCGCGTGGTCCCGGTCGATCCAGTAGCCGACCTGGCCCCAGCGGGCCGAGCCCCAGACGATGTTGTTGACGGTCACCTGCCCGACCAGCCTCGCGTCACATGTCACCACGAACGGCAGCATCCGTCCCTGCCGGGCCAACCCCTGCATCTCCCGGACCATCCCGCCGAAGCTGTTCGGCCACGGTTCGGCGCCGGCGGGCATCGTCGCGTCCCACTCGCCCAGCCAGTCCCGGTTGCGGGACCGCAGCTCACGCCACGCGCTCTGGTCACGCCGGTGGATCGGCCGCAGCCCGATCGGGCCCGCCGACAGCTCCACCGGCCAGCCCCGGGTCAGTGGTCACCACCGGCGATCTGGTCCACAGCATGCTGCAGGATCGGCGTCACGACGGCGAGCCCGTCACGCACTCCACCGGTCGAGCCGGGCAGGTTGACGATCAGCGTCCGCCCCGCCACCCCGGCGACCCCGCGCGACAGCATCGCCGCCGGCACATCCTGCGCCACGCCGTACGCCCGGACCGCCTCGGCGATCCCCGGCACCTCACGTTCGACCACCCGCCGGGTCATCTCCGGGGTCAGGTCGAGCGGGGTGAGGCCGGTGCCGCCGGTAGTGAGTACGACGGAGCAGCCAGCCGCCACCGCTGACTGCAGCGCGTCGTACACCGGCTCACCGTCGGCCACCACCTGCGGCCCGCCGACGTCCCACCCGAGCTCGCGCAACGCGTCGGCGATCAGCGGCCCACCGCGGTCCTCGTAGACACCGGCCGCGGCCCGGTTGGAGATCGTCAGCACAAGCGCGCGCTCGGTCACGGCTGCTCTCGCCGCCACTCACCGCTGCGCCCGCCGCTCTTCGCGTCCACCCGCACCTGCGAGATGACCGCGGTCCGGTCGACCGCCTTGACCATGTCGACCACGGTCAACGCCGCCACGCTGACCGCGGTCAGCGCCTCCATCTCCACCCCGGTCCGGTCGGTGGTGCGAGCGGTGGCGACGATGTGCACACCGTCGTCGTGCACGACCAGCTCGACCGAGATGGCGGTCAGCGTCAGCGGATGGCACAGCGGCACCAGCTCGGGTGTGCGCTTGGCGCCCATGATCCCGGCCAGCCGTGCCACCGCCAGCGCGTCCCCCTTCGGCACCCCGCCAGCGCGCAGCAGCGCCACCGTGGCCGGGTCGAGCAGCACCCGGCCGGAGGCCCGCGCCGTACGGGCCGTTGCCGTCTTCTCGGAGACGTCGACCATGCGGGCCGCACCCGACTCGTCGAGGTGGGTCAGCCGCGGCTCAGAACTCACGGTCGACCACCAGCACGTGGACGGTGTCGCCGGCCTCGACCTGCGTGGTGTCCTCAGGCACGACGATGAGCGCGTTGGCCCGGGCGAGATCACCCATCAGGTGTGATCCGTGGCCGCCCACCACGCCTACCTGGGCACCTTGTGGCTCGATGCAGAAGTCACCGCGGACGAACTGCCGCTTGCCCGGTGCCGAACGGATCGGATCGAGGCAGGTGGCGCGCACCTGCGGACGGCGGTAGGGCAACCGTCCCATCATCCGCCGCAGCGCCGGCAGCACGAACACCTCGAAGGAGACGTACGCCGACACCGGGTTGCCGGGCAGTGCGAAGATCGGCGTCTCGTCCTCGCCCACGGTGCCGAAGCCCTGCGGCTTGCCCGGCTGCATCGCCACGTCGTAGAAGTCGACGGTGCCGAGGTTGCCGAGCACCTCCTTGACCACGTCGTAGTCGCCCCTGCTCACGCCACCGCTGGTGACGACGGCGTCGGCGCGCACGAGCTGGTCGGACAACGCGTCGGCAAACTCCTCAGGGTCGTCGGACACGATCCCGACGCGGTAGGCGATCGCCCCTGCGGCACGGGCCGAGGCGGCCAGCGCGAAGCTGTTCGCGTCGAAGACCGAGTCCGACGCCAGGGCGCTACCAGGCTCGCGCAGCTCGTTGCCGGTCGACATCACCACCACCCGTGGCCGCGGCCGCGAGCGCGCCTGGGAGCGGCCGACCGCAGCGAGCAGCCCGATCTCGCGGGGACCCATCAGCGTTCCCTGCTCGAGCAGGACGTCACCGACCTCGACGTCCTCGCCGCGAGGGCGCACGTGCTGTCCCGACAGCGGGCTGCGGCGGATGAGCACGTCCGCGAAGCCGTGGTTCGTCCACTCCACCGGCACGACTGCGTCGGCGCCGTACGGCACCGGCGCGCCGGTCATAATCTTCAGCGCGGTCCCCGGCGACAACGCGTAGACCTTGGACTGCCCGGCCCCGATCTCCCCCACCACCGGCAGCCGCACCGGCTGCTCGTCGCTGGCCCCGGCGACGTCGACGGAGCGCACGGCGTAGCCATCCATGCCGGAGTTGTCGAAGCGGGGGAGGTCGATCGGCGCGACGACGTCCTCGCAGATCGGCAGCCCCAGCGCCTCCAGCAACGGCTGCTCATAGGGCGGCAGCGGCGCCACCCGGTCGAAGATGCGCTGCAGGTGGGCATCGACTGAGCGCAGCTCGGGTGCCATCCCCCGACCCTAACGAGGCCCCTGGCGGGGCGGCAGCACGGTCTGGTCGGGAATGGACCCACGACCGCCGTCGTCGGGAGGCTCGACGACCGCCGTCCCGACGACCCGCACCTCGCGGCCGAAGGTCCAGTCGCCGCGCACCACCAGGCTGTCGCAGTCCACCAGGGACGGCGCGCCGTGCGGGAACCGCTCCTCGAAGTCGCCGACCAGGCGGTAGGGCTTGTCGAGGTCGACGTACGGCGCGCCGCGGGCGGACTCCACCCGGCTCGGCACGAGCTGCACCCGGTAGTCGTCCGCGAGCTCGTAGACGTCGGAGCGCAGCACCAGCAGGTCGCTCGTGGACTTGACCGGCAGGAACCGCGACCGGTCGACCTCGATCGCCACCGCGCCCTCGAACACCTCGACCGCCGCTCCCATCGCGGTCTCGACCTGGATCACCTCCGGCGACGCCGGGTCTGCCGGGTCGACCGTCTTGACGTTGCGGATCACCGGTAGGCCCAGCACGCCCTGCTTCTCCTCCAGCGTCGCCGCCAGCACCCGCAGGTCCAGCCACAGGTTGTTGCAGTTGAAGAAGCGGTGCCGGTCGACGTCGGCGAACGCGTCGACATCCTCCGGGCGGGTCTGCGCGGTCTCCCGCAGCACCAGTCGGCCGTCGCTACGTCGCTGCGCCAGGTGCCCACCTTTGCGGTCGGACGTCGTACGTCGGCAGGCCTCGGCGGCGTAGGGCGCCTCCAGCCCGGCGAACCACGCGGCCAGTCGAGGGTCGGGTCGCGCCCCGAGGTTGTCCGCGTTGGACACGAACGCATAGTGGTAGCCGGCATCGAGCAGCACCCGCAGGGTGCCGGAGACCTCGAGCGCGGTGTAGAGGTCGCCGTGACCGGGTGGGCACCACTCCAGGCTCGGGTCCGCCGGCCAACTCACCGGTGTCAGGTCGTCGGAGCGCAGCTTGGGTTCGCGGTTCTGCAGGAAGTCCAGCGGCAGGCCGTCGACCTCCAGCCCGTCGTAGCGCGACCACGCCGCCAGGGCATCGTCACGGGTGCGAAAGCTGTTCATCAGCAGCAGCGGCAGCCTGACTGTGAACTGCTCGCGCAGCGCGAGCACCTGGTCGGCGATCAGGTCGAGGAAGCTGCGACCCGGCCGCACCGACAGCAGCGACTTGGCCCGGTCCATGCCCATGGACGTGCCGAGCCCGCCGTTGAGCTTGATCACCACGGTCTCGGCCAGCGCGTCACGGGCGGCTTCTGCGTCGGTGTGCAGGTCGTCCAGTCGCGGCAGGCTAGGGATGGGTTGCAGGTCCTCCTCGGCGATCAGCCCGGACTCGCCGCATTCGAGCATCCGGTAGTAGTGCGTGAAGACCTCGATCGCCCGCGGGTGCACGCCGGCCCCGGTCATCGCTGTCCGGGCCTGCTGCAGTCCGTCCGCGCTCATGCCGCGCATCGTAGGCGAACCCGACTGGGCCAAACGGTGCTGGGCTTAGGGTTGCCCGGTGGCAGCCCAAGACGACCGACCACCCGCCGCCGACCATCCCGCCGACCATCCCGCCGACCACCCCACCGGCGACCCCGCGGGCGACCCGGCGGGCGACCCGGCGGGCGACACGGTGCGCGCGGAGAAGTCCGCGCTGCGCCGAGAGGTGCTGGGCGGGCGCGGTGCCCTCCCGCCTGACGTGATCGCGGAGTGTGGCGAGCGGATCGCGGCCGCGCTGCTGCAGCAGCCCGAGCTGGCCGCGGCTCGCCGGGTCGCCGCCTATGTGGGCATCGGGACGGAGCCGCCGACCCAGCCGCTGCTCGATGCGCTCTTCGACTCCGGCGTGGGCGATTCCGGCGTGCAGGTGCTGCTGCCGGTGCTGCGCGGCGACGACGACCTCGACTGGGCGGCCTACAGCGGACCCGACTCGCTCACCGTGGGCCGCCACGGCCTGGTCCAACCGCTCGGGCAGGCGTTGGGGGCAGCCGCAGTCGCCGACTGCGACGTCCTCCTCTGTCCCGGTCTCGCCGTCGACCCCGAGGGGTTCCGGCTGGGCCGTGGTGGTGGCTCCTACGACCGGGCGCTCGCCCGCGCCGAGGCGTCGACGTGGACCTGCGTTCTGCTGTACGACGGCGAGGAGCGCGAACGGGTTCCCCGTGCCGAGCACGACCGCCCGGTCGATGCTGTGGCCACCCCCAATGGGGTCCGCCGCTTCTGAGAGGGGCGTTCAGTCCGCCGGCTGTAGCAGCAGCCGGTCCACCCCGGCGGCTTCGACGGCCTCGGACGTGAACGGCCACGGCAACGTCTCGCCGCGTGCCCACAGCTCGAACTGGTCGACGTAGTGCGCATTGAACGCATGACCGGAGGCGCCGGTCAGGTTGATCCAGCGGGAGTCGTCGAAGTCCTCCAGCGACACGACCATCCGCATCGAGGGCGCCCAGTCCACGGCGAAGCCCTCGTCCGCGGTCCACCCGGTCGCGTTCACGACGGAGTCTCCGCCGCCGACCTCATAGGGCCCGCGGTTGAACAACCACTCCACCGGGGCGAACCCCGACTCGCCCAACGACTCGTGCACGAGCTCCAGCCGGTGCAGGTGACCCCAGGTCCACTGATTGGCGTCTCGGGCCTGCAGCCGGGTGATGTCGTAACGGGCGTCGACCATCGCTTGGAGCAGGATGTCGTCGCGGGTCTCCCGTACGGTCTCGGTGTCGACGTCGTCCCACCAGTCGCTGTCGGGGTCGGTGAGCAGGCGCCGTACGACCTCGAACCACCGGCTCCCCCCGTCGGGCCAGACCTCCTCGGGCAGCTGGTCGTGGAAGGTGAGCGCCAGCAGGTCACGCCACACCACGTTGAAATATGCCGCCGGCGCGGAATGGGCCGGCTGCCGGTAGTCCCAGCGCCGCAGGATGCGCTGGCCGCTGCGGACGTACGGCGAGTCCACGTTGACGTCGACGAGGTACGGGACGAGGGCCGCCGCGTTGCCGTTGCGCGAGTCCATCTGCAGCCGCGCCATGTCGTCCACGGTGAGCGAGCGGTCGGCGCGGATCAGGCCGCCGATCCGGGTGCTGCGGTAGCCGTAGGACCACGAGTCGCCCAGGTAGTAGGGGTACGACGGGTCGATCACCGCCTGGTTGGCGGTGACCAGGTAGCCCCGGTCGGGGTCGATCGCGCGCGGCAGTGCGTCGAAAGGCACGTCGTTGTCCGCCCACTCGTACGCCGGGTCCCAGCCGGGGACCGGCCAGTTGCCGTCGCCGGTACGCCGGATCGGGATCCGGCCCGGCGCCTGGTAGCCGATGTGACCTTGGACGTCGGCGTACACGAGGTTCTGCGCCGGCACCTCGAAGTCGCGGGCGGCGGTGCGGAACTCCTCCCACGACCTGGCTCGGTCCAGCCCGAAGATCGCATCGGCGGTCTTCCCCGGGGTCAGTGCCGTCCAGCGGATGGCCACGGCGTACTCCTGCTCCCGGTCGACGCGGCGACCGGTCGGATCCGGCGCGAGCGCGCCGACGCTGGCGAGCTGGTCGTCGACGTCGGAGAGCAGCGGTCCGTGCCGGGTGGCGCGCACGGTGGTCGTGGCGTCCGATCCACCGGCGACCTCGAACGTCTCCTCGCGGGTCTCGAGCGGCAACCGGCGGCGGCCGTAGCGGTAGCTGGCGTCGTCGACGTCCTCGAGGTAGAGGTCGACGACGTCGGCTCCCAGGTTGGTGAAGCCCCACGCGATGCGGTCGTTGTGGCCGATGACGACGCCGGGCAGACCGGCGAAGGTGTACCCGGAGACGTCGAAGGGGCAGCTCGGTCCGACGTCGCGGCAGTGCAGCCCCATCTGGTACCACACGCCGGGCACCGACGGGCCGAGGTGCGGGTCGTTGGCCAGCAACGGTCTGCCGGTGTTGGTGCGCTCGCCCGAGACCACCCAGGCGTTGGAGCCGATGCCGTGCCCGGTGCCGAGCAGCGTCGGCAGGTTCTCAACCCCCCGGTCGATGTCACGGAACGCGTCGAGGACCTGAGGCGACAGGGGTGGCCGGGTGGGGCGGCGCGAGGAGTTGCGGGTGGCGTCGGGCTCGAAGACGCCGTCGACCACCGCGCCGCTCCGCACGGTCGGTGGGTGACGTCGATAGGGGTACGACGGATAGAGCTCGGCGATCTGCGCCGGCGTGAGCGACTCCGAAGCCAGCACCCGGTCGATCTCCTCCTCCATGTTGCCGCGCAGGTCCCACGCCATCGCCTTCAGCCAGGCCAGCGAGTCGGCCGGGGTCCACGGCTCCGGTGCATAGTCGAGCCCGCCGAGCTCGAGCACGGCGTACTCGAGGGACAGCTGTGAGGGCGACCGGTCCTCCAGGTAGGCGTTGACGCCGTCGGAAAAGGCCTGCAGGTAGCGGCGTGTCTCGGCGTCTACGAGCGCGACCTCCTGCTCGGCGACCCGCCGCCAGCCCAGCGTTCGCACGAAGATGTCGGTCTGCAGGGTGGACTCGCCGAACAGCTCCGAGAGCCGGCCAGCCGTCACGTGCCGACGGAAGTCCATCTCGAAGAACCGGTCCTGCGCCTGGACGAAGCC
>JALZMX010000159.1 GCA_030857985.1 Actinomycetota bacterium | reverse complement strand
CGCAAGGTTTCGTCCCTTCAACGGGACCTGGATCCCGATGCCGGCACCGGCGTAGCCCTTGTCGGTCAGCGTTGGCAACCCCTGCGCGGCGGCGGGATACAACGCTCCGAGGGCGTGGGTGCGGGCGGCAGTGATGTCATGGACCGAGCCAGGCTCGACCTCGCTGACCCACTCGGGGTAACCGCAGGGGCCGGTGAGGACCTGAATGTTCCCGCCGTGGCGTTTGTGCTTGCCGGAGTACCAGATGTCGTGCCCGGCCTCGGAGGGAGCCGAAGATCTGGTGGTGGCGATTAGGGTGCCGTCCAGGCACACGAACCCCCACCCCTCGTCCAGTCCCCGGGTGAGGACCTCGCCCAGGTCCGGACAGTGCGCGGCGATCACGTCGATGGCCTCATGCAGGTAGCGGTAGCCGGTCGCGATGCTCACTCCTGCATCACGGGCAAGCAGCCCGACGTCGGTGGCGTCTTTGAACCAGCGCAGCACCATCACGGCCTGGACGGAGACCGTCGCGGCACGCTGCCAAGGTCGGGCGTCGTGGGCTCTGCGGTGCTCGCGCAGCCAACCGGTCACGGCGCGGAGGGTCCCTGCGGGGACGTCGAGGGTGGCACGATAGGTGATCACGTGGGGTCCTGCCTGGGGCGAGTTTCTTGGTCGAAACCAACCCTTGAGCCAGGGCCCCACGCCTGGTCAGCGACACGCCGAGGATGACCTCACCAGTCCCACGCGTCACTCTGGTGAGAAAACCTCAGCCGCTCGTTGGGGTTGTCGGACCACACAACGACGTGAAGTTTCGGCACGTCGAGCTTTCCAGCGGTACGTTGCCTAGGACGGCGGTAGTTGATACCCCGCTAATGGGAGGCGGCGAGCATGGGCAAGACGGTGGTCGCCTTTGATCTTGACGACACATTGACCGCCTCTAAGAGCTCCCTCGCACCCGACATGGCCACGTTGCTGTGCAGGCTGCTTGCCGGCCACCGCGTATGCGTCATTTCCGGTGCGGCGTTCGCGCAGTTCCAGACTCAACTTCTCGATGGGCTCGACGCACCACCCGCCCTGCTCGACCGGCTGCACCTGATGCCGACCTGCGGCACCGCCTACTACGTGCACGCCGGTGACCGGTCATGGCGCCAGGTGTACAACGAGGAGCTCGGCGACACCGACAAGCGCAGGATCTCGGACGTACTCACCACAGGAGCGCGGCACCTGGGGCTGTGGGAGCCGAATCCGAGCGGCGTGATCATCGAGGACCGTGGCTCCCAGGTGACGTTTTCCGCGTTGGGTCAACGGGCGGGTCTCGAAGCCAAGCGGAAATGGGACCCCGACGGTTCGAAGCGGGAGGCGCTGCGGGCGTACGCCGCCGCCCGTCTGACCGGCCTCGAGGTGCGCAGCGGCGGCACTACTTCCATCGACGTGACTCGCGCCGGAATCGACAAGGCCTATGGGATGTCGAAGCTGATCGAGCACCTGTCCCTGTCGAAGCACGACATCCTCTTCTTCGGTGATCGGCTCGACGAGGGGGGTAACGATTACCCGGTCAAGGCCATGGGGATAGACACGGTCGCCGTCGTGGGCTGGCAAGACACCGCACAGGTGATTCGCGCGCTTTTAGAGGCAGACCAACCCTCGACGCCGGCCAGTTCTGCTCCGCCGGCCTGATCGTGCGGGGCAAGGCGGGGCTGGCGTAGGTGCTGTTTGCCATGTCTTCTTGGGCCTGGGCGTATGCCTCCAGCGTGCCAATGTCCAGCCAGTAGCCGTCCTCGAGGTAAGCAGCGACCGCGCCGTCGGCCACCAAATCGGGCAGGGTCTCCCGCTCCACACTCACCGGCCTGCCCGTTGGGATCGACAAGATCGCTTCACGGGTGAACACGTAACAACCAGCGTTGATCGTGCGGGCAGGCGGCTGCTCGCTCTTCTCGACGAAGGCCGTCACCAGACCGTTCGCGTCGACTTCCACCGTTCCGTACGGCCGCGGGTCATCGACCGTGACGATGTGCAAGGTGGCTCGCGCTTTGGCCTCCCGATGTCGGGCGATCTGGGCCGCGATGCTGGAGCTGGAGAGGATGTCGCCGTTGAGGATCACCACGTTCTCGTCGTCGGGCAGGCCACTGACGGCGTTGCGGATCGCTCCTCCAGTGCCCAGGGGCTCCCTCTCGTGGGTGTATGCGATCGCCAGGCCCACCCCTGCGCCGTCCCCGAACGCCGAATGGAACTTCTCAGGGAGGTAGCAAGTGGCCAGCACCACGTCGCGGATCCCAGCCGCGGCCAAGCGGGCGAACTGGTGACTCACGACCGGCACCCCCCCAAGCTGGAGAAGCGGCTTCGGCGTCGTGTCGGTCAACGGACGCAGCCGCGTCCCCTGACCGCCGACCAGGATGATCGCGCTGGTCATGAGGGCGCAGCTCCGGCAGATGAGGAAGCAGTCGGCGCAAGTGGACCACAGCCGACGTTGACAAAACAAGCGCACGGTCCGATCGAATCGGAGGCTGAACAGATATGCAGGCGTGACATGTGGCCAAGTCTGTGCACTGCAACTCTTTGGCCGCCGCCGCCTCTTTGGCTAATGGCGGTTCCTGACGACGCTGCCGAATCAACTCTCGGTAGGGCTTGCCTCACGCTAAGCGCAATTCCTCTGGTGCTGAGAGCGACAGGCAACAGATTCGCAACCACTCAGCTACTCAGAGCCACGATTGACCACAGCATCAGCAACGTGACACTATGACGTGGTGAACGAGGGATGAA
>JALZMX010000149.1 GCA_030857985.1 Actinomycetota bacterium | reverse complement strand
GCCTCGACGTGACGCTCGCGATCCAGCGGACGCTGTTCGACGAGTTCCGCGAGCCGGGTGACTCGCCCGCGCCGATGCTCGAGCACCTGGTGCGCGCGGGCTACCTGGGCCGAAAGACCGGCCGCGGTTTTCGCGACCACAGCGGGCGCTGACATGGCCGGTGGGTCCCGCCGGGCGGCCCGGCGTGCGCAAGCGCTCGCTGCACTGCGGTCCGGTGACGAGGACGGGGCCTCGCGCATCCCGGCGGGGGAGCGGGTGGAGGACGGCTACGTCGTGCGGTCGGTTGCCGGGACGGCCAGCGCGCGTGCGTACCGCTGTCCCGGGTGCGACCAGGAGCTCCCGGCAGGCGGACCCCATCTCGTCGCCTGGCCGCAGGGCCGTCCCGACGAGCGGCGGCACTGGCACAGCGCCTGCTGGTCGGCCCGCGGGCGGCGCGGCGTCAATGTGCAGCGTAGCAAGAATGCGCCCCGTTACGGTTAGCGGGCCTTCTGAGCGCACGTAAATGTGGTGTTGTCAATAACTGTCTCGGACATCTACCGAGGTGGGGCACGGCTCCCTGTTCCGGATGTTTTCCGGACGTTTCCGGAACAGGACCGTACGGAACATCGTTGTCGACCTCGAGACGATCGCCTACCGAAGGAGTCCCGCATGCGCACCCGAGTTCTCGCCGTCGCCGCCTCCAGCGCCTTCCTGCTGCTGGGGGCTGCGTGCTCGTCGGAGGACAGCACATCGGCCGGACCGGACAGCAGCGTGGTCGCTGACGAGCCTCGCAACGAGGCGGACGCCGCGTTCGCCCACGGGATGATCCCGCATCACGAGCAGGCGGTCGTCATGACCAAGCTCGCTCCCGAGCGCACTGAGAATGCGCAGGTGCTGGATCTCGCCGAGCGCATCGAAGCGGCACAAGCCCCGGAGATCGACCAGATGAAGGGGTGGCTGGCCGCCTGGGGTGACCCGCACAAGCCCGGCATGGAGGGCATGGGTGGGATGGCCGGCATGGGTGGGATGAAGGGGATGATGAGCGACGACCAGATGGCTGCACTGACAGCGGCCTCGGGTCCCGCCTTCGACAAGATGTTCCTGGAAATGATGATCGCTCACCACGAGGGTGCGGTGGAGCAGGCCAAGACCGAGAAGGCGGACGGCGAGTTTCCGGAAGCTCTCACCCTGGCGGATGACATCATCGCGAGCCAGAAGTCCGAGATAGATGAGATGCGGGGCATTCTCAGCAAGCTGGTGTAAGTTACCCGTCGCCGAGAAGGATTCCCGCCACCGTCATGTGACGGTGCGACCGAAGAGAGCGCCCAGGCAATGCGGATCGGGATCTCGGGCAAGGGTGGCGTCGGCAAGACGACCATCTCCGCGGTCGTCGCGCGCACCTTGGCCCGGCGTGGCCATCGCGTCATCGCCATCGATTGCGACTCCGATCCCAATCTCGGGGTCGGCATCGGTCTCGGCGAGCAGGCAGAGTTGATCCGATCGGTGCTCGACCAGTCCGGGCCCAAGCGTCACGTCCCGGTTGGTCTGGCGCCCGTCGAACTGCTCGACGGATACGGTTTCCCGGCTCCGGACGGCGTGACGATCCTGCTCGGCGCCCGGGCGGAGAAGGCGGGCTCGGGCTGCACGGGTGCGGCCCACGTGACGATTCGGGAGTTCATCGAGTTCGCGGAGCGCGACCTGAGCGGGACGTTTGTCATCGCTGACATGGAGGCGGGCCTCGAGCACCTGTCCTGGGCGGGCGGCACGCTACGGCACGTCGACATGCTGCTGGTCGTGTTGCAGCCGACGTCCAAGGTGCTCCTGACCGCTGACCGCACGAACCGCCTGGCGGACGAGCTTGGCATCGCAGATGTCGCCTTCATCGCCAATCGGGCCGGTGAGGACGACCGCGAGCGCCTCGAGGCTTTCGCCCGCGACCGCGGTCGCGAGTTGCTCGCCTTCATCCCCGACGACCAGGCCGTCCTCGAAGCCGATCGCAGGTCGGAGTGCCTGCTCGACTGGGCGCCGGAGTCCGCCGCGGTGGGGGCCATGCAGAGCCTTGCTGACGTGGTCGAGTTGCGCGGTCGGCAACCGGTGACCATGTGAGCGCGGTCGACGTCGATCGCCGCCGAACAGCTGTGATCGTAGGGACGAGGAACCGTGGTGGCTGACACCCAGACGCTCAACTGTGCGGTGCACGGGGAGTCCACCCGGCTCACCTGCGTCGACTGCGGCCAGCCGATCTGCCCGAAGTGCATGACCCGCACTGAGGTGGGCTTGAAGTGCTACCCATGCGCCGCGCCCGCCAGCGCGCCGGCTGGCGCCACGCCCAACCGGCGCCGCTCGCTTATCCTCGTCGCTGTCGGCATCAGCGCCGTGATCGTGCTTGCCGCGGTGCTCTTGCTTCGCCCTTCCTCCTCCGAGCCTGGCCAGCCCGCGCTACCCGCGCCGGTCGGCACATGGGCCGATGCACCGGATCCGGGCGGCATTCGCGGAACAGCCACCGCCGTCGTTCTCGAGGACGGCACCGTGCTGGCGGCCGGCGGCGGCGTCAACGCTCTGGCCGTGCCAGCAACGGCGGCCTTCGACCCGGCTGCTGGCGCCTGGCGCGACCTTGCCCCGATGGGAGCGGCCCGACGCGGCCATCAGGCGGTCCTGCTGACCGACGGTCGGGTGCTGGTGGCGGGAGGGCTCGCCGACGGCGTCCCGCTGGCATCGGCCGAGGTGTACGACCCGGCGGACGCTGCCTGGTCCGCGGTGGCGCCCATGGCCGTCCCGCGGTTGGGCCACTCACTCACCGTCCTCAACGACGGACGGGTGCTCGCTGCTGGTGGGAGCTCCGCGCAGGGTCCGGAGGCGACCGTCGCCGAGCTCTTCGACCCGGCCACCGGGGCCTGGAGCCCGACCGGCCCCTTGTCGACGCCACGGTTCGAGCACACCGCCACCCGCCTGAGGGACGGCCGGGTTGTCATGGCCGGTGGGCTGGGCCCCGCGGTCAACGGGCTTGCCGCCCCCCTGGCTTCCACGGAGATCTACGACCCCGCAGCCAAGATCTTCGTGGGGGCGACGGAGATGGCCACCGGCCGGTCCAACCACGCCGCTGTGCTGCTCGGCGACAACGCGGTGGTGGTGAGCGGTGGCCTCGGCGGTGAAGCCGGTGACCAGTCACTCGCCAGC
>JALZMX010000126.1 GCA_030857985.1 Actinomycetota bacterium | reverse complement strand
TGCGGGGGTGCAAGCTGACCGGCTCGACGTTCGTGCGCGCCCAGCTGCGGCCGCTCGTCGTCGACGGCGGCGACTGGTCCTACATCTCGCTGCGGGGCGCAGACCTGCGGGGGGTGGGGCTGGTCGGGCTGCGCCTGACGGAGGCCGACCTGTCCGATGCCGACCTGTCGGGTTGTGACCTGTCGGGTGCGGACCTGTCCCGGGCGCGCGTGCGCGGGGTGAAGCTGCGTGGGGGTGATGTGCGCGGAGCGCGGTTCGACGGCTGTGAGGTCGACGGCGTCGACTGGCGGGAGGTGCGGATCGATCTGGCGCAGGCGGTCCTGCTGGCGCGTGCCCGTGGGGCGGTGGTGGAGGACTGAGATCCACGTCGCCACCGACGAATATGTCGACAGACTGGGGCCGGCTGACCCTCGCATCTGAATGGACGGTCATCGACGACCCAGCCGAGATACGCCGACGCTTCGGCTGCGGGCCAGTCTTGGCGCGGTTCCACGGCACAGGACCCTCGATTCATCTCAGGGTGCGAGTCGCGACACGTTCGGATTGCGGGACAGATCCGCGCCGGGACCGCATGCCCGAGCGGAAGATGGTGAATATTGGCAGGAGCACCCGCTCATGCCGATGTGCGGTAGTTCACGCATGGTCTCCTCGACTGTGATCACGCCATGTACCGCGTCCATGGTCACAGGGTGGCCGGGACGCGGTTAATCGTGGGCGCGGGTCGCCGTCCGCTCTCCGAGTCCGGCGCGGTGGCCGCGAGCCACGCGACTCCGAGAGCGGTCAGCCCCCAGGCCACCAGGTCCAGAGCCGGCAGGCCCGCGACGACCGCGGCCAGGTGCAGGGGCTGCGACAGCATGAGCGCCCAGGCGACCGCGGCGGGGACGAGGCGGTGTCGCAGCGCCACCACGCCGATCAGCACAATGCCGATGATGTGCGCGGGCACGAACAGGCCCAGCTGCAGCAGCGCGCTCACGTGCACGCTGTCGGCCAGCTGACCCGTCGTGCCGACCTGCAGCGACTGCTTGGCGCCGATCCAGAGCACCTGGTCGGTGACCAGGAGGCCGGGAGGCACAGGTAGCCGAGGACCGCCAGGGAGAATCCGGTGTCGCGGAGCCTGCCTCGGGGCAGTCGCGGCCAGAGGGCGATCAGCCCCGGGACCAGCGTTAGCATCGCCCCGAGCCCCAACCACAGGACCGCGCTCTGCGCCTGCGGGTGGGCGGCCACGTCCGCAGCTGCGGCGGTGTTGTCCGTCGCCGTGTAGTAGGGCAGGACGAAGCGCAGGACGGCGACGCACAAGGGTCCAGCTGCGGCGAGCGCGATGAGGAGTAGCCGCTTCATCGTGCGTCCGCGAGGTGGCCGGACGCCGGCTCGGGCGAGAACAGCAGGACGACAGTGGCGATCGTGAGCAGGACGAGGGCGCCTGCAGCGGCCTGGAGTGCGACGGGGACGTCGGCGACGAGCAAGCCGGGAAGCGCCCCGACCGCTGCGAGCACGAGCAGCACAGCGGCGATGCGACGGGGTCCGCGCTCGTCGTGCCGCCATGAGCGGACTAGCAGCGCGACAACGGCTGCGCCGAGGAGCGCGCCCACGGCCAGCACGGCGAATGGGGGTCCGGACTCGCCGCTGCCGGTCGGCACCGCCAGCGCGCCAAGGTTCGCGACCCCGAGCGCGATGCCCAGGACGTGACCGGCTTTTCTGCGGCCGCTGATGGTTGTCATGTGGGTGCTCCTTGTTCGAGGGCCGACTGCCGACCCAGCGAGAGAAACATGGCGCCTGCACACGTCCCGGCGGTAGGGGGATCGCTTCCCGACTTTCCAGGAAGTCTTCCTAGCGACTGCACCCTGTTGCGTGGTCGATGATGGCGCGATGACAGTGCGGATCCTGCTCGTTGACGACCACGCGGTGGTCCGTGACGGTCTCGCCGCCGTCTTCGCGCGCCTGGACGGCTTCGAGGTCGTCGGCGAGGCCGCGACCGGTCAACAGGCGATTGAGCAGGTCCGTGCACTACGTCCCGACGTCGTGCTCATGGACGTGCGCATGCCTGACCTCGACGGCATCGCGGCGACCCGCCAGCTGCGCACGGTCGCCCCGGAGTGTGCGGTCCTGATGCTGACGATGTTCGATGACGACGCCACCGTGTTCGGGGCGATGCGCGCAGGCGCCCGGGGTTACCTGCTCAAGGACGCCGGCCACGAGGACGTGGCGAGTGCCGCCAGGGCTGTCGTCCACGGACAAGCCGTCTTCGGGCCGGGCATCGCCGCGAGGATGCTCGCCTTCTTCGCTCAGGTCCCCGAGGTGGACTACCCCTTCCCTCAGCTCGCTCCGCGTGAGCGTGAGGTCCTCGAACTTCTCGCCTCCGGTCGGCGCACCAGCGAGATCGCCGCCTCACTGTTCCTGTCACCCAAGACCGTCAGCAACCAGTTGACGGCGATCTTCACCAAGCTCGGCGTCGCCGACCGCACCGGGGCCGTGGTGCGGGCCCGGGAGTCTGGGCTCGGGACCTCCCCGTGACATCCGGCGGGCTGCCGGTTCCGGTCATCGTGTCGCTCGTCGTCACGGGAGCGGGCCTCAGCGGGTGCGGATCGGCTCTGGCGACTCGTACTCCGGCGCGGGTCGCGGGTGTGCTGATGGCACTCGCGGGTCTGACGACGGTGACGACGGCGGTCGTCGCTGCTGCCGGTCTTGCATCGGGGACGGCGCTGGGGCTCAGCGCGGTGCTGCTCGCGCTGGCGGTGATGACCTACCCGCGGGTGCGGCTGGACTGGGCTGGCGCCGTCGCTGTGGGCGCCGTCGTGCTGACCCCCCTGGTGCTGTGGGGCCGCGACCCGGCTCGCGACGATTCGCTCATTGTCGTCATCACCGCTGTCGCGCTGCTCCAGGTGTGGTGGCGGCTGGAGGGCGCCCGACCAGCGGAACGTCGAGCGTTGAGCTGGGTGCTGGTCGCCGCGTCGGCAGTGAGTTTCGCGGGCCTCGTCGTCGGCATGCTCGAGGCGCCGCCGGTCATCGTCGCCCTGTTCCTGCCCTCGATCGTGCTCGTCGGGGTGGCGGCTCTACTGGGCGCGGGGGACGCCGGCGTCCTTGATGTCCGCGGTGTCGTGGCGTCGCTGGCGACGAACGCGCTCGCGGCTGTCGCTGTGTTCGCCGTCTTCCGGTTGTGCTTACTCGTCCTGCAGGCCCTCGGGACCGACGCCTCCGCGGCTCCCGTAGCGGGCATCGTCGCCGTCGGTGCCGCCTTCCTGCTGGAGCCGTTGCGACGCCGGCTCCGCCTGGTGGCGGACGAGCTCCTGTTCGGTGTGCGGCCGGATCCGCTCGTGGCCGCGGGGCGGGTCGCGCTCGGGGTCGGTGACGACACCCAGACGGCGCTCGACACGCTGCGCTCAGCGCTCGTGCTGCCGTTCGCCGAGCTGCGCGTCGACGGACTCCCGACGACCACCTCCGGCACAGCTGGTGACTACGTCCACCACGAGCCGTTGCTTTCCGACGGTCAGCTCATCGGGGACCTCGTCGTGGGGCTACGGGCTGGGGACTTCTCTCTGAGCTCATCGGACGCGACGGTCCTGTCG
Source organism: Actinomycetota bacterium (assembly GCA_030857985.1). Classification (GTDB taxonomy): domain Bacteria; phylum Actinomycetota; class Actinomycetes; order Propionibacteriales; family Nocardioidaceae; genus JALZMX01. Next base: position 1,218 of record JALZMX010000126.1, on the reverse strand, counting down.
TTGGCCGCACCACTGCTCGCGCAGACCGTACGGGCGCGCGCGCTTGCTGAGGGGCTACAGCAGTCACGCGCGGCGGTCGCGGCGGTTCGCGAGGAAGAACGCCAACGACTTCGGCGCGACCTGCACGACGGGCTCGGGCCGCGGCTGTCGGGCATCGCGTTCCACGCCGACGCCGCACAGCTGTCCACCCAAGACCCGCAGTCGCTCGCGAGTCACCTCGCCAGAATCAGGCTCGAGGCAGTCACCGCGATGCAGGAAATCCGCTCGCTGGTCCAGGGCCTGCGGCCCCCGGCGCTTGACGAGGTGGGGCTCGCGGAGGCGATCCGCCTGCAGGCAGCGGCCCTGCGCGGGGACGGCGGTCGACCGATGGCCGTCGACGTCTCGGGCATCGAGACACCGCACCTGCCGGCGGCGGTGGAGGTCGCTGCGTACCGCATCACCATCGAGGCACTGACGAACTCGGCTCGGCACAGCGGAGGCGACCGCGCGTGGGTGTCCCTCCGCGTGCTCGACGGCGCCCTTCACGTGTCAGTACGAGACAGCGGCACCAGTAGCGGACGGTGGACGCCCGGAGTGGGGCTCACCACAATGGCGGACCGCGCCGGCGAGCTCGGGGGCAGCATCTCGGTCGGCGCCGGCGAGGTCCGGGCCGTGCTGCCGCTCTGACTGGCGCAACGCCTGGCATCCTCCGGATTCGATCAGACGACCCTGACGGCTGCGCTCGGCGGACAGCATGCGAGCTCACGCGCTGTTGAGTTGCAGCGGACCTCGACGACCGCTCATGCCGCATGTGCGCGCGGGTCCCGCTCGGGGATCGGCAAGTGGGACGTAGCCACGCTCCGACCTGATCAGATCGCTCGATGGGCTGACCGCAGGCGCTGCAGGTCGCCGTCGTCTGTGTCGACGTGCTGCGTAAGCCGTAGCTAGCACCGGCCGGACCACTGCGCCGCGTTGATGCAGAACGGCACTTGCGCTCGCGCGCGCCGAGCAGGAGAACGCCTGGTCCTGAGTTCAGGTCGCGAGGCGGCTGCGGGCTTCCTGGCCGGAGAGGGCGCCGAGAATGACGGCGAGGCCGCCGACGACGATGCCCACGGCGCTGCCGGGCTCGTCGGCTACCAGTGCGGCGATGCCGCCGCCGACGTTGAGGGCGCCGACGGCGATGACGGCCGGACGGCCCCACCCGGCGTCGCGGGCGAGCCCGACGGCGGTGACCACGCC
>JALZMX010000188.1 GCA_030857985.1 Actinomycetota bacterium | reverse complement strand
ACAGCCGCGGCTCGGGCTCCTTGGGTTCCGGGCGATCGCCGCTGTGCTGGGCGGGCGGCTCCGGCTGGGCGGGCGGCTCCGGCTGGGCCGGCTCTGGCTCGCTGGGCCGCTCAGGTGGAGTGGGATCGGCCGGATGGTCGCTGGTCGGACCCTGAACACCGGCGTCGTCATCCTGGTACGCGAGGCCCGCGGGTGCTGCCGCGGGTCGATCGGTGGACGAATCCGCTTCGCCCGCCGAAGGAAGACGGCGGTCATCGGTGTCGACGTGTGTGGGGTAGCGCAGCGACATCAGGTCGGCGTCGGCTAGCACGGCGGACAGGCCAGGGGTGCATTCGGGGCAAACCTGCAGCGCCTGGGTATCAATCGTGTCAACCGTCTCCGAAGCCTCGGCCAGGAGTGAGCTGACCTCGGGGGGCAGCTGGTCGGCCAGCGCGGCGAGCTCTGCCGCGGACTCGGCGGTGAAGGTGCGCAGGACCACGAGGTCGGCCTCGTCGCCGCTGTCACGGTAGGCGTCGATGAGCAGCTGACCGCCGTGTTCGGCGTCGACGACGAACTCTGTCAGCGACTGCTCGACCGAACCCAGCTCGACATCCGTCACGCCATCAGCGCTCAATGCCTGCACCTCGTCGAGGCGGCTGCTGGCTTGCTCGATGTATACGCGGCCCTCCTCGGCCGGACCACCGGCCAGCGTCAGCTCGATCGACTCCAGTGCGCGCTTGATGGGGTAGAGCATCTCGCCGGGCAGCGCGTGCTGGCTCGCGGAGGCCACGCCGGCGCCGCCGCCGACGAGGACCAAGCCGGAGGCCGCGGCCACGAGGCGACGACGTGTACGGGCACCGCGGACGTCAGCGTCGACCGGTACCCGACCGAGGCCGCGGACGGCCCAGGCGTCATGCTCGCTGCGGCTTGCCATCAGCTCGGTGGACGCTGCCGCGAGGAGGCGCTCACGCAGGTCGGCACGGAAGTGCTCACCCGGTTGCGGCGCCTCGTCTCCGGCGCTGCGCAGCGCACCGGCAACCTGCACCAAGGGCTCGAGCCATGTCCCGGCTGCGCCCGGCTGTTCGAGGGCGCGCGCGAACTCCTCGGCCTTGCGGCGCGTGCTGAGGAGCGCAGACATCGATCCGATCCTGTTCACGAGGCATCACGAACCGGGTCGACAACGGCGGTCGTCGAGACGGCCCGGTCAGGGCTTACAACGAGGCACCGAACACAACGGTTACGGCCCGCGCCGTCGGTCATCTGACTCGCTCGGGCAGCAACTTCGCCAGATTGCGCACGGCGCGCAACTGCAGCTGCTTGACTGCGCCGTCGCTGCGCTGCAGCGCCGCCGCAGTCTCGGCAATCGACATGCCCTGCAGGAAGCGCATCACCAGGCACTCCTGCTGATCCGGCGCGAGCTGCGCCAACGTCGTCATGAGGATGTCGTTGGTCAGTCCGGCGATTACTTCGTCCTCGGTCCCAACGGTGGAGGAGTCGTGCTCGCTCAGGTCGTCAGTGGTCATCTCCAGCCGCTGTCGGCTGGACTTGAAGTGGTCGGCCACCAGGTTGCGGCCGATGGTCACCAGCCAGGCACCGAAGTCGCGGCCCTGCCAAGAGAAGCTCGACATGCTGCGAAGCGCACGGAAGAACGTCTCGGACGTGAGGTCCTCGGCCAGTGGGTGCGAGCCCACCCTGTGGAAGAGGAAGCGGTAGACGGTGCTGACGTAGTGGTCGTAGAGCTGCCCGAACGCCTCGGCATCGCCGTCACGCGCGAGGTCGACCAGGGCCACCAATCGCGTCGTCTCGGGGTCGTCGTCCGGCGCGAGAGCACTACCGCCACGACCACCTGTGCCGCCGGTGGGGCCTCCGTGCGCCGTCGCCGCTTGGGCCAGCACGCGACGGTCGGAGACGCCGACGAGCTCCAACTCGCCACCGAGCTGACATTCCAGCAGTCCCGCAGCCTGCAGCACCGCGCGGCGAAGCGCGCTCAGACCCGCGACATGCCCGACGGGCGCCGGTTCCGGCAAGATCCGTCCATCGACAAGTTGCATTGCGCTCCCTCCCCGGCAGAGCCGAGGCCACCGGCCGATGCTATGTCACCAGAGGCCCTGTTGGGAAGCAATGCGTAACACCAAACGGCGCGGGCCCGCGAGTGCTCCTGTGCCACACTCGCCGAGTGCGCATCGGTCGTAGGCTCGGGTTGCCAGTCGAACGCCGCCATTTCGGTGGACTGGCATGAGCACTCCGGGTACGGCGGACCGAGCGCGCGTGACGTTGTACTCCCGGCCCGGTTGCCACCTCTGTGCGGATGCCCGCACCGTGATCGCCACCGTCTGCGCCGAGCTCGGGGTGGAGTGGGACGAGACCGACATCACCACAGACGACCGGCTCGAGGCTCGTTACCGCGAGCAGATCCCGGTCACTCTCGTCGACGGCCGGCAGCACGACTTCTGGCGCGTCGACCCGGCCCGGCTCCGGGCTGCGCTCGGCGCCTCGTGACCTCGGTCACCGCACCCCGTCAGCAGCCGGCGTGAATTTTGTTCTCACGTTCACAAGCTCCTAGAGTGGGGCCATCCCAACCTGCCTGGCTCGATCTCGAGCCCTGACCGACAGGCGCCGGTCTCGGAACCCCAGGAGCACAGTGACGCGGCAACGGACGCCGACACCGACCCCCAGCCTTGGTGGTGACCACCGGGACGAGCGAGGCGACCGCACGATCCCGGAGGCGACGGTGGCCCGGCTCCCCATCTACCTTCGGGCATTGACGGCCCTCTCCGAGCGAGCCATCGCCACCGCATCCAGCGAAGAACTGGCCGCTGCTGCCGGTGTCAACTCGTCGAAGCTGCGCAAGGATCTTTCGCACCTGGGCTCTTACGGCACCCGTGGGGTCGGCTACGACGTCGACTACCTGCGCTACCAGATCGCCCGCGAGATCGGTCTCACGCAGGACTGGCCGGTCGTGATCGTCGGCATCGGCAACCTCGGTCACGCCTTGGCCAACTACGCCGGATTCGCCTCCCGCGGCTTCCGCGTCACATCGTTGGTCGACATCGACCCCGCTCGGCGTGGAGAACGCATCGGCGACCTGCGCATCGAGGCGTACGCCGACCTGGCCGCGATCGTGACGCGTCACGGTGTCGCCATCGGGGTCATCGCCACCCCCGCCTCCGCCGCTCAGCTTGTCTGCGACGCGCTGGTCGCCGCCGGCGTGACCAGCATCCTCAACTTCGCCCCCGCGGTGCTCGCCGTCCCACAGGGCGTCCACGTGCGCAAGGTCGACCTGTCCATCGAGCTGCAGATCCTGGCCTACCACGAGCAGCGAAAGGCGCTGAACGGCGCGCCGCTGCCGGTGCTGGAGGCGGAGTCGGTATGAGCGTTCTCGTCGTCGGGATCTCGCACCGCTCCGCACCGGTGGCGGTGCTGGAGCGGCTTGCCGTCGATGCCGACGGGGCGGCGAAGCTGGCGGCCGCAGTGGCCGACAGCGAGCACGTCCGCGAGGTCGCCGTGGTCGCGACCTGCAACCGGGTCGAAGTCTATGCCGACGTCGACCGTTTCCACGGCAGTGTGGAGGACCTCTCCGGTGCGCTGGCCGAACTGGCGGCGGAGTCCCGAGCTGACGTCATCCCCTGCCTGTACGTCCACTACGACGCCGGCGCCGTCGCCCACCTGTACGCCGTTGCGGCCGGGCTCGACTCCATGGTGGTTGGCGAGAGCCAGATCCTCGGGCAGGTGCGGGAGGGACTGCGCCGCGGTCAGGACAGCGGCTCGGTCGGCTCGGTGCTCAACGTGGTGTTCCAGCAGGCGCTGCGGGTCGGCAAGCGGGCGCACGCCGAGACCGACATCGACCGGGCGGGGCAGTCGGTGGTCACCGTGGCGCTCGACGAGGTGCCCGGCGACGTCCGCGGCAAGCGGGTCCTCGTGGTGGGCGCCGGTTCCATCGCCGCCCTTGCCGTCGCCACGGTGCTGCGCCGCGGAGCAAGCTCCGTGGTGGTTGCCAACCGCACTCCACAGCACGCCCAGCGGCTGGGTGCCACCGCCGGAGGCCGCGGCGTCGACCTCGCGACGTTGCCGGCAGAGCTGGTCGACGCTGACGTCGTGATCTCGTGCACCGGTGCCACCGGCGCGGTGGTGACGGCCGAGTCGTTGTGCCTTCGCGACACCTCCCGCCCTTTGGATGTGCTGGATCTCGCCCTGCCGCACGACGTCGACCCGGCCCTGGCCGCTCGGCCCCACCTGCGCCTGGTGACGCTCGCAGACCTGGCTCCGCTGCTCGAATCCAGTGACGGCGCGGTCGACGTCGACGCGGTACGCCGCATCGTGGCCCAGGAGGTCGCCATCTTCGAGGCGGCACGTCGAGCCGCCTCGGTGACGCCGACGGTCGTGGCGCTGCGCTCGCTGGCGACCGGCGTGGTCGAGGCGGAGCTGCAGCGGCTGCTCGGCCGCCTGCCCGGTCTCGACGCGGTCGCGCGTGCAGAGGTCGAGCAGACGGTGCGACGGGTCGCCGACAAGTTGCTGCACGCGCCGACGATCCGGATCAAGGAGCTGGCCAGCCAGGGCGCGACGGTTTCCTACGCCGACGCGCTCGCCGAGCTCTTCTCGCTGGATCCCGACGCAGTCGCAGCCGTGACCCGGGTCGAGGTCGAAACCCGCGAGGACGGAGGTGGTGCGCCGTGAACGGCGCCATCCATGCCTCGCCGCCTCTGCGCATCGGCACCCGCAAGAGCGCGTTGGCCACCGCGCAGGCGGCGCAGGTCGCAAGGGCGCTGAACGCCGCCACCGGCCGCGATACCGTGCTCGTTCCAGTCAGCACCGAGGGCGACGTCAACCGGCAGCCGTTGGTGGCGTTCGCCGGCGTCGGGGTCTTCGTGAATGCCCTGCGCGACGCACTGCTCGCCCGCGCGGTGGACGTCGCCGTGCACTCGCTGAAGGACCTGCCGACCGCCGCCGCGCCAGGGATCGCCCTGGCCGCCGTACCGGCGCGCGAGGATCCACGTGACGCGCTGGTGGCGCGCGATCGACTCACCCTCGCGGAGCTGCCGACCGGTGCGCGGATCGGCACCGGGTCACCGCGGCGCGCGGCGCAGCTGCGAGCACTCGGCCTCGGTCATGAGGTCGTCTCGGTGCGCGGCAACGTCGATACCCGGCTACGGCTCGTCGTCGACGGCGAGCTCGATGCCGTCGTACTCGCCCTCGCCGGGCTCAGCCGACTCGGACGTGCCGACGAGGCGACTGAGCGGCTCGACCCGCTCCAGATGTTGCCGGCGCCCGGACAGGGGGCCCTGGCGGTCGAGTGCCGCACCGAGGACCGCTCCCTGACGAAGCTGCTCGGCCAGGCACTCGACGACTCTGCCACCCGGGTCGCCGTCACCGCCGAGCGCACCCTGCTCGCCGCTCTCGAGGCCGGTTGCACCGCGCCCGTGGGTGCTCTCGCCGAAGTTGCGCTCGGGGACTCCGGCGAGGAAGTCTGGATGCGCGCCGTCGTCGCCGCCGTCGATGGCTCGCACCTCGTCAGAAGATCCACGACCGGCGCGGTCGGCGACGCGGCGTCGCTAGGCCGACGTCTGGCCGAGGAGATGCTCATCGACGGTGCCGACTCACTGATCGGGGAACGTGTGCCATGAGCGCTGCCCGCAAGCAACCCAGGAAGAAGATTGCCGTGACGACCACGACCGCGACCACGTCGACGGCCGAGCCGAGCAGCCGGGCTGCGCGCCCGAAGGCCGCCGCACCGACAACAGCGCCGACTACTGGGCCGACTACTGGGCCGGCCCGGCCCGCCGGATTCGTCTCGTTCGTCGGGACCGGCCCCGGTGACCCCGGCCTGCTGACCGTCAGGGCGCTGGACGTCATCCGCACCGCCGACGTCGTCGTGGTCGAGGCGCCCGAGCACGCCGCGCTGCTGCAGCAGGTCTTGCCTGGCTACACCGGAGAGGTCGTGGACGGGGGGTACGGCGAAGACGGTCAGCCGCTCACCCACGCGTCCCGGGCCCGGCTGGTGGTCAAAGCCGCCAAGCACGCGCAGCACGTCGTCCGACTGCTGAGCGGTGACCCATGGCTCTATGCCACCGGCCCGGAAGAGGCGGCGGCCTGCGTGCGAGCCGGTGTCGCCTTCGAGGTGGTGCCGGGCGTGTCGTCGGTGACCGGTGTGGCTGCGTATGCAGGGGTGCCGCTTACCACCCGCACCCAACGCGAGGTGGCCGTCGTCAACGTCGCCGAGAGCAAGGTGGACTGGTCGCGCTACGGTGCCGGCCAGACCCTGGTGCTGCTGTCGGCTGCCGACACCATCGCGAACGTGGCCAAGGCGCTGGTTGCCGCCGGGCGGGCGGCGGACACTCCGGTGGCCATGACCCGGGTGGGCACCACCACGGAACAGTCGACGGTGATCTCCACTCTGGACCGGATTGCGGTCGACGCCAAGGCGGCCACGATGACCCCACCGGCGATCACGGTCGTCGGCGACGTCGTCGCGATGCGGGAAACGTTGTCGTGGTTCGAGACCAAGCCGTTGTTCGGCTGGCGGGTGCTGGTTCCGCGCACCAAGGAGCAGGCCGCATCGCTGTCGCAGCGGCTGCGAAGCCACGGCGCGGTCCCCGAGGAGGTGCCGACGATCTCGGTGGAACCGCCGCGCAACCCCCAGCAGATGGACAAGGCGATCCGCGGCTTGGTGGAGGGGCGCTACGAGTGGATCGCGTTCACCTCGATCAACGCGGTTCGGGCCGTGCGCGAGAAGTTCGACGAGTACGGGCTCGACGCGCGTGCGTTCAGCGGGCTGAAGATCGCCGCCGTCGGCGACAAGACCGCCGAGGCGATCGCGCACTGGGGCATCCGCCCCGACTTGGTTCCGTCCGGTGAGCAGTCGGCGCGCGGGTTGCTCGAGGACTGGCCGCCCTACGACGACCTGCTCGACCCGATCAACCGGGTGTTCCTGCCCCGAGCGGACATCGCCACCGAGACGCTGGTCGCCGGGCTGGTCGATCTCGGCTGGGAGGTCGACGACGTGACTGCCTACCGTACGGTCCGGGCGGCCCCGCCGCCGGCGCCGATCCGGGAGGCGATCAAGTCGGGCAAGTTCGACGCAGTGGTGTTCACCTCGTCCTCGACGGTGCGCAACCTCGTCGGTATCGCCGGCAAACCGCACCCCACGACCGTGATCGCGGTGATCGGACCGGCGACCGCCAAGGCCGCCGAGGAACACGGCCTGCGGGTCGACGTGCTCGCACCGACACCGTCGACGGAGGATCTCACCGATGCGCTCGCCGACTTCGGTGCCGCCCGCCGGATGGCGATGCTGGACGCCGGTGAACCCGTCACCAAGCCGTCGGAGCGCCGTCCCCCGGCCCGTCGACGCGCCACCTGAGCAGGCCATGACCTACCCCGCGGTGCGACCGCGCCGGCTGCGGCGTTCGCCGGCGCTGCGCCGGCTCGTCGCCGAGACCAGTGTGGAGCCACGCCGGCTCGTGCTGCCGGTCTTCGTGCGTGAGGGGCTCACCGAGCCCGTCCCGATCACGAGCATGCCCGGCGTGGTGCAGCACTCCCGTGACTCCCTGCGCAAGGCTGCGCTCGAGGCGGTGCGGGCGGGTGTGGGTGGCCTGATGCTCTTCGGGGTGCCGGCGCACAAGGACCCGGTGGGATCCGGCGCGCTCGATCCTGACGGCGTGCTCAACGTGGCGCTGCGCGACGTGGTCGCCGAGGTGGGCGACGCGACCGTGGTGATGGCGGACCTGTGCCTGGACGAGTTCACCAACCACGGGCACTGCGGAGTCCTCACCGCGACCGGCGAGGTCGACAACGACGCGACGTTGGCGATCTATGCCGAGATGGCGGTGGCGCAGGCCGAGGCCGGAGCCCAGATGCTCGGCCCCAGCGGGATGATGGACGGGCAGGTAGCCGCCGTACGCCGTGGGTTGGACCAGGCCGGCCACAGCGGCGTGAGCATCCTGGCCTACGCCGCGAAGTATGCCTCCGCGTTCTACGGACCCTTCCGCGAAGCCGTCGACTCCTCCCTGCGAGGGGACCGGCGCACATACCAGCAGGACCCCGCCAACGCGGTCGAGGCGGTCCGCGAGGCACGGCTCGACGTCGAGGAGGGCGCCGACCTGGTCCTGGTCAAGCCGGCGCTGGGCTACCTCGATGTGGTGGCGGCGGTGCGCGCGGTCGTGGACGTGCCGGTCGCGGCCTACAACGTATCGGGGGAGTTCGCGATGGTCGAGGCGGCTGCCGCGCGCGGGTGGATCGACCGCGAGGCCGCGATCGTCGAGACACTGACGTCCATCCACCGCGCCGGGGCGTCGGTGATCCTGACCTACTGGGCCACGGATGCGGGTCGGCTGTTCGAGGCGGTGGCACCGTGACCACGTCCCATGCCGTATCCCGGGGGGCCACGGTGCCGGCCTCGGCGCAGCTCTTCGCGCGGGCCTGCGCCGTCACGCCGGGCGGTGTCAACTCTCCCGTCCGTGCCTTCGGCGCCGTTGGCGGGACGCCGCGCTTCATGGTCTCCGGCTCCGGTCCCTACCTCCTCGACGCCGATGGGCGCGAGTACGTCGACCTCGTCTGCTCGTGGGGTCCGCTGCTGCTCGGGCACGCCCACCCCGAGGTGGTCCAGGCGGTGCAGCGTGCGGTGGCAGCCGGTACGTCGTTCGGCACACCCACCAGGTCCGAAGTCGAGCTGGCCGAGGAGATCGTCGCGCGTACGCCGGTGCAGCAGGTCCGGCTGGTGTCGTCGGGCACCGAGGCCACGATGTCGGCGATCCGGCTGGCACGCGGGTTCACCCGTCGCGACACCGTGGTGAAGTTCGCCGGCTGCTACCACGGCCACGTCGACTCGTTGCTCGCCGCAGCCGGCTCGGGGGTCGTCACGTTCGGCCTGCCGGGAACCCCCGGCGTACCCGCGGCTGCCACGGCGGCGACTCTCGTGCTGCCCTACAACGACGTGGCCGCGGTCCAGACGGCGTTCGCCGAGCACGGTGACCGGATCGCCTGCGTGATCACCGAAGCGGCGGCGGCCAACATGGGCGTGATAGCACCGGTGGACGACTTCAACCGGTTCCTGGCCGACATCTGCGCGGCACACGGGGCACTGATGATCTCCGACGAGGTGATGACGGGGTTCCGGGTGAGCGCGTCCGGCTACCACGGCATCGACGGAGCGGGCTGGCGCCCGGACCTGATCACGTTCGGCAAGGTGATGGGTGGCGGTTTCCCGGCGGCTGCCTTCGGCGGCCGGGCCGACGTGATGGCGCACCTGGCGCCGGAGGGACCCGTCTACCAGGCCGGCACGTTGTCGGGGAACCCGGTCGCCACCACCGCAGGGCTCGCCACGCTGCGGCTCGCCGATGCCGAGGTGTACGCCCACCTCGATGCTGCCTCGGCCCAGGTCCAGCAGCTCGTCGGCGACGCGCTGCGCGAGGCCGGTGTGCCGCACGTCATCCAGTCGGCTGGGAACCTCTTCAGCGTGTTCTTCGTCGAGGACGACAGGAGCACCGAGGTCCGCGACTTCGTGGCATCCCAGCGGCAGGCGCAGCACCGGTTCAGGGCGTTCTTCCACGCCATGCTCGAGCACGGGGTCTACCTGCCGCCGAGCGCGTTCGAGGCGTGGTTCGTCAGCGCCGCCCACGACCAGGTGGCGCTCGACCGGATCGCCGCCGCACTCCCACCTGCGGCGGGAGCGGCGGCCGCGGCCGCTCCCGACCCGGAAGGCACCGGATGAGCACCGAGCCCCACGACTCCGCCGGTGACGGTCGTTCGACCGTCGTCCACCTGCTCCGTCACGCCGAGGTGCACAACCCGGCCGGGATCCTCTACGGCCGGCTGCCCGACTTCCACCTCTCCGACCTCGGTCAGCTGATGGCCGAGCGGGTAGCGCAGACCGTCGCCGGGCGCGACATCAGCCACGTCGTCGCCTCCCCCCTCGAGCGGGCGCAGGAGACGGCTGCCCCGTCGGTGCGCCGGCTCGAGCTCGACATCGTCACCGACCGGCGGGTGATCGAGGCAGGCAACCACTTCGAGGGCAAGACGTTCGGGGTGGGTGACGGCGCCCTGCGTCGTCCGACCTCGTGGTGGCACCTGCGCAACCCGGCGCGGCCGTCCTGGGGGGAGCCGTACAAGCAGATCGCCGCCCGGATGCTCGCCGCCATGACCGACGCACGAGACGCCGCCCGCGGTCACGAGGCGATGGTCGTGTCACACCAGCTCCCAGTGTGGATCGCGCGCTCGGCCGTGGAGGGCCGGCACTTCCTGCACGACCCCCGCAGGCGCCAGTGCACGCTGTGCAGCCTGACCTCGTTCACCTATGTCGGCGACGAGATCGTCTCGGTCTCCTACTCCGAGCCGGCGGCGGACCTGTTGCCGGCTCGCGGCAAGAACGCCGCCTTCTCGGCCGGCGCCTGAGGCCACCCCCCGTGCCTTCGCGTCCTGGTCTGCTCCGCGGTGGCACCCGACGTGGCGCCGCGGTGCTCGTCGCCGTGGTGTCCGCGGCGGCGATGAGCGGCTGCACCCAGCGGGTCGGAGGGGCCGCAGGCTACGTCGGGGGGACCGGCGTGGTGACGGTGGTGGAGCCGGCGGAGCGCAAGGCGGCGCCGGACATCGCCGGGGAGTCGCTCGACGGGGAGCCACTGGCCCTGGCCGACTTCGCCGGCTCGGTGGTGGTGCTCAACGTCTGGGGATCCTGGTGCGCGCCGTGCCGCAGTGAGGCGCCGGCCCTCGTCGCGGCGGCCGAGACCCTCGCCCCCGACGACGTGCAGTTTCTCGGCATCAACGTCCGAGAACCGGGCCAGCAGGCCAACGCCCGGGCATTCGTACGCAGCTACGAGATCCCCTATCCCAGCATCTACGACCCCGACAGCTCGACGCTGCTCGGCATCGAGCCGAGACCGGCGGCGATCCCCAGCACCATCGTGATCGACCGGGACGGCCAGGTGGCGGCGCTGGTGCTAGGGGAGGTCGACGAGTCCACCCTCGTCGAGCTGGTGCGCGACGTCGACCGCGACGGGGTGCCAGCGCAGACTCGCGCCAACGGGGTGACGTAGTGGCTGACTGGCTGCAGTCCACGGTGGCGTCGGGGTCGTTGCTGCTCGCGGTGCCGGTCGCGCTGCTCGCCGGGGCGGTGTCCTTCTTCTCGCCGTGCGTGGTGCCGCTGCTGCCGGGCTACCTCTCGTACGTGACCGGGCTGTCCGGCGCCGAACTGCAGGCAGGCGCCGAGCGGTTCCGCGGCCGGATGGCCGCGGGGGCCTCGTTGTTCGTGCTCGGCTTCGCTGCCGTCTTCGTCACCTACGGGGCACTGTTCGGCGCGCTCGGGAGGTGGCTCACCGAGCACCAGGACGTGATCACCCGCACACTGGGCGGGCTGACGATCCTCCTCGGTCTCGCCTTCATCGGCTGGGTCCCGTTCCTGCAACGAGACGTGCGGGTGCATGCGGTGCCGGGCGTGGGCCTGGCGTCGGCGCCGTTGCTGGGTGTGCTGTTCGGGCTGGGGTGGACCCCCTGCATCGGTCCGACCCTGAGCGCGGTGCTCACTCTCTCGGTCAACGAGTCGTCTGCCGGGCGCGGTGCCCTGCTGGCTCTCGTGTACTCCCTCGGCCTCGGGCTCCCTTTCGTCGCGGCTGCGCTCGCGTTCCGGCGGATGCTCGGGGCGGTGGGCTGGGTCCGCCGACACCAGGTGTGGATCACCCGCCTCGGCGGTGTGCTGCTGGTGGTGGTCGGCCTGCTCCTGCTGACCGGGTGGTGGGACCTCCTCATCGCCGACCTGCGCTCCGCCGTGGCCGATGTCCTCGGTGAGACGACGGTCATCTGATGCTCGACCGGAAGTCACCCCGCCGCGCCGCGCCGGCGCTCCCTCCGGCCGAGCTCGCGCGCTGGGCCTGGCGCCAGCTGACGTCGATGCGCACCGCCTTGATCCTGCTCTTCATGCTCGCCGTGGCGGCGATCCCGGGCTCGGTCATCCCGCAGCGCGACGTCGCCCCGGCCGAGGTGTTCGCGGTCCGGCAGGCCAATCCGACGCTGGCGCTGTGGTACGAGCGGCTGGGGCTCTTCGACGTCTACAGTTCGGTCTGGTTCAGCGCGATCTACCTGCTGCTGATGGTGTCGCTGATCGGCTGCGTCGTACCCCGCAGCCGGCAGTACTGGAACGCCTGGCGGGCGGCGCCGCCCAAGGCACCGAGCCGCCTGTCGCGACTGCCCGCCAGCGAGCAGTGGAGCTCGGCCGCACCGGCGGGCCGCATCGGCGACGCAGCGCAGGACGTGCTGGGTCGTCAGCGCTTCCGGCTGCGCCGCTACACCGACGACGACGGCCGCCTGGTCGTCGCGGCACAACGCGGACGCCTGCGGGAGGGGGGCAACCTGGTCTTCCACGTCTCGCTGCTGGTGGTGCTGGTCGGGGTGGCCTACGGCTCGGTCTACGGGTTCCGCGGTGGTGCGCTGGTCGTCGAGGGGGAGGGGTTCTCCAACACGTTGACCCAGTACGACGAGTTCACGCCCGGCGCCCGCTTCGACCCCGCGACGCTGACGCCGTTCTCGTTCACTCTGGACGACTTCGCGGTGACCTTCGAGACCGATGGACAGCAGCGCGGCGCACCGCGCTCGTTCTCCGCCGATCTCAGCTATGTCGCCGAGCCGGGACAGGACCCGCAGACCTATGACCTGCGGGTCAACCACCCGCTGCAGGTCGGCGCCACCTCGGTGTTCCTCATCGACCACGGCTACGCCCCGCTGGTCACCGTCCGAGACGGGAACGGTGACGTGGCATTTCGTGGGTCGGTGCCGTTCCTGAACCGTGACTCCTCCCTCACCGGTCAAGGCGTGATCAAGGTGCCCGACGCCGAGCCGGAGCAGCTCGGCTTCGGCGGCTTCTTCCTGCCGACCTTCTCCTTCGACCCCGAGCTGGGTCCACACTCCACGTTCCCAGACGCGCTGCGCCCGGCGCTCGTGCTCACGGCCTACCGCGGCGACCTGGGTATGGACGACGGCCGGGCACAGTCGGTCTACGTGCTCGACAAGGACCGGCTGACGCAGTTCCGCGACGACGGTGAACCCTTCCGGCTGCTGCTGCAGCCGGGCGAGGTCAAGCGGCTCCCGGACGGAGCCGGGTCGATCTCGTTCGACGGGCTGAATCGCATGGTGGCGCTGCAGGTCAGCAGCACCCCCGGACGTCGGGTGGCGCTGGGCGGGGTGCTGGCCGCGATCGCCGGCCTGGTCGCCACGCTGTACGTGCGCCCGCGTCGGGTCTGGGTGCGCGCAGACCCCAGGTCCGGGGCTACCGTGGTGGAGCTCGCCGGGCTGGATCGCGAGACCGGGGGAGACCTCGCGACCGACCTGCACACGTGGGCGGCACAGATACGGATGCGGACCGATTTCGAGGAGCCGAAGTGAGCGTTGACGTCTGGGGTCCGCTGTCGAACCTGGCGTTCGCGTCCGCCACGGTCGTCTATGCACTCGCGCTGCTGGCGCACGCGGCCGAGTGGGCGGCCGCCCGCCAGGTCACCCCGGTCGGTGCGACCGAGGCCACCCGGGCGACGGCGACGGTGGGTGCGCCCGATGCACGAGTGACGGCGGACGCCACGCCGCCCTACGCACAACCCGCACCGAGGTACGACGCGCTCGGCCGGATCGGTCAGTCGCTGACCGTGCTCGCCTTCGCCGCGCACCTCATCGGGGTGGTGGCGCGTGGACTGGCCGCCGATCGGGTCCCGTGGGGCAACATGTTCGAGTTCAGCACCACCGGTGCCCTCGCGGTGACCGGGGCTTATCTGGTGCTGTTGCGCCGCTCCCGGCTGCGCTGGCTCGGTCTGCCGGTCAGCGGCTTCGTGCTGCTGGTGATGGGTCTCGCGATGGTGGTCCCCGGGTTGTATGTCGCGCCTGGCCCGTTGGTCCCCGCGCTGCACTCCTACTGGCTGGTGATCCATGTCGCCGCCGCCTGCGTCGCCGGCGGCGCTTTCACCGTGGGTGCGCTGACGTCGCTGCTCTACCTGCTGAGGACGCGGGCCGAACGCCGTACCCCGGACGAGACTGCCCGGCGCGGCTATCTGTGGCTGCTGCCGAGCACAACCGACATCGACCGGGTGGCATACCGGGTGCATGCCTTCGCACTGCCGCTCTGGACGTTCGCGGTGCTGGCGGGGGCGATCTGGGCGGAGTACGCCTGGGGTCGTTACTGGGGCTGGGACCCCAAAGAGACCTGGGCGTTCATCACCTGGGTCGTCTATGCGGCCTACCTGCACGCCCGCGCGACGGCCGGCTGGCAGGGGCGCAACGCGGCGATCATCGCGCTGCTCGGGTTCGGAACGTTCCTGTTCAACTTCATCGGCATCAACCTCTTCGCCTCTGGACTGCACTCCTACGCCGGCGTCTGAGCGACGACGGTGCTGGTCAGGAGCGGCGGCTCAGCGCGGCTCAGCGCGGCTCGTCGGGCTTGTCGAAGCGCAGGCGGCGAAGGAAGTCCGGGTCGTCGTCAGGTGCCACCGGTCGGCGCGGCGCCGGGCGGTCTCCGCGTCGGGGTGGACCGGCAGCCGACGGGCGCCCCAGCAACAGCCAGCCGAGCGACCCGAGCAGGGGTACGACGACGATGAGCAGCGCCCAGGCCCAGCGCGGCAGGGCGCGGACCTGCGCCTGGCCCGACTGGGCGACCTGGACCAGGCAGTAGATCGCGAGCACCAGCGGCGCGAGCACGACGAGCACCTTCACCATGGCAGCCTCCTCGCCTCCAGCGTAGGCCGCGCGCCAGGATGGTGGCATGGACCTGGTCGGGATCGAGGACGTGGAAGCAGCGGCGCACCGCATCGCCGGCCTGGTGGTGCGCACGCCGTTGCTGTCGGCGCGGTGGGCGCGCGAGGGGTCGCCGCTCGAGCTCAAACCCGAGTCCTTGCAGCCGACCGGGGCGTTCAAGCTGCGCGGTGCCAGCAACGCGGTGGCCCGGCTCGACGCGGAAGCCCGGGCTCGTGGGGTCGTGACACATTCGTCGGGCAACCATGCCCAGGCACTGGCGTGGGCCGCTCGTGCGGTCGGCGTGCGGGCGAGCATCGTGATGCCGGAGGGGGCGTCGCCGACCAAGATCGAGGCCACCCGGGCGCTGGGTGCCGAGGTCGTGCTGGTGCCGGCGGCCGAGCGTGAGTCTGCGGCCGACCAGATCGCCGCGCGACGTGGCGCCGTCGTCGTTTCGCCGTACGACCACCGCGACGTGATCGCGGGGCAGGGAACGGTGGGACTGGAGATCGTCGCGGACCGGCCGGACGCCGACACGGTGCTGGTGCCGGCCAGCGGTGGCGGCCTGGTGGCCGGGGTGGCGGTCGCGCTGAAGGCACGACGACCGCAGGCGCGGGTGATCGCGGTGGAGCCGGAGCTGGCCGGCGACCTGGCCGAGAGCATGCAGCGCGGGGAACGGGTCCGGTGGAGCGAGGAGCAGACCTCGCGCACGATCGCCGACGGCCTGCGGGTGACGCAGGCGGGCGCCCTGCCATGGGAGCACATCCGCGTCCTCGTCGACGAGGTGATGACGGTGTCGGAGGAGGAGATCAGAGCCGCGATGCGGCTGCTGGCCCACGGTTCGCGCCTGGTGGTCGAGCCCAGTGGCGCGGTCGCGGTCGCGGCGTACCTCTCCTGCACCCCGGCCCGTCGGCTGGGCCGCACCGTCGCGGTGGTGTCGGGAGGCAACGTCGAGCCCGCCCTGCTCCGGGAGGTGCTCGGAGCTGACCTACGCTGAGCGGGTCCGTCCTCCAACCGGGAGTCGCGCGTGAGGTCCGTCGTCGTCTACACACTGGCACGCCTGCTGCTGTTCCTGGCGGCGTGGGGCGTGGTGTGGCTGGTCGCCTCGATCTGGCTGGAGTGGAGCAACCTCACGGCACTGTGGACGGCGCTGATCGCAGTCGCGCTCTCCGCGATCGCGTCGTACCCGCTGCTGCGGCCGCTGCGCGAGCGGCTGGCCGCGGGGATCCAGGCTCGGGCGGCACAGGCCCGCACGCGCTACGGCGACGCCCGGCGCCGTGAGGACGTCGATGAGTGAGCCAGGCTGCTGCGAGGACGTCGACCGGTGCCGGCCGCAGACGCGGGCGTGGGTGGACGAGGCGATCCGGCGGGTCGAGGCGGATGCCAACCGCAGCGCCGACACGCACCTGCACGTCTTTCCGCTGCCGGCCGACTGGGGCATCGAGCTCTACCTGAAGGACGAGTCGGTGCACCCGACCGGCAGCCTCAAGCACCGGCTGGCCAGATCGCTGTTCCTGTACGGATTGTGCAACGGCTGGATCCGGGAGGGCACCACCGTGATCGACGCCTCGTCCGGCTCGACCGCGGTGAGCGAGGCCTTCTTCGCCAGGCTGCTCGGTCTGCCCTTTGTCGCGGTGATGCCTGGGACCACCAGTCCCGAGAAGGTGGAACTGATCGAGTTCCACGGTGGCAGCTGCCACCTCGTCGAGGACCCGGGCGCGATCTACGACGAGTCGCGCCGGCTCGCGACCGAGTGCGGGGGCCACTTCCTCGACCAGTTCACGTTCGCGGAGCGGGCGACGGACTGGCGGGGCAACAACAACATCGCCGAGTCGATCTTCTCGCAGCTCGAGCGCGAGGAGCACCCGGTGCCCGACTGGGTCGTCGTCGGCGCCGGCACCGGCGGCACCAGCGCCACGATCGGGCGTTACGTGCGCTACCGGCGGCTGGCCACCCGGGTCTGCGTCGTGGACCCCGAGAACTCCGCCTTCTTCCCCGGCTGGCTGGCCGAGGACCCGAGGATGCGTTCTGATCGAGGCTCTCGGATCGAGGGCATCGGACGGCCGCGGGTCGAGCCGTCGTTCGTCGGGGCGGTCGTGGACCGGATGATCAGCGTCCCGGATGCCGCCTCGATGGCGGCGATGCGCTGGTGCTCGCAGGTGACCGGGCGGTCGGTGGGCGGTTCGACCGGCACCAACATGTGGGGTGCGCTGCGGCTGGTGGCCGAGATGCGCGCATCCGGGCGCCGTGGCAGCGTGGTCACGTTGCTGTGCGACGGCGGAGAGCGTTATGCGCACACCTACTACGACGACGACTGGTTGTCCGGCCAGGGGCTCGACATCACGCCGTACACGCGCACGCTCGAACACTTCGCCGGCACCGGCGCCTGGCATGAGCCCTCCGGGCTGCCTCGATGAGCCTGGCCGCAGCGCTCGCCTCCGCCCGCCTCCGTCACGGGGTGGCCCTGTGACGATAGGTGCGTCACGGTGCCACCCCGTGACGAGGACCGCCGAGGTCAGGCGGCGGCCAAGAGAAGGCCGGCGGCCAGGCCGAGAGCGAAGACCAGCTCGGCGAGGCCGGTGTGGCGCAGCGTCAGGACCAGCGCGGCGCCGCTCGCCCCGGCCCGGACCGGCCGCGCGGCCCGCCACGACCACGGCAACGACAGCAGCGCGAGCAGCACCCCCGGCGTCACCGAGACCGCCAGCACGAGCACGACGGCATAGGCGAAAAGGACCAGCACCAGGTAGAGGCCGCGGGTGGCGCCATCGCCGAGCAGGACCGCCAGGGTCCGCTTGCCGGCGACCCGGTCGGTCGTGATGTCGCGCAGGTTGTTGGCGACCAGGATCGCACAGGCCAGCGACCCGACCGCGACACCACCCAGGACGCTCACGGCGGTCACCGACTCGGTCTGGACATACGTCGTACCGACCACCGCCACCAGACCGAAGAACACGAACACGAACAGTTCGCCGAGCCCGCGGTAGCCGTAGGGCCGTGTCCCCCCGGTGTAGAACCAGGCGGCGAGGAGCGCCGCCGCGCCGACCGCGAGGATCCACCACGTTGTCGTGGCCGCTAGCGCCAGCCCGCACGCAGCCGCGACCCCGAACGCCGCGAACGCCGCCCACCTGACCGCGGCCGGTGTGGCCGTGCCGGAGCCGACCAGGCGCAGCGGCCCCACTCGCTGCGCGTCGGTCCCGCGGATGCCGTCGGAGTAGTCGTTGGCGTAGTTGACGCCGATCTGCAGAGCCAGCGACACAGCTAGGGCGAGCAGTGCCTTCCCCACCATCGCCGAGCCTGCGAAGGCCGCGGCGCCGGTGCCGACGAGGACCGGCGCGACCGCCGCTGGCAGCGTGCGAGGGCGCGCCCCCCCGGTCCAGTCGGCGACGGTGGCCATAGCGCAGCAGTGTGTCAGCCGGAGCGCGCTGGCGACCCGGCCTGGTCGTAGCCTTGCTGCCCGTGACGTCGCTGCAGCCGGTCGAGGGCGAACCGCGTGCGCTGCTGGCAGTGCTCGAGGGCTGGCTCGGCGCCAGCGGGGAGGTGCCGCCGCTGGTCGTGCGTACGTCGGGGTCGACCGGCGGGCCCAAGGACGTGGTGCTGAGCCGAGCCGCCGTACTCGCCTCGGCCCGGGCCTCGCTGGCCCGCCTCGGTGGGCCGGGACAGTGGCTGCTGGCGCTGCCGGCTCACCACGTGGCCGGGCTGCAGGTGCTGGTGCGCTCGCTGCTCGGCGGTGCCGCCCCGGTCCTGCTCGACGAGCATCCCTCCCTCGAGGCCGCGACCGCGGCAATGACCGGCGAGCGGCGCTACGTCTCACTGGTGCCGACCCAGCTGGTGCGGCTGCTGGAGCGCCCCGGCCAGGTCGAGGCCCTTCGCAGGTTCGACACGGTGCTGCTCGGAGGCGCGGCTGCCGACCCTGCCCTGGTGCGGGCGGCGCGGGAGGGGGGCATCGCGGTGGTGACCAGCTATGGGATGAGCGAGACCTGTGGCGGTTGCGTGTACGACGGGCTGCCGCTGGCCGACCTCGCGGTGAAGCTCGACGCCGAGGACCGGATCTGCCTGGGCGGACCGGTGCTGTTCGACGGCTATCGCGACCGGCCCGACCTCACCGAGTCCGCATTCGCCGACGGCATGTTGCGCACCCAGGACCTTGGTGCGTTCGACGCCGACGGCCTGCTGCAGGTGCTCGGCCGGGTCGACGACGTAATGGTCTCCGGAGGTGTCAACGTCGCACTGCCCGCGGTGGAGTGCCGGCTCCGCGAGCATCCCGGCATCGACGACGCCGCGGTGCTCGGCGCAGACGATGCCGAGTGGGGCGCGCGGGTGGTGGCCGTCGTGGTGCCGGCGGCGGGTTCCTGCCCCTCGCTGGCGGAGCTGCGCGACTTCGTCTCCGCCCGGCTGCCCCGCAGCTGGGCGCCGCGGGACCTGGTCGTCGTACTTGCTCTACCGCTGCTGGCCACCGGCAAGCTGGACCGGGCAGCGCTTCGGGAGCTGGTGTGATCGCGACCTATTCGATCCCGATGCGGACCCGCTTCCGCGGCATCGGCGTGCGCGAGGGACTGCTGCTGCGGGGGGTGGCCGGCTGGGGGGAGTTCAGCCCGTTCTGCGAGTACGACGCGATGGCCGCCACGCCATGGCTGCGGGCCGCGCTGGAGGCCGCTGACGAGGGCTGGCCGCGACCGTTGCGCGACCGGGTGCCGGTGAACTGCACAGTGCCGGCCGTCGGCAGCGAGCAGGCGGCGGCGATCGTGCGCGAGTCGAGCGGCTGCCGGACGGCCAAGGTCAAGGTCGCCGAGCCGGGCCAGAGGCTGGTCGACGACCTGGGCCGGGTCGAGGCCGTGCGGGACGCGCTCGGACCGGGTGGGCGGGTTCGGGTCGACGCGAACGGCGCCTGGTCGGTCCAGGAGGCCGTGCGGGCGATCGGTGCCCTGGACCACTTCGACCTGGAGTACGTCGAGCAGCCGTGCGCGACCGTGGAGGAGCTGGCCTCGGTGCGGCGGCGGGTGCAGGTGCCGATCGCCGCGGACGAGTCGATCCGCCTGGCCGAGGATCCGCTCCGGGTGGCGGCGCTCGGAGCGGCGGACATCGCGGTGCTCAAGGTGGCGCCGATGGGCGGGGTGCGGGCATGTCTGCGCGTTGCCGAGCAGATCGGGCTGCCCGTCGTGGTCTCCAGCGCGCTGGAGACCTCGGTGGGGATCGCGGCCGGGGTGGCGCTTGCGGCGGCGCTACCGGAGCTGCCGTACGCCTGTGGCCTGGCGACCGTGCAGCTGCTCGAGCACGACGTGGTCGACGCGCCGTTGCTGCCGGTGCGGGGGCACCTCGAGGTACGCCGGGTCGATCCGGCGCTCGACCGGGTGGCCGTCGACGAGGCGGCCGACCCCCGGTGGGTGCGGCGGCTTGGCGACGTACGCGCGCTGATCAGTCAGGATCGGACGCCGTGAACCCCTCGGCGGCGCTGGCCCGCGTGCTCGTCGACGAGCTGGTGCGCGGTGGCCTGCGCGACGCGGTGCTGGCCCCGGGCTCACGCTCGGCACCACTCGCCTTTGCGCTCGCGGCCGCCGACGCCGCCGGTCGGCTTCGGCTGCACGTTCGGGTCGACGAGCGCACCGCCGGCTTCCTCGCGTTGGGGATGGCCAAGGCAGCGCGTCGACCGGTCGCGGTGGTGACCACCTCGGGCACGGCGGTGGCCAACCTGCACCCGGCGGTGCTCGAGGCGTCCCACGCCGGGGTGCCGTTGGTCGTGCTGACCGCCGACCGGCCCGCACACCTGCGCGGCACCGGCGCAAACCAGACCACCGACCAGGTGCGGATCTTCGGTGCCGCCCCCCGGTTCTTCGCCGACGTGATCCCACCTGCCCGAGACATCGGGCAGGTGGGAGCCTGGCGATCCATGGCCGCCCGAGCGGTCCTGGCGGCCACCGGGGCCAGCACGCGGCAGCCTGGGCCGGTGCACCTGAACCTGCAGCTCAGCGAGCCGTTGGTGCCAGACGACGACGCCGACTGGATGGAGCCGCTGGACGGCCGCCCCGGTGGCCGGGCCTGGACCGTGGCCGAGCCGTCGCCCGCGGCGCCGCCGACCCAGCTGACCGTGGACAGCGCCACGGTCGTGGTCGCCGGCGACGACGCCGGCCCGCCGGCCCGGCTGCTGTCGCAGGCTGCGGGTTGGCCGCTGCTGGCCGAGCCGACCTCGGGTGCCCGCACCGGCCCCAACGCCCTGCGGTGCTACCGACTGCTGCTCGACGGCGCGCTGGCCGAGCGGATCGAACGGGTAGTGGTCTTCGGTCACCCGACGCTCTCGCGGCCGGTGACCCGGTTGCTGGCCCGCGGCGACGTCGAGGTCGTGGCGGTGGCTCCGACCGCGGCTGGCTGGACCGATCCGGGCCACACCGTCAGCCGGGTGCTCAGCGCCGTCACGGTGGACCGGCCGGCGGACCTGCGATGGCTTGCCGACTGGCAGTCCGCCGATCGTCGGGTGAGTGCAGCCGTTGACGAGACCGTGCGCCCCGACGCCGGATCGCCGCTCGAGGTCGCCGCCGAGGTGGCCGCCGCCGTCCCCCCC
Organism: Actinomycetota bacterium; assembly: GCA_030857985.1. Lineage (GTDB taxonomy): Bacteria > Actinomycetota > Actinomycetes > Propionibacteriales > Nocardioidaceae > JALZMX01. The sequence goes on along the minus strand of JALZMX010000188.1, from coordinate 6,821 downwards.
GCCGGCCTGCTCGTGGTCGGTTCGTCCAACCCCATCCGGGACCTCGACCTGATGGCGCCGCCCTACCCGGTGGGCGAGCGTCGAAAGATCCTGGCCAACCGTGGGTTGTCCGGCATCGACGGCACGGTCTCCACTGCGATCGGCGCCGCGCTGGCCCGCGAGTCCTCGCGCGCGATCGCCTATCTCGGCGACCTGACCTTCCTACACGACGCCAACGGGCTGCTGATCGGTCCGGACGAACCACGTCCCGACCTGACGATCGTGGTCGCCAGCGACAACGGTGGCAGCATCTTCGCGACGCTGGAGCAGGGCGCACCGCAGTACCAGGAGTCCTTCGAGCGGACTTTCGGCACACCGCACGGCGCCGACCTCGAGGCGCTGTGCGCAGCGACGTGCACGCCGTTCGAACGGGTCGACGACCGTGCCCACTTGCGCGCGGCTCTCGATCGCCCCGCTGGCGGGATCACCGTGGTCGAGTGCCCGATCGACCGCAGCAACCGGCGGGCTCTGGTCGAGCGGCTTGCCGCAGCCGCCGCAACAGCGCAAGAACGATCAAGCGGCTGACCGTCCGTCGCGGCCAGAGTGGACCCATGAGCAGCGCTACCGACGTCTTCGCCAGGTTCGTGGACCTGGTCGCCGAGCTCCTGGACGACCACCACACTCGGCACGACGATGTCGCGCGGCGCGCGCACATGTCGCGCTTCCACTTCGACCGGTTGATCACCGCGGCCTCGGGTGAGACACCTGCCCGGTTCCGCCGACGGGTGCTGCTCGAGCGATCGGCGTACCGGTTGCTCGAGCCCGAGGTCACGGTGCTCGACGTGGCGGTGGAAGCCGGGTATTCCTCGCACGAGGCGTTCACCCGGGCCTTCGCCCGGGCTTACGGGGTCCCGCCGACGCGATGGCGGAGCCGGCCGGCGCGACTCGCCCTGGACACCCCCAATGGTGTCCACTTCCACCCGCCGGCAGGGCTGACCCTGCCGGCCCGCCGAAAGGTTGGTCCGATGGAACTGCTCTACACGATCGTCGAGCACAATCACTGGCTCACCGAGCAGCTACTCGATCGAGCGGCTGGACTGTCCGACGACGTGCTCGACGCGCCGATCGAGGTTTCGGTCGAGACGCTCGACGACGACCCGACACTGCGCAGAGAGCTGCGCTACCTGGTCTTCGAGCCGGAGGTGTGGCTCGCCGCGGTCGAGGGGCGGCAGCCGGTCGAGTTCGGCTCGGGCATCGCCGAGCTGCGAGCACAGAACGCGGTGAGCGGCCCTGCCTATGTCGCCATCGTGCGGCAGCTCGGCGACGCGGGCCGTCTCGACGAGGCGTTCGTCGACGCGGTCTGCGAGCCTCCGGAGGTCTTCACGTACGGCGGCATGGTCGCGCACACGATCACGTTCGCCGCCGCGCACCGTGCGATGGTGATCGGAGCCCTGCACACAGCCGGGATCACCGATCTCGGTGCTGGCGACCCGATGTCCTTTGTCGCCCAGCCGCAGTGATCCGGCAGCCTTCGCCCGCCGGACCGCCGGTTACGACCTCGGGGGCCGCAGGTGTCGGACGGAGGAGAACCGGGCGAAGTCGCGGTCGAGTGTGACGACTTCGCAGCCGTGCTCGAGCGCGACGGCCGCGATCACGGCATCGGGCACCAGGTCCCCGGCCGCATCCGCCTCTTCGCACAGCCGCCGCAGCAGGGTCAGGTGGCGGCTTCCCGGGCTGGTGAGCAGGTGGTGCGACTGCGCGCAGGTGGCATCGATGAACGCGAAGGCCTCGGGCAGCGGCGTGGGGACGTCGAATACCCGCCGGTGGGTGACCAGGCGCAGGAAGAAGTCCCACACGACGGTCGGGACGGTGAAGGGCTCATGACCGTCGACCAAGCGGTCGAACCACGGACGGACCCCGGCATGGTGCGGGTGGTCGCGACGGTGCGCGGCGACCACGACGTTGACGTCGAGCAGTTGCACGGCTCAGCGCCGCTGGTCCAGCGGCATGTCCTCGTCGAGGGCCTCGTACAACGACCGGTTGGAGGTCAGGTCTATGCCAGGTCGGGGACCGGTCCTGCCGTCGAACACCGGAACGTTCGGGCGCTCCCCGGTGGGTTGATCGGCGAACAGCTCGCGTCGCAGTGCGGCGTCGAGCACGTGCCCGAGCGACCGTCCGGTGGCCTTCGCCCGCTCTCTGGCAGCGGTGAGCAACTCGTCCGAGATGGACACAGTGGTGCGCATGATGCACAGGTTATCTCATCATGCGCATCAGTTGGTCGCGAGACGGCCGACGGTTGGCCAGTGAGGGTCATGGTTTGCGGGCCGCCAACCAGAATCGGTGGCTGACGCCTACGACTCCGCCCTGCGTTTCACAGCGCTGTTCAGCCGCCGTAGGAGGCCACGCATCGACGTGGCGTCGAACTCCGGCACCGCCCACGGGATCGTGCGGACGTAGCCGATCAGCGCCGCGATGTCCGTGAACTCGAACGGGCTGAAAGTCCTCTCCTGAGTCGGCGACCTCCAGCCCGGCGCTCTCCGCCTGCCGCCTTGCCAGAGACCGGTCCCACCGTCCACCGGCGGGATCCAGGCCGAGCATGTCCCGCAACGAGTCGGTGTCGAGGCTGCCCACCTGTTGGGTCAGGAAGACGCCGCTCGGACGCAGTATGCGGAGCACCTCTGCCGGATCGAAGCACTCATGACGATTCAGCACCACGTCGAAGCTGTGGTCCGCGAACGGCAGTCCTGGGCGCAGAGGGTCGGGCGGGCCAGCCAGCTCGGTGTTGTCGACGGAACCGCGACAGACCACCAGGTTCACGCCGGTGGGTAGCAAGCGTGCAGCCGCGGCCGGCACGGTCGGCCACCACTCCTCGTAAGCCACAGTGAAACGCGGCAGTGGCGCAAGATCGACCAAGCGGCCCCCTCACCGGTTCCCATGTCCAGTGCCGAGTCGGCGCCGGCCAGGTGCGGGCGGGCCAGCTCCCGCCAGGTCCAGGGTGGCGCCTTGACCCGGTAGCGGCCCTCGAGAAAGCCGGCTCCCCAGTAGGCCTCGACGTCGAGCCCGAGCCCTTCGGCCAGCAGGTCGTCGAAGTCGCTCATCAGCCGAGCGCGTCGCGCACCGGGACGAACTTCGCCTGAGCCTCGGCCAGCTCCGCCTCCGGATCGGAGTCGGCGACGACGCCGCAACCGGCGAACAGCCGCACCGAAGATCCGTCGATCAGCCCGCAGCGCAGCGCGATGCCCCACTCCCCGTCACCGGTTGAGTCGATCCAGCCGACCGGCCCGGCATAGCGGCCGCGATCCATGCCCTCGATCTCGTCGATCAGCGCAAGTGCCTCGGCCGTGGGTGTGCCGCCGACCGCAGCGCTCGGGTGCAGCGCCGCCGCGAGCCCTAAAGACGTCGTGTTGTCCTGCATGACCCCAGTCACGTCGGTGGCCAGGTGCATCACGTTCGGCAGATGCAGCACGAACGGCGTCTCCGGCACGTTCATGCTCGTGCAGTGCGGCGCCAAGGCCTCGGCGACGGACCGCACGGCGTACTCGTGCTCCTCCAGGTCCTTGCTGGACCGGGCCAGCGACGCTGCCAGTGCCAGGTCGCGAGCGTCATCGCCGCTGCGCCGGATCGTGCCCGCCAGCACCCGCGAGGTGACCAGGCCGCGTTCGCGACGCACCAGCATCTCCGGTGTCGCACCGAACAACCCTCCGACGTGGAACGTCCAGCAAGTCGGATAGCTCTCGGCCAGACGCTGCAGCGGCCAGCGCACGTCGACCGGGTCGTCGGTGCGCGCCACCAGGTCGCGGGCGAGCACGACCTTTTCCAGCTCACCGGCATCGATCCGGCGTACCGCGTCGGCGACCACCGACTCCCACATCGTCCCGGAGCGCGCGCCGTCGCTGAAGACGACCTGGCGCGGAGCTCGTGCCGCCGACACGGCCCCGAGGGTGGGAGGCGCGGTCAGGGTGCCGGAGCCAACGGTGGTCACCCACCAGGAACCGCTGCGGTGGCCGACCACGACCTGCGGTACGACGAGCAACGAGCTCCCCGGCTGGGCGGCGAACGCGAACGACCCGAATGCCACCAACCCGCAACCCGGCAATCCCACTTCATCACGGACCACGGCGACCGCGGAGACGTCGCGCCACCAGCGCTCGGTGGCCGCGAAACGGTCCTCGCCGCCGGTGTCCAGCCGCGCCGCCTCGCCCCAGCCGACCAGGCCGGCACCGCGTCGCAGCCAGGCCAGTGGCGCATCGGAGGGGAGCAGTGAGAGCAGCGCTCCGGGGTCCTCGATCGCCACCGTCCGGACCACCAGCGGCATACGCTGCGCCCTGCCCTCGGCGAGTGTGGTCATGAGGCGACAGCGTACGACCCGCCAGCGAACGCGCTGCGATCACCGTGCGAGGGTGAGCGTCGTGAGCCGTGCCCGACTGGACAAGGATCCGCACGAGGTCGCGGCAATGTTTGACGACGTCGCGCAGCGCTACGACGTGACGAACCACGTGCTGTCGCTGGGTCAGGACCGGCAGTGGCGCCGCGCCGTCGTCGCCGCGGCGGACCCGCGCCCGGGCGAGCTGGTCCTGGACCTCGCCGCCGGTACGGGCACCTCCAGCCTGTCGTTCAGGCAGGCTGGGGCGTACGTCGTGCCCTGCGACTTCTCCGAGGGCATGCTGAGAGTCGGCAAGCGTCGCCGCCCGGCGTACCCGTTCACCGCCGGCGACGCCACCTGCCTGCCGTTCCCCGACGCGACGTTCGACGAGGTCACGATCTCGTTCGGACTGCGCAACCTGGTGGACCCAGACGCCGGGCTGAGAGAGATGCTGCGGGTGACCCGGCCGGGTGGCCGGCTGGTGGTCTGTGAGTTCAGCCACCCGACCTGGGCGCCGTTCCGCACGGTTTACGTGGAATACCTCATGCGAACTCTGCCGCCGGTGGCCCGGCTCGTCTCCTCGAGTCCGCAGGCCTACGTCTATCTGGCCGAGTCGATCCGGGCGTGGCCGGCCCAGGCCGAGCTGGCGCTGCGGATCGCCGCGACCGGCTGGTCCTCGGTGGCCTGGCGCAACCTCACCGGCGGGATCGTGGCGCTGCATCGCGCGGTCGCACCTGATTCAGATTCCCCGCCGCGGCGATGGGACGGGGCTGATGCGCAACCTCGGCGGGAGGTGGCGGGGCTGATGCGCAACCTCGGCGGGAGGGGGGTGGGCCGCCACTCGCGGAACCGTTGCGGGGTGCCTAGACTGTCTCGCGCATGCTCGTGAAGGTTTTCACGAAGTAGCAAGCGTTGTCAGTACCGCCTCGAACAGCCGGTGAAGCAAGGGACCCGCCATGACCAGGACCACCGCCGACGAGCGGCAGGCCGACGTCATCGTGGTGGGAGCCGGACCGGCCGGCTCGACGGCGGCGTACCACCTCGCCCGGGCCGGCGTCGACGTCCTGCTGCTGGAGAAGACAGCTTTCCCCCGCGAGAAGGTCTGCGGCGACGGGCTCACGCCGCGCGCCGTCCGTCAGCTGGTCGGCATGGGCATCGATCTGGACGAGGCCGGCTGGGTCAAGAACCACGGCCTGCGCATCGTCGGCGGCGGTCACCGGATCGAGTTGCCGTGGCCCGACCTGGCGGCGTTCCCCGCCCACGGCCTGGTGCGCACCCGGCTCGACTTCGACGAGATCCTCGCCCGGCAGGCGCAGAAGTCCGGCGCCCGGCTGCAGGAGCGGATCGCGGTGACCGGCCCACTGCACGATGAGCGCACCGGCCGCGTCGTCGGCGTCGCCGCGCGCCCGGTGGACGAGAACGGCCGCGCGAGCGAGGAGGCCGGCCCGCCGACGACGTACCGGGCACCGCTGGTGATCGCCGCCGACGGCAACTCGGCGCGGCTGGCACTGGCACAGGGTCGGCACAAGCGCGATGACCGGCCGATGGGGGTCGCGGTGCGCACGTACTACCGCAGCCCACGCCACGACGACGACTGGCTCGAGTCGTGGCTCGAGCTGTGGGACGGCGCGCCCGGTGATGGTCAGCTGCTGCCCGGCTACGGGTGGATCTTCGGCGTCGGCGACGGCACCGCCAACGTCGGGCTCGGCATCCTCAACACCTCCGCCGCGTTCGGCAAGGTCGACTACAAGGAGGTACTGCGGAGGTGGCTGCTCAACACCCCCGCCGACTGGGGGTTTCGCGACGAGAACATGGTCGGGGAGATCCGCGGCTCGGCACTGCCGATGGGCTTCAACCGCAAGCCGCACTACGCCGACGGGATGCTGCTGGTCGGCGACGCGGGTGGCATGGTCAATCCGTTCAACGGGGAGGGCATCGCCTATGCGATGGAGTCGGCGCTGATCGCCGCAGACGTCGTGGCGCAGGCGCTGGCCCGACCCGAGGGTGAGCAGCGCGAGCGCGCGTTGCGCGCCTACCCGGCCGCCCTGGACCAGGCGTACGGCGGCTACTACACGCTGGGGCGCCTGTTCGCCCACCTGATCGGACACCCCGGCGTGATGAGATACGGCACGAGGTACGGTCTGCCGCGTCCACTGCTGATGAAGTTCACCCTGAAGATGCTGGCCAACCTGACCGATCCCCGCGAGGGTGACGCGATGGACCGGGTCGTCAACGCGCTGAGCAGGATCGCCCCGGCGGCATGACGACCAGGAGAGAGGAGTAGCCGCGTGGACCTCTACGTGCCGATCCTGGGGCTCGCCCTGCTGGCGGCCGGCTTCGCGATCTTCTCGATCGCGGTCAGCTTCCTTACCGGCCCCAAGCGCTACAACCGCGCCAAGCTCGACTCCTACGAGTGCGGCATCGAGCCCACTCCCCAACCCGTCGGCGGCGGCCGGTTCCCGGTGAAGTACTACATCAC